>JAADCV010000007.1 GCA_013154235.1 Thermoproteota archaeon | reverse complement strand
GCAGTTAACGGAGCATATGATTCTATGTAAGGGCAGATAGCAGAGGTATGATTGGCGCTCTATAATGCAACGTAAATATGTTTTAGATGCTCTATCGATGCACATTAACCATATTAAGACATAGAATAGCCGTAAGCGAATTTAAGGAAATGTTAAATATTTGAGGAGATGCTTTCAGTAACCTATGAGCTTCCTGAAGCTCTCTACGTATTGCTCGAAGGTTCCTCTCTTCTTTAGCCACTCGCCGTACTTCGCTAGTGCCCATATGGCTTTCGCTGCTCTCTCGACTGATAGGTACATTGGTATGCCCATCTTCTCTGCCTTTGCTGCTAGCTTCCATGTGTAGTCTCCTCCGGTAGCGGCTCCGACTATCGGTATCGGTGTGTCGAGCTCTCTGTTCACCTTCTTCACTCTCTCGACGAACTTCTCGACGATCTGCTCGCTTATTCCTGGAACCATGAAGTACGGTATCCATATGATTGCATCGATCTCGCCGCTCTTCATCAGTATCTCTACGGATTCTGTTAGGTGCTCGTCTCTAGCTGATCCAGAGACGTCGACCGGGTTGTATGGGCTTGCTATAGGTAGTAGCACCTTCCTGAGCTTCTCTACGGTAGCGTCGCTTAGCCTAGGTACCTCGAGCCCTAGGTCGCAGCACGCGTCTGTAGCCATAACTCCGGAGCCTCCTCCGACGGTTAGGATGGCTACTCTCCTTCCTTTAGCTGGTGGCTGTAGGGATAGGGCTACAGCTACGTCGAACAGCTCCTCCATGCCCATGGCCCTTATGACTCCGGTCTGCTTGAACACAGCGTCGTAGACCCTATCGGCTCCCGCTAGGCTACCGGTGTGGCTAGCGATTGCTCTAGCTCCAGCCTCGCTCCTCCCGCTCTTCAGCACCACCACGGGCTTCCTAGGCGTAGTCCTCTTCAGCGCCTCCATGAACTGCCTGCCCTTCCCCGGCTCGACCCCCTCTATATACATCGTTATGACTCTAGTGTCTGGATCCTCTACTAGGTAGTCTAGGAGCTCAGACTCATCGACGTCAGCCTTGTTCCCTAGGCTAACGAACTTGCTTAGACCGAGCCCCCTCATGGCTGCCCAGTCGAGCACAGCTACTCCGAAGGCACCGCTCTGGGAGATGAAGGCTATGTGGCCGTGCTCTGGGAAGCCCATGCGCTGCGGGTTGAGGAATGTCGTGTTCATTCCGCTCTTGGGTACGTAGACCCCTACGCAGTTCGGGCCTATGACCCTAATGCCGTGCTTCCTAGCTACCTCAACGAGCTTCCTCTCTAGCTCCACGTTGCCAACCTCCTTGAACCCAGCGCTAATCACTATAACTCCCTTAACCCCCTTCTTGCCACAGTCATCGACTACGTCTGGAACCTTTGGCGCTGGCACCGCTATGACCGCGAGGTCCACGGTGTCGGGTATAGCTGATACGCTTGGGTAGCATCTGAGCCCCAGTATCTCCGTGGCCTTGGGGTTGACGGGGTAGAGCCTACCCCTGTACCTCATCTTCATGTTGTACAGTATCTGGTACCCAACCTTCGTGGGCTCCCTAGAGGCTCCTACAATAGCTACTGACTGCGGAAAGAAGAACACGTCTAGGTCGGGCCTACCCATCTACGCCCCCACCGCTGAGGATAGAGCACGGATTTAACCCTTTGCCTCTCTCACGAGACTTTCCTACACCTCCTCGTAGCAACTACGTCTATCCCTAGCCCGAGCACGTTCCTAACCAGAACCTGCCCAACCTCTACCGGGGCTCTAGCCTCTACCTCGCTAAGCACCTTCATAACGTCCCATATCCTCTCCTTGGGCACTGGCCTAGAGGTCTTCACTGAGACCGTCGGCAGATCCCCATCGATGCACTTGACCACGCTCATAACGATGCGCTTAGGGCTCGTAGCTTCCTCGATAGCGTACTCCACACCCCTCCTACACCCAGCGCCCCTAACCTCGACGACCCTACCGCTCTCTAGAACAACCTCTATCTCGCAACCGTTTGGGCAGACGATGCACGTGATCCTCTTAACCTCTCTACCCATGCTCAACCACCTCTAGCGTGAGCTTCTCGACGTCTCTAGGTATGGACCCAGGGCTGATCTCTATGCTAACCATCTCCGCCGGCATGAGCCTAGGTCTGCAGGTTCGTATCCCTAGCTCCCTAATCTCTACGCAAGCCCTCCTGAACGGTTTCGAGACCCGGGCTAGGAGCTTGACCCTCCTCTCGCCACTCACTAGCTGAGGCACGACTAGCCTAATGCCCTTACCCCTCGCTACAGGTATCCACCTAGCTGTGGGTATACCACTGTTCTCGATGAATATCCTGGCTCCCTCAGCAGCGAGCTCCCCCTGCTCAGCAACGTTGTCGACAAGGTCGTTTATCGCGAGAGCGTTTCCAGCTGCAAACACTCCTGGAACGCTCGTCTCTAGAAGCTCGTTGACTCTCGGCCCAGCCGTAGCTGGATCCATAGCTACTCCCAGCCTCTCGAGAAGCTCAGTGTTTGGCACGAGCCCAGCCGCGATAACTATGGTGTCGCAGGGTATCTCGCGCTCGGTTCCGGGAACGGGTTTCAGGTTCTTATCTACCTCGGCGACGATAGCTGCCTCAACCCTCTCCCTGCCCTTCACAGCTATGACCGCGTGGCTGAGCAGTAGGGGTATGCCGAAGTCCTGTAGGCACTGAACAACGTTCCTAGTTAAGCCGCCGGGCCACGGCATGATCTCGACTACTCCAACGACTTCAGCTCCCTCTAGCGCGAACCTCCTAGCCATTATCAGCCCCACGTCTCCCGAGCCAACTATGAGCACCTTCCTGCCTGGCATCAAGCCGTAGAGATCCATCATTGCCTGGGCCTCTCCAGCAGTGTAGATCCCCGAGGGCCTATCGCCAACGATGTTGATCTCGTAGACGTGCCTCTCCCTAGCGCCAGCCGCGTAGATAATCGCCTTAGCCTCTATCTCTATAGCTCTCCCGGGGGCTAGGACCCTAGCCAGCTTCCTATCCACATCTAGGTAGATCAGCTCGGTCACGTAGGCTCTCGTGAGGTAGGGCACTCCAAGCTCCTCGACTCTATCTATCAGCCTCTCGATGAACTCCGTACCCGTCAGATCCTCACCAAAGTAGTGGATGCCGAAGCCTGGGTGGACACACTGGAGAGGTATGCCCCCTAGCCTATCCCCAACCTCTACGATCATCGTGCTCAGGCCTAGCTTAGCGCACCTAGCTGCTGCAGCTAGCCCAGCTGGCCCCCCACCTATGACGAGCACATCAACATCGATGCGTTCAGGTGCGGCGCTCACCAAGCCTCTCCCTCCAGAGAGCCTTTACGTCGCCAACAGCGTACTCAGATCCCTTGCCCCGAAGCGTTATCTCGAAGGGCTTGACCCCCAGCACCTTGCTGAGCAGCATGGCTGTAGCCACCCTACAGAAAGATCCCTGGCACCTACCCATGCCTAGCCACGTTCGGAACCTCACGCCATCTAGAGTTACTCGAGCACCGATCCTCTGAATCCTCTTAACAGCCTCGATAACCTCAGCTGCTGAAACCATCTCGTCTCTGCAAATGATCCAGCCATACATCGGGTCCCTCTTAACTAGCTCGACTAGCTTTGGCCATGGAGCGTCCCTAACCCTCTCGATCCCCCTCCTAAACCTTCTCCAACCCCTCTTCTCGACTAGCTCAACCCCCAGCTCCTCAGCTATGAGCTTAGCGACGAGCTTAGCTATGGCTGGAGCAGCCGTGAGCCCCGGGGATCTAGTGCCGGCAGCGTTGATGAGTCCCCAGGGCTTTTGGTAAGCCTCTACAACGAAGTCTCTCGTCGTAGGCTCTGGCCTTAGCCCAGCGAACGTCTTGATCACTAGCCTCCTCGGCGGTATGCGCTCTAGGAGCTTGCTGCCCTCCCTAAGCACGTACTCCACCCCTTCTCTAGTTGTCGACGTGTCCCGCTTCCTATCTGGTGGAAGGTCCTCAGCCGTAGGCCCTATCATCAGGTTGCCCTCAGTAGTAGTAACTGCGTAGACCCCCTTCGTGATCGGTGTTGGTACCGTGTGGAGAACTCTCGTGGGCTTGGGCTGCGCAAGCCTGTCGAAGACTACGTACTGGCCCTTCCTAGGCCATATCCTGAAGGTGTCTATCCCTGCGCTCGCCGAGATCTCGTCAGCGTTTATCCCAGCAGCGTTGATAACTATGTCTGCCTCTATGAATCCACGGCTAGTCTCCACACCTACAACCTTACCGCTCTCGACCCTAACTCTCTTCACCTCGGTCTCGACTAGGAGCCTAGCCCCGTTATCAACAGCGTTCTCGATCATCGCTATAGCTGCCTGGATAGGGTTCACGACTCCTGCCGTTGGGGCCCACACAGCTCCTATGGCTCTAGGCGATGCGGCTGGCTCTAGGACTCGGAGCTCCTCACCATCAACTATCCTCACCTCGGGAACGCCGTTCCTCTTAGCTAGCTCAACGAATCTCTGGGCCCTCTTCCTCTCCTCCTCGCTGAAGAACAGCATTAGCTCTCCGGGGAACTTGATGGGTATGTCTAGCTCTCGAGCCCACTCTCTCCACAGCCTATTGCCCTCAACGCATAGCCTTGCTCTGAGTGGGTGCTGATCCGGGTCCTCCTCGTGTCCTGGGTGCACTATGCCGGTGTTAGCCTTTGTGGCTCCCCAGCCAACGTCTGGCTCCCTCTCGATCACGACAACATCTAGGTTCTCGTACCTAGAGAGCTCCCTAGCTATGGCGCACCCAACGATCCCAGCGCCAACTATGGCTACGCGCAGCCTTCCCAAGGCTTAGCCACCTAGGAGATCCACGGTGTTGCCCTTGCCCAACCCATGCATCTCCTAACGGCTTCTCTCCACGCTTCGTATCTAGCTCTACGCTCCTCCTCGCTCATGCTGGGCTCGATCACTTCGCTAGCTCTCCACAGCTTCTCGATCTCGCTAACCCCTCTCCAGATCCCAGCTGCTATCCCAGCTAGGTAGGCAGCTCCGAGAGACGTGGTCTCTAGGAACCTAGGCTTAACTACTCTAACCCCAGCTAGGTCAGCTACTAGCTTCGGCAGAACCCTGCTCCTAGCGGCACCTCCATCGATCCTCAGCTCCTCGATTCCACAACCCGCGTCCCTAGCCATGGCCTCGAGCACGTCCCTAACCATGAACGCCGCGCTCTCTAGAGCAGCCCTAACTACATGGGCTCTAGTGCTGCTCCTCGTTATCCCTATGATTAGCCCTCGCGCGTAGGGATCCCAGTAAGGAGCTCCCAACCCCGTTAGAGCTGGGACTAGGTACACGCCCTCGCTATCCCTAACCGATGCCGCTAGCTCGTCAACCTCCTCGGGCCTCGAAACGATTCCTAGACCCTCGATAAGCCACTTGATAACTGCTCCAGTAGCGAATATGCTTCCCTCGAGCGCGTAGCTAGCCCTCTTCCTCTCCAAGCTGTAGAACACGGTGGTTAGCAACCCGCTTCTAGATAGCACGATGTCGCTACCCGTGCTCATCAAGACGAAGGTTCCAGTGCCTAGCGTAGCCTTCGCCAACCCCCTCGAGAAGCACGCTTGGCCGAAGAGAGCTGCCTGCTGATCTCCAACAGCTGCGCATATAGGTATGGAGGCCCCCACGACTCTCTCCATCTCGGGCCCTAGATAGCCGTAGCAGTGCGCTGAGGGCATGGGTAGGGGGAGGCTGTGCCTAGGGATCCTGCCGAAGATCTCTAGGAGGTCGTCGCTCCAGTCAAGCCTCCGTATATCGAATAGCATGGTTCTCGAGGCGTTGCTGTAGTCAGTTACGAACGCTCCACCCATCTCCGGAGTCTCGACATCTCTCGAGCCTCTCGTAGCTCTCCACACGATCCACGAATCGATCGTTCCGAAAACCGCTTCTCCGCGCTCAGCCCGCTGCCTAAGCCCCTCAACGTTCTCGAGCAACCACCATATCTTGGATGCAGAGAAGTACGGGTCTAGGACGAGCCCAGTCCTCTCCCTAACAAGCTTCTCGAAGCTCCTAACCCTCTCGAGTAGGGGCGCGCTCCTCCTGCACTGCCAAACGATAGCGTTGTACAGCGGCCTACCGCTCCTAGGATCCCACGCAACGATCGTCTCCCTCTGGTTAGTTACAGCCATAGCAACGATCTTCCTAGGATCCACGCCGCTGCGCTCGATGCACTCCCTAACCACTAGCTTCACGCAGCTCCATATCTCCTCAGGATCGTGCTCAACCCACCCCGGTTTGGGGTATATCTGCCTATGCTCAACGTAGCTCCAGCTACGCTCTAGAGGAGCACCGCTAGAATCTACGAGAACAGCTCTAGTGCCCGTAGTCCCCTGATCCACAACAAGCACATACTCCCCAGACATAGAATCGACCGAGAACCACAGAGAAACCACGGAATTAAGCCCTTAGCGCCTCCCCTCAACCGGGTCGTAGCCAAAGAGCTCCCTAAACCTCCTCCTACCCTCCTCAGTCATCCTCTCCGGACTCCAAACCCTCTCGAGATTAAGCCTAACCTCAACCTCGCAACCCGGAAACTCCCTCCTAAGCTCCCTCTCAACCTGAACCGGGAGAACGTGAGCCAGCGGGCAGAAGGGCGAGGTAACACCAAGCTCAACGAATATCTTGCTGCCCTCAACTCTAATCTCGTACACGAGCCCAAGATCGTAGACGCTTATACCTAGCTCAGGATCGTAGACCCTCCTCAAAACCTCTACAACCCTATCAACCGAAGCACCGCAGCTCGACATAGGCATCAGCCCTTCTAAGCCTCCTCACCAATCAGAGCGGGCCACTCATCACTATAGAGAACATGTGCAGAGAAGCGATATAAGCCGAGATGAGGGTGTCGGGCGCCCATCGGGCACCCGCATCACCTACCCGCATTCGGCGGGATATCCGCGGGGCCCCGCCGAGCGCCCACCTAAGCTACAGAGCTAATCAGCGTAAAATACCCTCGGACCACGATGAAGAGATGAGCTTGGAAAAAGAGCGCGTCGATTCAACACCTAGAGCTACCCAAACCCTTACCAACCCTTATGATGGCGCACAGAAGCCTATCACCATCACTGCACCTAATATCGCTCCTCCTAACAACCATGAATCCGGAGCTCATAGCAGCGCTCCACCAGTAGTGCTCATCATCATAGCTACCAATCATGTCAACAGCCTCTGCATCACTCAAACGAGAGTAGGAACCAACGAGGAGAACCATCTTGCCAGCCTCCCTCGGAACAACAAACCTCCTACCACGAACAACAACCACGCTATCGCTATCACCACCCCTAACAAGAACAATAGGAATAACGATATCGCCCTCACCAGCCTCATCAAGCCAACCAATACCAGCATCACCCTTCAAATACCAAGCAACCTCCAGAGCAACCCTCATAACAGCCCTCTCAACATCAAAAATAGACACACAACCCAAACACACACCCACACAAAAACAAGCTTACAAACCTCATTAACCCTAAACAAACCCCATCAATTCCCCTAGCCATGCGCTAACACACGCAGCAACAGCATTATCGCGGCTAACAACAGCGATACTGTAGATATTAGGAGCGCTGCCACAGTCATAACGTCCTGAAGCATTGCTAGCTTGCTACGCTTAAGCGACTCTATCTCCTTCTTGATCTCGCTAATCTGCTGCCTAAGCCCAATCCCAAGCTCCTCCTGACCGCGCTCAATCTCCTCGACCGTTCTCCAAAGACCTAGGGATTCGGATTCTATCGATATACGGTTGTAGATATCATCGCCGCGCTCATGATCTAGCAACGGCACGCTATCCTCAGCATCATCCACAGAATCCACACGCTTATCGTGACCACCCATACACAGCC
The DNA here is from genome assembly GCA_013154235.1 of Thermoproteota archaeon. Taxonomy (GTDB): domain Archaea; phylum Thermoproteota; class Thermoprotei_A; order Sulfolobales; family Ignisphaeraceae; genus JAADCV01. The sequence continues at coordinate 4,018 of JAADCV010000007.1, read as the reverse complement.
CCGAAAACATCGTGCTTAGGGACCTAAATCTATCTCGGCATTAGCTCAACAGAAAGCCTTTCATTGACCTAAACATTTTAGCAACTGCTAAGAAGGAATACACGTGAATCGCGTATAGAGTAGACATAGCGATACACCTGCGGAAACCATCGTTGAGTTGAGAGGGTTGCGCAGGGAGTTAGCTAGGGCTATCGCTTCGGCTTCGCTGAGAACAGTAGACTCGTCATGGTGTATGCTCGAGTCTAAAACTCCCTTCGAGAGGGGAGGCTAGTGCGTGAAGGCAATGGATAGATTGCTTGGCTCGATAAACGTTTCTTTCAGGTCGAGGTAAAGATGGTTCGCAGTGCGTGGCTTACCCGCGGATCGATTTAGTATAGAGCTTAGAGGTCTATGCATCTATGTAGTTAGTAGACCTAGTCTATGATTCGTGATTAGTGCTGGGTGCTGGACAAGGTCTTAAGCGGTGTGAATATCACTGTGCTTTGGGATGCGCTCTTGTTTAGCAGGTTGAGGGTTTTGAGGGAGTGGAGGAGGTTTGTCGAGGTTGTTGTTGAGGCTGTGAAGAGGGTTGAGCCTGAGGCTCGTGTTTATCTTGTTGGTGGTGCTGCTGAGGGTAGGTTAACGGTGCTGAGCGATATAGATGTGGTTGTTGTTCTGCCTAGGGAGCTCGGCTTTGAGGAGGCTGCTGAGCTACGTGCAAGGATTTGGGAGGAGGCTGAGAAGCTTGGGCTACCGCTCTACGCACCCATAGACCTGCACATCGTGAGTGTCGAGGGCTTGCGGAAGTACGTGCGTAGGGGTAGGGTCGTAGAGCTGGGGTGAAGCGTTGCTCATTCTCGCTCTAGCTCGCGCTCCTCGCCAAAGATCTTCGCTTCGAGCTTCATGGCGGTGCTCACCACGTCCTCAGCTATCCTCAGCAGCAGCTCTGCCTCCCTCCTACCGTACTCGATAGGGCCGTAGACAGCCCTCGTATGGGCTTCCGATAACCACGCTAGCTCCCGCCTCCGCCTCCTAACATAGTCCACGAGAACCCTAGCCTCTTCCTCTAGCCCAGCTTCCATAAGCGCCGAGATGAGCACCCCTAGCAGCTCGCGAATATCGTGACCCCTAACCTCCTCCCCCGCCACGCGGTACAGCAACGACTTGACATATAGCTGAGCAGCGTACTCCGCCTCACGCACAGCAGTATCGTAATCACCCTCGTCAAACGCCCTCCTAGCCCACCTCAAAGCGCTGAGAGCACGCCTCCTCAACAGATCCGGGTACTCACCGCTCACCCACTCACACCCATAGCTACACAAAGCCAGAGCAGGGTAAAGACCAGCCACAGAGCCTAGAACCTAACAAGTTCAAAACACCGTTCAGGGAGTAGTGCACACCATCGATAGAGTGCACAACTCTTCATCGATAATTCACCAACCTATGAGAGCTACTGCGAAACTCAATCCCATATCCATACCCAAGACAGAGTAGCCCCACTATAACGAAAACACTGAAATACCTCCGGCAAAGGTTTTAAAGATCACTAAGCACATCACAGAGGCTTGCAAAGATCAACAACTCTCGTAGCAATCGAGCAACAATGAGGTCACCGAAGGAGAGACCCCATCGAGCTAATTCCAAGAATAGATTTAGATCCTTAACCGCAATGCCTTCTGGGGATGCACATGAGCAGCGATCACAATAAGCACATTGATTCTACGACAACTGATGATGCTACGAATAGAGGAAACATCGATGGTAGCAGCGTTCCGCTAATCGATCTAGAACGCAACGTTGATCTCTACGCCTACACGCTATTTACTTCGGAATCCCTAGGACTTCAGAGAACAGTTGCGGAGGTTGAGGAGCGTCTTGAGCGTGGTCAGGAGGAGCTTAGGCAAGATATTAAAAGTGTTGAGAATAGGCTTGATAGAGTTGAGCAGGAGATGAATAGAGAGATGCGGCATGTGATACTGACAATTATACTCAGCGCACTTACAGTAATCATCACGGTTCTCGCGGCGGTGCTTTACAGATGACCAATCATTTACTTTCAATTCCATTAATGGGATTCCCCCATCAAATGTCTGATTTTCGCGTAGCTCCCAAATCGCATTCTTTCAATTCCATTAATGGGATTCTAGTCGAGATCAATGTTGATGACCCCTTCACAGATCCCAAAGCTTTCAATTCCATTAATGGGATTCACCTCCGGAACCTCATTTTCGCTAACCGGCTTACTAGCACTTTCAATTCCATTAATGGGATTCCTCTAGCTCTTTTGCTCCATATCCTCATGTCGTGGCTGTCTTTCAATTCCATTAATGGGATTCATCATATAATCGAGCCTAGAGACGCAGTAGAATTCATTGATAGCTTTCAATTCCATTAATGGGATTCAGTTCAATCAGAGGTAGATAGCTCATTGTGGCTATTGATACTTTCAATTCCATTAATGGGATTCCAACAAGATGAAGGAGCTTCGCGGAGGGGATGTAGGGTGAGCGCCTTTCAATTCCATTAATGGGATTCTCCTCCTAACCTCATCCACAACGTTATCGATCACAATGTTCAGCTTTCAATTCCATTAATGGGATTCCTCACGGTGCTGACCCTGCTATCCTAGACGAGATAACCTTTCAATTCCATTAATGGGATTCATAATTCCGTATCCAGACGCCAAGCACCTTCTAGGCGATCCGCTTTCAATTCCATTAATGGGATTCTAACAACTATATTATTGTTCATGATCCAGAAATACCGAAACAAACTTTCAATTCCATTAATGGGATTCCTAGACATGGTCAAAAACAACATTACTGATGCGCTAAGGCTGCTGGACCTTTCAATTCCATTAATGGGATTCCTGCACGCGCACGGTAAGTAGTCTCTGAACCTCGCCGATAGCAGCTTTCAATTCCATTAATGGGATTCCCCCATCGCAATCCAGGTAAGCCTCTGAAGTGGATAGTGACTTTCAATTCCATTAATGGGATTCCTATGCCGTGATCGAGAAGGCGAGGTCAATGATTCTCAACGGAAAACTTTCAATTCCATTAATGGGATTCCCTCTCAATAATGGCTGATTTGGAAATTCCATTAGAAATCGCCTTGCTTTCAATTCCATTAATGGGATTCATAGTAGTTCGTCTCTACCCAGCTAACGATGCTAGTGTTCAAGCCTTTCAATTCCATTAATGGGATTCCCTGCACCATACAAGTATGCCCACCCTATCTGTGTAGCGCTTTCAATTCCATTAATGGGATTCTAGAGATGTATTGCTCGGAGAAATACGAGAATGATTTGGCTAAGGTACCCTTTCAATTCCATTAATGGGATTCCCCAACATCGTACAACGTGTACGTAACGATCACGGCAGTAGAGGTAAACTTTCAATTCCATTAATGGGATTCCGAGTGCAGAGAGCTGTTCAGGATGTTCGAGCGCGAGCTAGCGAAGCTTTCAATTCCATTAATGGGATTCCTCGATAGAACGCTTGATTGGCACAGAGTAATGAGGTTCATGTGGCTTTCAATTCCATTAATGGGATTCAGGAGGTCGAAGAGGAGGGGGCGGTAGAGGAGGAGGTGGAGGTGCTGCTTTCAATTCCATTAATGGGATTCGGGTATCGCCATGGATCCAGTAGATCACCTATGAAGATGTTGCTTTCAATTCCATTAATGGGATTCTGCTTCATGGTGCTACCTTCCAAACTCCTTGATTGTGTTCCTCGTATATAAGTTGATTTGGTGCATCAAGATTCAAAAGCTAGCTTCACACCATGAACATCTGATTATCTTGAGACCTTGGGGGGCCAAGGTCTCATCAGGTCATTTAGCTACTTGCCAAGTGGTTACCATGAGCCATGGAGAGAGCCCATGAAGCACCATCGATGGCTATGGTGACTTCACCATCAACCGAAAGATTTAAGAGATACTGAGAGCGGTGGCAAGAAGCTGCATGCCGCATAAAGATAGCTAAAGAGAAGAATACTCATATATGAACTGGTTGTTGGTTAAAGCAAGGCGTGTTTTG
>JAADCV010000105.1 GCA_013154235.1 Thermoproteota archaeon | reverse complement strand
CGTTCTAGACCAAGGGTAAAAACTGTTCAAACATGTTTATCATTTCGCCCTAGCTAGCTCTAGGTATTAGGACTACGCCTATAGTCTCGAACCCTATGGTGAAGTCAACGTCGTTCTCTATATAGGGCCAGTCTATGGTCACGTTGTAGAGGTCTAGGAACTCTATAGAGATCCAGTAGGTCTTGCTCGGGTCTGGAAGTGGTATCGGTACTACGACGCTAACCTTCGTGAAGTACTTCTGTCCCGAGGACAGGTTCTGTATCAGCGTTCGGTGGTAGTTAGCTATGGTCTGGTAATCGATCGAGTACACGACTCTGGAGTTCCCGCTAGAGTCGTTGAGGATTACCTGAAACACTGGGAGCGTAAGGTCGTTGTCCTCGAACTGGAGGCTATCTGGCCACGAGTCGTCGTGGAAGAAGAGCGTTAGGTAGAGGTACACTAGGGAGTATTTAGATCCGGGTATGCCTCCGTTGCTGAGCCCTGTCACCTTGCTGAGGTTGAGTGTCAGGATTAGCGGCGTTGCTGTGTAGTCTAGGTACTCGACTGTCCGGCCGTCGATCGTAGTGTTGTCGTCGAATCCGTAGAGGCTTGCGTACCCAACGTCCTCGTCTATGAACACAACATCAGGTATGTGATCGCCGTCTATGTCCGCTATCGCTAGGTATGGGTCGTAGGTGGTCTGCAGGCTCCACGGCGGCCCCCCTCCGTGCGCTGGGAAGTAGTACATTACCTTAGACGCTCTTCCAACTAGGTATAATTGAGCCCCTATCTCATACCCGTAGTACCATATTCCTAAAACGCTCCTCCTCGAGATATCAGGGTTCGTCGAGGCTACTGGCACGCCGTTCTGGTAGATCGTTATGGTTCCGCTGAAGTTCCATATCTTGATCCTCCACCTGCCCCACTTACCGGGAGAGTAGGTGCCGCTCGCATAAGGTAGGTATGTGTCGACAGTCGCGTTCTCCACGTGTAGCACGGGCGTCTTCCCAGCTCCTATGATCATTATGAAGTACCTAGGGCTTGTCTTGATCCCCTTAGCGAGATCCTCTAGGTACGAGGGGTCGTAACCTATGAGAACTATCCCGAAGCTCGCTGGTCCCGGGCTTAGCTCGGGGGTTACGGTGTTTAGGAATACGTTGTAGAACCAAGTGTTTGGCGATGTTACCAGAGGCCTCTTCGCTTTTCCTGGAGCGTAGTGCCCGCTGATGAATACTGTTGAGACTCCCTGCAGCAACCTTACCTGCGAGGCGTTCGGTATCGCTAGAAGCTCTGGGTTGTTAACTATGAATAGCTTCGTGAGCTGCTGTGGATTAGATATTCCGTAGAGCGTAAACGTCCTTATCTGCAGCGTGCCCACGATGTTCTTAACGACGGTGACGTTGAGTATCCTCCTGAAGACTCTTCCACTAGACGTCACTACCGATACCGCTACTGGTTTACACCCTAGGTATACGCTAACGCTCTTCCCGGGCTCAACGCTCTGGTTAACGATCTTGACTAGGTAGGGTTCGCGATCGCTACAGCGATACACTACGTAGCTGAGCTTAGCTACAGAGGCTCCGCAGTTCACCACCACGACACCGTTGGTTACAGGCAGTAGGCTCAGTCTCTGGATAGAGTACCCAACCTCGTAACTGAGGAACTTGGACGCAGCTCTCGAAAGCCCCTGGCCCATTGCGAAGCTCTCGAATAGCAGCAGGAATCCTACCGCTACTACAACGCTCATCACTATCGTTGCGAATAGTATGGTTGAGATCCCTCTCCTCATGTTATCACCCCACGAGAGACATGCCTACGTACCCGATGTCTACAACAATGTCGGAGTCAGCCTCGTAGTTGTATCCGGAGACCGTTAACCCGTAGGGATCCTGAACCTCTACTGCTGGATAGAGCACTGTTCCGTTAGCTCTGTACTGTGGGGGTATCACGAAGTAGACCTCCTGAACCAGCGGTGTGTATCCGAAGAGGTACTCTGGTGGTGATGTAGAGAGCTCTGCTACAGACCTATACCTAACAAGCTCGTTATACGCGAAATCCTTCCAGACGATCCACTTTGTTCCAGAGGGAGTCACCTCGACTAGCCCGAGCCTAACTATGACGTCGTTAGGTATCTCGAGAGGGCCATCTATAGAGTCGTCCCAGAACCACAGCTTTAGGGCGAGTATCACACCGCTGTACCTACTAGCATTGATTGCCGCGCTGCGAAACACGATCGTTAGCGGCTGAAGGGTTTTCACCAGAAGATCGTGGCTAGGATCGTAAGCATCGTCTATCGAGCTAGAGCCGCCAACGCTGAGGGTCCACGTATCCAGAACTATATCGCTATAGCCATCGCCGTCGAGATCGCCTACGAGTATAAAGGGCGCGTATCCAGTGTAGTGACTTCCTATCTGGTCAGACGTATATGCATATACCTGAATGCTATCAACATGCCCCTGCAGCTGCAGAGGTGCACCAACACCGCTGAATGTGTAGGCTATAGGTATCAGGTAGCTTGGCGTAGTTAGCGGCGTTACGTAGACGCCTGGAGTGAGGGAGTTTACGAACCCGCTTATCTGCCCGCTAAACCCCTGAAGTATCACTCTATAAGCGTATACTCTATAGCTGTAGTACCCCCTCGTGATGTAGCTAAGGTTATAGTTCTCTCCACCTATGGATACCTGGTTAGCGAAGGGTGCACCAATGCCGAGTATCAGTATGTTGTAGGTTCCTGGATGCGCTAGATCCTTAGATATGAATACCGCTACGGCTGCGCTGAGGCTGATGGATACGTAGGTGTTTATCGCGCTAGTGTAGTTGTATATACCTACGCCGCTGATGTAGGTACCGCTCGATATCCCTACCTCAACGGATCTCGAGTTAGAGGATAGGATTGCTGGGCTTGATAGCAGGTTCGTGAGGTTAGCAACGCTAGTTATGTTCACGGTTAGCGGAGTGAGGTTGATTCTATTAGCTACTGGAGGAACTATGAGCTGCGGGCTTACTAGAAACACGTTCCCTAGTGCAGTGACAACACCTATGGGGTTCCCCGCGCTGCAGGTCACGTACGTTGATTCTCCGGGGGCTAGCTTCGCTGTACCTATGCTACACGCGGAGGCTCTAGCTAGCTCTATTCCTCGGCTCGTGTTGAGTATAACCCACTCTATGCGGCTCTCAACGCTTCCGACATTGATGATCCTTATCGTGTTGGTGAAGTTAGAGGATACCAGAAGGTTCTCTCCTCCCTTAGCCATGAGGTACGAGGCTCGCGAAACAAGGTACCTGTTGCTTAGGGATGATACGTGGAGGCCCGTTATCCACAGGTAGCTAACTATGAGCACGACTATGAGGATGACTAGCAGCGATGCTAGCACCTCAGCTTGGCCTCTCCTAGCTCTACCTACCATAGAGCAGCACCCCTAGGTATAGGAGCCCGACTATGTAGTCGATATCGTTTAGGTAGTCCCCGTAGTCCATGAAGTACGGGTCCCTTATGGAGACGAACACTAGGAACTTCCTGCTCCCCACGGTTGATGGAGGGGGTACGGGTATGAATATCGAGGTTGAGTAGAGGCCTACATGAGGTGGGTAGGTGTCTTCGACTCTCGTCAGCACGCTGAACGGTATGGAGACATTGGATACTATCTGTCCGGTATCCGCATCGACTAGGCCCACAGTGATGATCGGTCTCTGGCCGTTGTCGCTAGTGCCAGCAGCGTCGTCAGCAGCGTCGTCCATGAACGCCACTACGAGCCCTATATCCACAGCATATACCTCGCTGTTGTTTATGACGGGGCTCTTGGATATGAGCACGAGGGGCTTGGTGCTAGCGTCCTCAAGGTCGTAGGTGTAGTAGTACCCCTTCAGAACATCGTTCGGCGTGTAGTTCCATCCGAACCCATCATCGTTTGTCACGAACCAGAGCCCGTATCCGAAGCCAAAGTTGCCGATCACTAGGTATGGCTCGTAGCTAGTCTCCTCGGTTCCCGTGTAGCTAGGGCTATACCTACAGTATATCCTAACCTCGTCGGCGTGGCCGTAGAACGCGAAGGAGTCCATCACTCCGTAGTACGTCCATCCGGTATCCGGTGTGGGTGGAATTATGTAGATCCACTCGGCGCTCTGATTAGTTCCAACGCATGAGGATCCCCAGCACTCAGCGTAGACGTGGTTAGCTAGCTCCCACCTCAGGGTGTATGGGTATAGCCAAGCTCCTAGCGGTGGCTCCTCGGGCGTGAACCCCATGATCTTGATCCTCGCGCCAGCTGGGCACAGGTAGTAGAGATTGACGTAGTCGCATGTTGTGGAGGTGCAGTACCCTATCATGTACTCCGGGTACACGTCGTAGTATGGGCTGTAGCCGAAGTTCACCATAGTCATGAACATCACGTACTTGCCATCGCTGGACTTCCCCACGAACAGCATGTTGCTATTCATGGGCTCGACAACTACGCTCCCGTACCCCGACACGTAGCCGCTCCACACAGTAACGTTCTTTAGGTCGAGCAGCAGCACCAGCGGGTAGTTGCTCTCCATTCCTTCCCCTGGGTTGCTTCGGGTTGGAACCTCGAGGAGCTGGCTGTTCTGGGTAGTTACGTTACCTATGTAGAACAGCTGCGATAGGCTCTGGGTAAGGTTCTCGTTGCTGAGCCTAGATAGTAGGGCGCCGGTGAGCAGTGTGTAGGCGTAGCTGGGGGTTGTGTTGCTCCCACTATACGACGATAGTATCCTCTGAAGCGTCGAGGTCGATACAATCGGAGCCCTGATAACCGCTCCGCTTCCAGTATATAGGAGGAGAGTTGCAACACCCCTAGCTAGCAGCTTCGCGAACCTAGTGACGTTGGCATCGATCACTAGCGTAGCTCCCGGGGCTGCCGCAACCGGTAATGGAGGCGAGGTCGAGATCCTAGCTAGGTAGGGTGGGCTCCACACGAACGCTCTCTCGATAACCATGTGGCTCCGCGGAATAATCTCTATCCTCAGCGTTAGCACGCCACTAGAGTTCACTAGAACTGCGTACACATTCATTAGGTTCTGCATAGCGTAGCCAGTAGCTGCCTGAACGAATAGCGTTTTAGCTTCAGGAGACACGGGCTTCGGCGAGATGACCTTCGGTAGCTCTAGCATTATCGGTAGGAGCAGAACTATTATCGATCCTAGGACGAAGGCTGCTGCTAGGGCTTCGGAAACGCCTTTCCTACCCAACATTGATGCTCACCACCTTATACACGTATACGCTATTGCCGATCTGGGTAGCTAGGGCTACGTATATCGTTGAGACAGTCGTGCTAGGTACCTGCAGGAGCAGGATCTGGCTTCCTCCGCTGTAGTGAAGGACGAACGCGTTTATCGCCTGGACGTTGTATAACGCTGAGAACGGCATCCATCCTCTTCCAGCAGGGTTTATGAGTATCTTCGTGGCGGGCTCGGGTATAGCTACGAGGGGTATGCAGTCCGTAGCCTCGTCGCAGAAGATTCCGTCTGTGTCCCCAGCGGGGTTAAGCCTCTTGATCACTATGCCGCTCGTAGCGGTGGTGTTCAGGCTGTAGCCCGTCGCTATGTAGGGTATTATCAGTATCGTGGCGGGCGTGTTATCGAGCCTCCTAACCATTATGAAGGCGTAGGTGTAGCCCGTGGTGGCGTTCCGCCACGTGGCGATAGGCTCTAGAACTGTGTCTAGGGACTCCTTAGCTACGGTCTGCTCGATTACAGCTGTGGATCTATAGGCACTTGTTGTGGTAGTGAAGTAAACAACGAAAGCGGTCCCCAGTATTATAGCTGCTAGCACCAGTATCGCTACAGAGATAACGCTGCCTTGGCCCCTCAACGCTAGCACCTCAGCGTGGAATCGGTCTAGAGAAGGTAGCACGCTACAGCTTAACTAGCTTAACGCGAGAACTTGCATGGGGGATGAGGAGTCCCGCGCTCCCGAAATAGATGTGGATAGTCGCGGCCGCCACCGACCCCCAACAGTCTACACGTTTAAGCACGTGGAGCTCGAGACCCAGATGCGCGCGATGCGATGTAGCTGCGAGCTTCTGCAGATCTCCTTAGATAGCTTTGGGAGGAGCTCCCTCCCGCTCGCAGCCACCGACGCACATACTCTACGCCTCCCAAGGCGCCTGCTCTCTGCTACAGCGATAGGGATCTCTACGTCGACCCTGTGCCTAATGCTTATGGGTGCTACGAAGCTGCTCCACATGGCTGAGAGCACCGAGGAGATTCTCCTAGCTACAGCCTCGAGCTCGCGACGAACCCTACTATCCTCGAAGGCGTTCGTTGTGCTGATAAGGGTTCGAAGAGCCTCGTTGCACTCATCGATAACGTGGTTCACCTTCCTATCCGCAGCCTCGATAGCGGGATCACTTAGGTCTGTTACGAGCCCTAGCTCCTCTAGATAGGGTAGTGCTAGAGCTAGTTCGCTAGCAAGGCTCCTACTGAGCAAGCCGTCGAGCCTAACGCTGCTAGCGTTCCTAACGGCAGCTCTCACAATGCGAAGAGCGCGCTCAGCAGCTTCTCCGCTCCCCCTAGAGTAGCCTAGCGCTACCACATCTAGAGACGCTACGATGAGATCCACCCTAGGGATCTTCACGCTCAGCCTAGCGCTAGGCAGGAAGCTGGATATAGCCATGCACCCATCAACAACCCTAAGCCTAGACCCATCCAGAAGGTACATGGATACAGGCTTCACCCGCACCCTAAGAAGCGCAAGTCGAATGTCGCGAGCCCTTCCACCCAAGCGATTAAGAGCGTAGCAAGCGACCTCCTCAGCTATCTTATCTAGGAGCGCTGCGCTAGCCGCCAACACCCTCGATAACCGCTAGAGCTCCAGAATGCTTATAACATCGCGAATCAATCAGCTCGTGGAATCCTCATCACGGATCAGCCGCGTCTACACTCATCACCTAGAGCTATAACCCAGCCGCACACATATTCCTTAAGGTGATGAGTAGAGGGTCTCTTGAGCCCAGAAGCGATGAAGAGAGCCGGAAGTGCTGACCCCTTTCTAGAGATATGATAGAAGCGCGGATTGTGCCGAATGTTAAAAACGACTGGTTTAGACTATGGAGTTAGAGAGTTAGAGAATGATCCTCAGCTCGTTATCGGGGTCTCGCTGCTCTTCGTGTAGTACACCTTCAGCGTCAAGGTGAAGGGCGTTGATGGTAGCGGGAGGCCGTCCTTCATGATCACGATCATGTCGATTCTGTACGTACCAATGGAGTCAGCCGATATCCCTCCGGTTGGTAGGGGTTGCCCGGTTGCTAGCTGGCTGAAGCTTATGTTCGCTATGGGGTAGCCGGTGGTGTTGTATATTATGATCCTGGAGTCGGTTAGGTCTATGTATGTAGAGTTGAATATCGTGCTCGTCGGGTCAGCCGCGATGTACAGGGTCTGCGGTGGGTTGGTTACGTTGATCTCTAGCAGGTCTAGGTACTGGTTCTCTCCGTAGACTAGGTCTACCGACACCTGAGCCTGGGTTCCGTTCGGAGATATCGATACTGTTATCGTCTTGCCGACGACGTCTGTTGATCCGGCGTTGCTGCCGGCGACGAAGTACACTGGGTTAGCAGCTGGGTAGAACTGCATGATAGCTGATATGGCTGCGATGTGTCCAGCTAGCGATACTGAGAGCGCTGCTGCGAGCGCTACAGCTGCTAGGGCGAAGATAAGCCCCTTCTTCATCGTCATCACCTAGTCCGAGGGCTTTCGCTTAGAACTCCGTGAGGGAGAGAAATATAAGACTGGCTACTCGCTTCCAAGGCTGGTGCTAGGGTATCGAGTAGTACGGTGCTACATCCATTTCGTAGGGGTGCGCCTACCCTTATCTACCCCTTGCTCGGTCTAGCTACGGGAAAGGTCTAGAGCATGGCTAGGCGAGCAAGCATGCTAGAGCTGGTGACGCTCTTCGGGTTCCTAATCTGCGTAGCCTCGTTCATCACCTTCGGGATCTCCGACCTCTGCTCGATAAACAGCGTTGTGCGGGGCATGGTTAGGGGCTTCGTATCTACTGGAGATCTATCGTCGTGGGGACCAGCGAACCTCATGAACCTCATGGCAGTGACATCCTTCACACTCTCCCTAACAGCTCTCTCAACCTACGTAGCGTTCCTTAAGCTGCGTAGGCTGTGGCTTCTAGCGACCAGCGGCTCGATAATGCTAGCGCTTGTCGTGTTCCTAATGCCTCTCTTCAAGCTCGTAGCCTACGTGATGCACTCCGTAGCTAGGCTCTGTATGGAGCGAGCAGCGCTGAGCGTGGACTACGGAGTAATCTACTATGCGGGCCCCACGAGCTGCAGTCACTCGCAAGCTAGCTCGCTCTCCCTCCTCGCTGCCTTCGTAAGCGCTATCGCTACAGCCTGCGGGGTGCTCATACATTGGTTCGAGTCAGTCGTTCAACGATACTCACGATAGCCGTCACGGTTGTGCTCATAGCTCTCTTCAGCGAGAAGCTCCCAGTCTTCGCCTCCGTAGTGTTCGGAACCTCGATGCTCCCAACACTTAGGCCTCTAGACATAGTGATAGCGGTTAAACCATGGATAAAGAAGGTCAGAGTTGGAGAGATAGCCATCGTTGAAGTTGATGGAGTTAGGCTGGTGCATAGAGTTATAGAGATAAAGGATGGCTACGTAATCACCAAGGGCGATAACAACAGGTTCGCAGATCCACCGACGAGAATCGTGCTAGGGGTAGTCGTAGCTATAATACCTAGAGAGGCCGTGTTCCTCACAATAGCTCTCCTAGCGATCACAGCCTCTAGACCGCGAAGATGGCTAGCAATAGCCTCAGCACCCCTAGCGGGTATAGTGCTAGCATCGATAGCGATAATGATCGCAACCTCAACCCTACTCCAATCAATATCGTCCATAGTCCACATGCCGCACCTAAGAATGCTTAGCTTCAGAACATCGATAGCTAGAACAATCGTTAAGCTAGGCATCGGCAACGCGTCGATAACCTCAGCTAGGTGCTGGGTCGAGAAGCATCCAGCTAAGGTAAAGGTGCTAGAGAAGAACGGAAAGTGGCTACTCGAAATAGCAATACCTGTATCCATAGCATCAAAGCTAGTGCAGGAGAGAAGCTACGTGGCATTCAGCTGCATGGTAGAGCTCAGCTACAGGGATAGGCCGTACGTGTACAGGATGTACAAGACCGAGAACGTGCCTAGAGCAGCTAGATTCGAAGTAAGGATCGTGGATAGCGACATAGCCGTAAAGGCTACAGCAACACCCTTTGGACTACCACTAAACGCAACCATAACAATAGCGGGGTGCATGAAGACAGAGAGAGTAAGAACTGTGGTGTACACAAGCAAATTCATCTACATACCATGGGCTTGCCACCAAACAACGTTAGTAAGAATAGTGACGCGGGTAGCAGGAACAACAATACTGAGGGTCCACGTAATACAGCCAAAACCCTAGCCAAGGACAAACACCTAAATAACCCCAGAGAGCTACAGCAAACCACGCGGACTGCGGCGGTCGTCTAGCCTGGTCTAGGACGCCGGCCCCCCAAGCCGGAGATCCCGGGTTCAAATCCCGGCCGCCGCACCAACTCAACAACCTTCTCTGTTTCTCGAGAACTCTATACGACGTGGACAATTATCCACATTGTTTTCAGTTATGCATACCGGATTGATGGTCTTAGCTAACCTTTAGTAGGACTTACACTAAGCTTATTGTGTTTCACACGAAGTTGTGCATGGGTAGGGCTATGGCTGGGATTATCGAGGTTGTAGCGCGTCGTCTAGGGATTTCGCCTGAAAGACTTGAACGTGAAGCTCTGGAGGTATGGCTTAGACGCAAGCTCGCTCTTGTAGAGGCAGAGATAGCCGAGATCCTAGCTAGGTACGGTGTTAGGAGTGCTGAGGAGTTAGAGGAGCGTATACGTAGAGGTGAAGTTGCTGAGCATCCAGCGTGGGAAGATCTGATAACGTTAGAGAGGCTTTTCGAGGAGAAGAGAAAGCTTAGTGAAGCGTTGAGGTTCTAGAGTTGAGTGAAGATATACTTGAGGCTATATATGACTATCTGACAACGACTGCTTTGAAGAAATACGGGGATATCATACGTGAGGTTACTAAGGTAGAGCTAGCCTCGGGAGTGATAGTGAAGGTACGCGTTGTCTTCGTTGATGGTAGTTTTCTCGATGTTTACTGGAGCTCCAGTGGACGCTATAGCTTACACTACGAGAGGAGGCATATCGATGGAACGGTCTATCGCCACGATAATGCACCTCACGAAAAACATCGATATATAAAGACATTTCCAAAGCATTTCCACAGGGGGTAGCGAAGATAGAGTTGAAGAGAGTTACTGTAGAACACTTCTTAAGATTCATACTGGATTTGATACGTACTAAGCATCGAGTACGCTCAATGAACAACTCATTTACTACTATCCAATACACCTAAGAGTTCAAAACGGAATTCCTAAGTAAATACTCGAGTAGATAGATGAAAACGCTATCTCTTGAGAACGAGCTCGAAGCAATGGATATAGAACTCGACATAGGAAAGCATGTATACGAAGATAGGCACAGAGATGTTCTAGAATGAGACTCTACGTAGGTAAGATGAAGTAAACATTAGTAGCAAACATGTAGACACCATAATCTTTCATATCAGTCATCAAGTGATAGCGTTTGTGGTTATGTATGCTGATTATCATCTCTGCATCACCTTCATATCATTCGATATGAATACATTCATATTGTTCTGGCCCCAAGTCGGAGATCCTGGGTTCAAATCCCGGTCACTACACTAAACAATTCCAAATATTTCACGCACTCCTTCCAGTAGCAAAATCGCTTACTGATCGTGCACATCGCCATTAGCAGCCCTGCACATCAGCATACGCCTCCAGTACTTTGAACCCATAGAATGAGTTAGTTCTAATAGTATGATATGCTTTAAATCAGTTGGCTTTAGCTCAATCAGATGCTATGCGACTTGCCGATGCTACTCCGCAGGAAGAGCGGGGAGTTGCCAGGAGATCTTCTACGCGAAGCCCCTAGCAACCCCCGCGGGGATCGACCGCCCACAGCTAGAGCTTCAGCACCCAATCGCCGGAATCGCCCTACGCCCTTCCGGTAGGTATGTGGAAAGGGCAGTGACTTAGATATAGGTGCGGTAGCTAGATCCAGTATGGGGCCTCCGAGTGGCGCTCCGCGGTACCGGCTGGGGGATGACCCGCGGAGTTGCCGTGAGGAGGCCTACTTAAGTATTCTCTCCAGTTCTCTCGGCCTCTTCCTGACCTCTAGAACCCAGTAAGCGTAGTAAGCAACGTTGTCCGCTAGGGATACGAGCACCCTTCTATGCCTCTCCTTCACTCTGCTTTCTCGGACCTTGCGTGGGTGGTGTATGTGGCTATAGAGCGTGTCATCTACTAGCACGGTGGTTGGAGCTAGATCGGTTACCGCGCTGTTGGCACTCTCGATGCTTGAGACGACCAGTATGCGCTCTAGGTAATCCCTGACCCTAGCTAGCCTGCTCGGGAACCTGTGTAGATACGCCACCTTCTCGCGCTTTGGAAGGTCGGCTATGTGCTTGACCCACGAGGATCTGTTGAGAAAGTCGTTGCTCTTGATCACGCTCTCCCTAGCGGCTACCAGCCCTATGTACTTGAAGCTCTTGCTGTAGTCGATGGCTAGCAGCAGATCGCTCAATGTCTATGTCCCGCAGAGAAGTGCTTCGGCTTGCCGTAGCTTATAAGGTCCGGTACTGCGGGTCGAACACTTACGTGCTCTACTGATCGAGGTAGAGCCACGCAGGATCATTCACCTGCTGCACGGTATTTCCCTAGACATCAAGTCGTAGTTCATCGCCTTGCCGTCGAGCTCCCTCAAGCAGTTCATGTAGTCGCGGGCAGTTTCCTCGCTTAGACCGCGGTCCTTTAGCAAGTACTCGCGGAACTTCTCGTCGTAGCGTCGAGAGAACCGACGTACCTTCCCCGATGGTAAAGGTACCACCGGTCTTTCAACTTCTTTACGCCCCAAATCTTGGCATGGGGTTACTTACCTCAACTCCTTCGCGGTTCAGAATATTGAACCTTGTTGCGTGAAAGGATTGAGGAGTGTCAGAGTGGGGTAACCATCGATAGAGTTGAGCGGCTCCTCGGGGTGCCACGCGCAAGCGTTTATATCATCGTGTACATATGTTACAGTCGGTGGAGACAGTGCTCGACGATGACCCTTGGAGACGTTATGAGCGTAGTTTTGGCGTGAGCGTGACGATTCGCTCTATCGATACATGAAGCACATTGAGCGATGATTACCTTGGGATCCAGCGATTCACATGGGCACGCTCCTTGGGGCCGCGCTAGGGATCGCATCATCTAGGAGAAGCCGAGAGGAGGTCACGATAGCATGCCTATCGAGCCTATCAAACGTCGTGTTCCTAGCGTTCCCCATGTCGATAGCGGTGCTCAGCTCCTAGTTCGACGCACATGCATCCAAGCCTAACCCACCCCCCACACATAGCCGCC
>JAADCV010000009.1 GCA_013154235.1 Thermoproteota archaeon | reverse complement strand
GTGCTCTACGCGGCTCTAGCATCTAGAGAGGAGGATCAGGACCCGATAGACCTAGCAGTGCTCAGGGCTCTCGAGAAGTACGGGCTGGTGGAGGAGTACTCCAAGTATAAGCAGATAGAGTTCCATCCATTCGACCCAGTGAAGAAGAGGACTGAAGCGCTCGTCGAGGGACCCAACGGGGAGAGGTTCTGGGTAGCTAAGGGAGCTCCGCAAGTGATACTCAAGCTAGTTAGGGGAGACGAGGAGCTTTGGCACAGAGTCATGAAGATAGTCGACGAGCACGCTCAGCACGGCTACAGAATGATAGGTGTGGCCAAGACCGACAGCAACGGCAACTGGATATACGTTGGCCTCATCCCGCTGCTAGATCCACCGAGAGAGGACGCTGCAGAGACAATCAAGACCCTCAAGGAGATGGGCATAAGAGTGAAGATGATCACGGGAGACCACATAGCTATAGCCAGAGAGATAGCTAGAATGCTAGGGATCGGCGACAAGATATACACCATTGATGAGATACAGAAGCTCCCACCCGAGAGAGCCGCTGAGCTAGTAGATCAGGCAGACGGATTCGCCCAAGTATTCCCAGAGCACAAGTACATGATCGTCGACCTGCTGCAGAAGAGAGGCTACACCGTAGCGATGACCGGAGACGGAGTAAACGATGCTCCAGCGCTGAAGAAGGCTGACGTAGGTATAGCGGTCGCTGGAGCTACCGACGCTGCTAGAGCTGCAGCAGACATCTGTCTGCTAGCGCCCGGAATCTCGGTGATCAAGGACGCGCTGCTGACAGCTAGAAAGATCTTCAGGAGGATGTACAGCTACGTAGTGTACAGAATCACCGAGACTATCAGAGTGCTGTTCTTCGTAACCTTCGCGATAATGGTCTTCGGGCGCTACCCAGTAACAGCGGTAATGATAATCCTGCTAGCGCTGCTGAACGACCTACCGATACTAGCAATCGCCTACGACAACGTGAGGATCCCAAGGAGGCCCGCTAGATGGAACATGAGGCTGATACTCACGCTATCAACTGCGCTAGGCCTACTAGGAGTCCTCGAGAGCTTCCTAGCGCTGTGGATAGCGGTCGTCTACTTCAGGCTGCCGTGGCCAGTCGTACAGACATTCATATTCCTGAAGCTAGCAGTAGCTGGACACCTAACAATATTCGTCACTAGAACAAGAGGACCGTTCTGGTCAATAGCCCCAGGAAAGTGGCTACTGATAACAGCCGTCGTAACTAAGCTAGCTGCTACTGTCGTAGCGGTGCTCGGGCTAGGCCTGATAACACCGATATCACCATGGCTAGCAGCCTTCATGTGGGGCTACTGCATAGCATGGTTCTTCGCCGAGGACGCTACCAAGCTAGCGATCTACCACTTCATGGGCAAGATAGAGCTCATGGAGGAGATGATGGCTGAGAAGATCAAGAGCCACCTACACATAAGGAAGCACTTCTAACCTCAACACACAAAACGATTTTTGAATAAATGAGGAGAACCCACGGCTAGCCCCAGCCCATAGCCAGAGAGCCCCCAGCTCTTTCAAGGCCCCGATCTTTATCCGGGGCTCTGCCCCGCTCACTTGATAGCTATTGCGTGACAAGCTAGCTGCACAAGGTTGACATAGTAGAAGCGTATGGAGCTAGGCAAGCGCTCGAAAGGATTGTGGCGCCGGGGGCGGGATTTGAACCCGCGCGGGGTTTACCCCCACCGGCTTAGCAGGCCGGCGCCCTGCCAGGCTAGGCGACCCCGGCACCCTACCGATTACCACCGTAGCTGTTTGGGGCTTATAAGGCTTCTCTAGGCTCTACGTAACTGGATGATGTGCTTTGGCTACCTCCTGAGCGGTGAGGAGACCTGGCCTTTCTGACGGGCCACGCATCTTTATACCACATCCATTCTTAGCTTTTGGATACAGGAGCTGCTATGAGGATCGACGTAGGTAGGGCTGGGTTCGACGTTTGTAGATACGATTCTAAGCATGTTGTTGAAGAGTTTCTAGCTGCCCTCGAGGCCGCTGGGGCGAACGAGAAGACTATTAAGAGTTACCGTGCTGCGCTGTACGATTTCTTCGATTTCGTTGGCTGGAAGAGCGTGTGCGAGGTAAGTAAGGATGATGTGGTTAGGTGGAGGCTCGAGCGGTTGCGCAAGGGTTTCCGCGGAGAGAAGTATGGCAGCAGGCGGGCTAGGCAAGCAACTCTCTATTACTACACGCTGTTCCTATCGAGGTTCTTCGAGTGGTGCGGCATAGACATAGACCTCCCTAAGGTTAGGAGGCCTCGGAGGAGGGAACCGGAGGTTCTTAGGCCTAGCGAGATCTCTAGGATGATAGAGGCTTCTAGGGATTTGCTCGACCTCCTAATTCTATCGCTTCTGTTGGAGACTGGCCTTCGGGCTGAGGAAGCACTGTCGCTAACCTTCGGCGATATAGATCTCCAGAGGCGCGAGATAAGGGTTAGGAACGCTAAGTTTGGCGAGGAGAGGATCGTGTTCATAGGCCCTCTCACCTACACGGTTCTCAGCCAGATCATCAGCACTCGCCACCCCGGGCCAGACGAGAGGGTTATCCCACTCAGCTACAGCGGCCTATACAAGAGACTGAAGACCCTAGCTAAACGAGCTGGCGTAGACCCTAGGAAGGTTAGGCCGCACATTCTTAGACACACGTTCGCTACCGAGGCGCTTAGGAGGGGGCTAGACGTAACAGCTGTCCAGAGGATACTTGGGCACAGAGACCTCAAGACAACCCAGATATACCTACACCTACTCAAGGAGGACGTTAAGCAGAAGTACATGCAGGTGTTTGGAGCTGCCCTAGCCCAGCAGTACCCAGTATACACACCGCAGCTAGCACCACCTCAGCAACCGATGTACGCACCAGCACCCTACCCATATCCCTACGCCGCACCGCAGCAACAGTATCCAGCTGCACCCGCTGGAACCCAGCTGCCAGCGCACCCAGCAACCACTCCGCATGCCGGTTCTAGCCAGCTTAGGTGTCCTAGGTGCGGGGCGCCACTGCCTCCTGGAGCTCGGTTCTGCCCTAGCTGCGGAACGAGAATATTTTGAGCGCGTATATGCAGCTGGAGAGTCCAGCTGAGACCCTCTAGAAAATCCCTACCAGGTGATACCTACCGTCCTCGTCTACGGAGACAAGCCCTCTCTCCGCTAGCCTCACTAGCGATTTTCGAATCTTATCCTCGCTCGCTATCCCCGCAAGTATGGAGTGCAGTTCCTTGACGGTCATGGGCTTCTCGCGGAGAAGGTTCAGTATAATCTCCTTGAGCTGATCCTCGTTGGGTGCGGTGACTACAACGACCTCGGGATCCTCGTAAACCTTGCGGAGCCCAAGCTTCTCTATAACCTCCATTCCCCCGACCGCGCCAACCCTATCCGAGGTCATTACATCCACCCACTCAACTCGTTCAATGTGAGGAGGAGAGGGTAGAGCGGTAAAAAATGTTGCGTACTATAGAGATTCTCACGAACCGAGTCCTAGCCTCGAGGCTCGCGAGGTGCTAGCAATGCCTTGCCCGTGGTACTCGCAGGGGTTCTGCACGTCCCCAAAGCTCGAGATACCATCGGATGCCGTAACGTCTCCAGAGAGGTGCTTAGGCGACGAGTCTAGGTACTCCACATGCCCGTACTACACGGAGCCCTCAGCTAAGCCAAAGAAGAAGAGCTCCATACCTAAGCACAGTCTAAGGGTGTATGCACCAATACACGCGCTCATGTACGAGCTACGCATCGAGTGCCCATACGCAGAGCTAGTGACCCTCGATAACGGGATCAAAGTCCTCTACTGCAAGGCCATTGATAGGCTGATGACTAGGTACGAAGCTGAGCTCTGCAGCAAGCACTGGAAAGAATGCCCCTACAGGGAGATCGCCTCCAAAGCATCCTCGTAGCTACCAATGCTCTCGAGCTTAGCCACCCACTGATCCTCGCTTTTCTCACATCCAACAATCCTCACCTGGGGGATCTCTACAGGCTCCTCATTCGGTAGGTACGGAAGGTATGTTGTTAGGAACTCTACGCTGAGTCCAGCAGCCTTAGCAAAGGGGTAGATTCTCTCGAAGAGCTTCCTGCGCAGACTGAGGCACTCGCTCCTATCGGTTGCTCTACACAGAATATCTACAACGAGCTTCTTCATTCAGAACCCCGGACCGTGATTCGGCAACGACTGCGTTAAAAGAGGGGTGGCCCTAGCTAAGGGACACGGGGTACCTAGCTATCCCTGCAACGCAGCCAAAGGCCTCGCTAAACCACTTGTACTCATCAACGTCTGGAGGAATGACGATGACCTTCGCCCTAGTGTCCTCAGCTAGCTTAGCTATCTCGTCGAACTTAGGATGATCCTCGCATATCAGCACCTTCTCTAGAGCCCCTTGCTTTAGGGCTTCCACAACATCTTTCTCACCGTAGACAGCGTAGCCATCGTCCTTAGCTAGATGATACTTGAATTCCTCGAGAGCTTCAACAGCTTCAACAAACCTCTGCTGCGTTAGCAGGTTTCGAGCCTTCATTATCACCTCTCTTATCCCAACCCTACCTTGGTATGCAACGTCGATAGGCTGCCCAATTATCAGTTTGCGTATCCTATAGTCTAGGTTATCAGCCTCCTTCAGGAAGTCGTACTTGGCGTATCCCGGTCCCGCGATAATCACTCCCTTGAGCACGCCCTTGTCTATAAGTGGTAGGAAGTGCCTATTCACTCTCTCAGCTAGGTGCTTGTAGAACTCTGTAACCATCTGCTCTATTATTCTATCGAACCTCCGTTGGCTCTGCCCACCCTTATGGTGCTTTCCTGGAATGTACCACTCTATCTCGTCGAGAATCTGTATTCCCGAGGGCTTCAACAGCCCTATCGTCGCCTCATCGCGCTCAACTATGACAACCCCGTAAACGTCGCGCTCCTCAACCATAGGCTCTAGGAACTCCGTGTGGAACTCCTTATCGGTTCTGTAGAAGAACACCGGCACTGGATCCGGTGGCGAGAACACCCAGGCTATGTAGTCCCCGGTCTCATCGTTGATTCCCGCGAATACCACTAGCCCATTCTCGGGAGTCTCCCTAATCTTGGTTAGCCTATCTATCGCTGCCTCGAGTGCTGTTTGAACGGCGTTCCTAGTCTTCTTCAGCTTTATGTTCTCGGTAATAGCGAGCTCTTGCCTTAGCAGGTTAACCACGTCGCTTATCGGTCTTCCTGGGGGTATGTACAGGCTTAGGAGCGTTGTAGCGTGGGCCTTCCACTTCTTAAGCTCCTTTATAACGTGCTTAAGCGTTCTCCTGTCGATCTTCAGCTTCTCGTGAAGCTCATCAAATAGGCATCCCTCGAACCCCTCGAACCCTAGAGCACAGTGCTTATAAGTTTTGACGAGAACATTGAATTGGATGATTCGTTTGGTATGCGTGAAGGTGCCAGCGACGCTATGCGCTAGATGCAAGGGTAGGAAGCGGCTCTGCGGCGCGCCTACCTGTCCCTTTCTTCAGCGTTTCTACGCGCAGGTACGCGCTATTGCTAGGACGAGGGGCCTAAGCGTCGACGGCTCGACCCCACCAACGGTTATTGTTGGAGAGCGGGGATACCCAAATGTTCCTCTTCTCCTGGCTGTGCCTCCGGGTATCTATGGCGACGAGGCTCGTGCATACGAGGATCCGATAGGGTGGTGGGGCAAACTCGGTCTAGACGATATAGTCGAGCTCAGGTGCTCGATGGTTTCAGGGCTTCTTAAGCTGCACGTTGAGAAGGGGCTAAGCTTTCTCGAGTCCAGTGAGATCCTATACGCTGCGCTATCAGCGAAGCCCGTGGACTCCGAAGTGGTGCTTCGCAGGCCTCCCATTCCAAAGCTCTCGTTTAGCGATAGAGCGAAACCCATACCTCCGACAGCTCCCGCTAAGAGGGTGGAGATCTCGTCTAATCCATTAATTGATCGACGACTAGAGAAGATGATGCACGACGACCTACCTGCGCAGAGAGCCATAGTAGAGCTGTATAGGAGTGGGGTAGACGTGTACTATATTCAGAGAGCCTTGAGCCTAGGAGCTCTAGGTAGGGAGAGGCGGCGTAAGCTCGTGCCTACCCGATGGGCTATAACCGCCGTAGATAGAACGATATCTCGCCACCTCCTATCGGCTATCTGGGGTGTAGACGCCACAGTTCAAAACACCATGGTTTTCTACAGCGAGTACCTAGGCAACAGGTTCTGGATCTACCTAGAGCCTGGCAAGTACGAGGTTCACTGGGTGGAGGTATGGCACCCATCAACGGTGTACACGCAGGGGGCTAGCAACATAATTGCGGTCTACAACAGGGAGCGTATCTCCGGAAGCATAGACTATCTAGACGGCGGATTCGAGGCGGCTAAGCTACCCGTGCTAGAGTACCTATCGCGAGAGCGCAGGCAGTGCCGCGTGTTCATCGTTAGAGAGATTCTACCGATGTACTACGCTCCCGTAGGCAACTGGCACATTAGGGAAAGCGTTCGCAGAGCGCTGCAGAACGGCCCTATAGCGCGCGGCGTGAGCAAGAAGGAGTTCCTCGAGATTATTCGGGAGATATCGCCGACTGCTGCATCCATAGCCGAGGAGTATATCACTAGGTTGAGCCGCGCAAAGATACTGGATTTCTTCGTCTCTCGCTAACTAAGCAACGCGTTCTAGCGCAGCTTTCCGCAGCGATCCCATGATCGTACTATATATGCACGCCGAATAGTATAGTTAAGTATCGAACGCGTATATGTGTCTGGGGAGCAGTGAAGCGTAGCGACCTTCTGGAAACCATTGAGCCGACGACTCCAAGCGAGCTAGTCCACGCAGGCACCTGGGAGGTCCGTGGCCCTCGCTCAAAGGTTGCTGAAGCAATTCTGCTACTGCTATACTCGCGCCCTATGAGAAGCAGGGAGATCGCGGAGAAGCTCGGCAAGTCGTCGCGCTACGTGGCTAGCTACCTGAGCTACTGGAGGACGCGAGGCGTGGTTGACTATCGCGGCGGGTACTGGTTCTTGACGAGGAGAGGCGAGGAGATCGTCAGAACCATCCTAGATGCGAAGAGGCTACGTGAAGAGGAACAGTTATCCCACACTAGAACAACTGAACCTGTTAGCGGGACAATAAATGACAAAAGTAGGCAAGCTCACGCAAAGGCGTCAGGCGCAGTCCAGTCGTTTATTGTTGAGCAAACAAGTGCTCCAGAGGGCAAACAGTGGGAACAAGATCCCATAGGAAAAGCATTGAGATGTCTAGACACGCTGCTGGGCGATAGAGACCTAGAGGAGGAGGAGTATGCAGTGCTAAGACACATGGTTAAGCACTATGCTGAGTGGGGAAGCACCTATCTATACGTGGATCAAATCGCTGAGGACCTTCACTACGAGATGCGCGAGCTGCTGCAGATACTAAGGAGGCTCCAAACCAAGAAGCTGATATATATGTAC
Organism: Thermoproteota archaeon; assembly: GCA_013154235.1. GTDB lineage: Archaea > Thermoproteota > Thermoprotei_A > Sulfolobales > Ignisphaeraceae > JAADCV01. Next base: position 6,328 of record JAADCV010000009.1, on the reverse strand, counting down.
ACCGATAAGCGGCTAGGAATAAGGGTTGGCTTAGGTAGAGGACTGAAGCAAGCCATCGACAAGTGCTTGGGCAAGCGCTAGCAATAGCATGTCCTCCAAGCTTTTACCCCCTGTCCTGGCGGTTGCTCTCGCTTTATTCATTACACCCTGATGCCTTCTGCAAGGATCTGTACCACTATCTACTACCTCTTAGAGTCTGGCCATGCTTATGCTTGATGGTGCTCTTTCGTTCTGCAGAGGCTTTATACAAAACTCTATAGAGTGCAGCATCGACTTTGCAGCCAGCGCTTAGAGGAGGTAGTAGATATACTAGCGGCGTGTTACCACATCGTCTAACTATGTAGGGTCGCTCCATCCATGCCTTCCTATGAGCGGCACGAATATGCAGGCGATGCCATACTTGGTCTCGATCCTTCCATCTGGGTGTTTCTCTATTGTTACAAGTACTTGACTCCATCTCGTTCCTACCGGTATAACCATTCGTCCCCCGGGGGCTAGCTGATCTACTAGCGGTTTGGGGACTGAGGGTGCAGCTGCCGTAACTATTATCTTGTCATAGGGTGAGAAGTGCGGAAGACCTTCTGAGCCGTCTCCTATGTACACAGTTACACTACTCGATAGATCTCCTAGTGCGTGAATGAGGTTTCTCTTAGCGCGATGAGCTAGCTGAGGTATGCGCTCCACCGTATATACGTGGCCCTCAGGCTCTTTCGATACGATGTGTGCTAGAACTGCTGCTTGGTATCCAGACCCGGTGCCGATTTCAAGAACTTTGTCTCCTGGTCTAGGCGCTAGCTCCTCGGTCATTAGCGCAACCATGTGTGGTGCGCTTATTGTTTGGCCGAAGCCTATTGGCAGTGGGTAGTCCTCGTAGGCTCTGTCAGCTAGCTGCGGTGGAACGAAGACCTCTCTTGGTACTGCGAGCATAGCGTCTTCGACTTCCTTAGACCTTATCACGCCCTCTCTCTTCAGCATCTCTACAAGAAGCTTTCGATGCTCCTCGAACTTCTTGCGGAACCCTATTTTCATAGGTGCCTACCTTACTCTAGAACTGTGCAGAGGTCTTAGGTGATCATGTTGGCTCTGGTAGCCTATGACGTGATCGTGGCTAGGGGATCCACTGTCGTTAGGGCTCTGCACAGGACGACGTTTGAGATAACTAGGGATAGCTATCTTACCCCTCGGGGCGACTGCATTATAGCTATAGGCTCTAACAAGGGTGCTAGGGATCTCTCTCCGGAGGTCAGAGCTAGCATAGCTAGCGATAGAGCTATCGTTGTTGTGGAGCTGGTCTGCAACGGTGTTAGGGATACTGTGGTTTGCAGGGGCTCCAGCAAGCTTAGGCTCTCCGATAGTAGGAGGATCGTAGTTAGGAGAAGCAGGTACGTTGATGGCTCTACGCTCTGCGTAGAATCCAATAAGGCTGCTAGAGATCTAAAGCGCGAGCTGGTGACGGAGCTTCAGAGAGGTGGTGTGCTGGTAGCTAAGGTGTTTGTGCTGAGGGTATAGCGCGTTGAGCATCGTGGGTAGATTCCATGGTAGGCCGATTATTCTCGTGGAGACGCTGCCTCTGGTCGGTCACATAGCCTTCGGCATTATCGATAGAGGTACGAACGTGCTGCAGGTTAGACCAACTACGCTATGTCCCTTGAGCTGCGTGTTCTGCAGCGTTGATGCAGGGCCAAGGTCTAGGTTTAGAGCTAGCGAATTCGTTGTTGAGCGGAGCCACCTAGTTAAGTGGGTTAAGCACGTGGTTCGCGCAAAGGATGGCGAGGTTGTTGAGGCACTGATCGACGGTGTTGGAGATCCAGCGTCGTATAGCGATATTGTGGAGCTGGTAGCCGAGCTTAAAAGGATCGTGCCTAGGGTGGCCATGGAGACTCATGGAGCGCCGCTAAGCGTGGAGCTGGTGAAGAAGCTGGAGAGCGCTGGGCTAGATAGGCTGAACCTGAGCATAGATACGCTCGATCCGGAGAAAGCGAGGTATCTACAGGGTGCGGAGTGGTTCGATGTTACTAGGGTTGCGAAGATAGCTGAGTACGTAGCTCGTGAAACTAGCATCGACCTACACATAACACCCGTGTGGATACCTGGAGTGAATGATGAGGATATCGAGAGAATAATCGAGTGGGGACTAGCTATAGGGGCTGGTAAGAGGTTTCCTCCTTTCGGCATACAGAAGTATGAAGTTCATAGGTTCGGTAGGAAGGTTCCGGGTGTTAGAGAGCCTTCGTGGAGAGAGTTCTGGAGGTTTATCGAGAGGCTAGAGGCTAGGTACGGTGTTGTGCTAGACTATAGGAGAATGATTGACAGGTTTGGCTTTAGGAGAGTTCGCAGGTATCCGCGTAGGTTCAGAGCTGGTGACGAAGTTCTTGTCGAGGTTGTTTGCCCGGGCTGGCTTAAGAACGAGGTTATTGCTGTTGATAGGGAGTGGAGCTGCGTTGTGACAGTCGTTGGGGTTAGGTACGAGGAGCTTCGTAGAAGGAGTGTTAAGGTTCGTATAATCCGTGATAAGGACTGTATATACGTTGCTAAACCCGCTCGATAGTCACTCTAAACACGTACTTGCGTGGAGCATAGTCGATGGCTCTCCTAATCTCTAGAATGCGGTACCTAGCTGAGGCCCCAGCGTGTTCCGAGACGAGGCTAGCTGCTTCGTCTTCCGAGCGCGCTACAACGTATACATGCACCAAGCCTCCGCGCCTAGCTATTTCGAGAGCATCGGCAACGTACTTATAAGCCTCGTGCGGAAGGTTCATTATCACGACGTCGAAGCGGCTCATCAAGCTCCTAGAGCGCAGTAGCCCTATGCTATCAGCGTGGATAGGCTCTACGAGGCCCCGCAGCTTGTTCATCCCTATGCTTCGCTGTAGGAGCTTGACCGCATCAATGTTTATGTCTGAGGCTAGCACGTAGCAGAAGCTGTTCTTCGCAGCGTGGAGCGCGAAGGGACCCACGCCCGTGAATAGGTCAGCTACCCTATACCCGTTCCTAACGGTCTCTGCCACGCGGCGATGCTCCTCCGATAGAGCTGGATTGAAGTAAGTCTTCTCCACGTCGACAAGCATGCGGATACCGTACTCTCTGTGGATAGTTGTGGTGCGCCTCTCGCCGCCCAGATGAATAAGCTTAGGCACACGCTCTACGCCGTACCTAGGCCCGCGCGCGAAGACCGCCTTTACAGATGGGTGCAGCTGCATTATCGCTTGCGCTACGACTTTTCCGTGCGACCGCGCTATATCCTCGTCGAGGGCGATGAGAGCTATATCTCCAACGATGTAGAAGGATCTCGGGATCCTATCGATAACCTCCTTAGGCAGCAACCCGCGCAGGAGATCCTTGAACTTCGTACCCCTCTTCACGGAGACCCTAGCTACGATCTCCCTCTACCTTTAATTCCTTGCCTCAGTAAGGCGTGAGGGATAGCAGGGGTCTGGAATGGCTTCGAGGATCAAAAGAGTTGGCGTCGTCGTGAAGAAGGGGTCTCTGGATAGCGCTAAGCTAGCTAGGGAGCTCCTCGAGTATGGTGCTAGGGAGCTAGAGCTCGAGATGATGCTCGATTGCGAAGCCTCCTCGGAGGTTCTCTGGAGCAACGTGTTTAGGCTAGGGGTAGACCCTATCGACGCAGTCGTGGTTATAGGTGGTGATGGAACCCTGCTGAGGACGCTCCATAGGCTGGGGGATAGGCAGGTTCCGATAATGACCGTTAGGATGGGTAGAAGGGGTTTTCTTCTCGATGTTCCTCCCTTTGAGGCGGTCAACAGGCTTAGGGATCTCGCAGAGGGTAGGTTCAGCATAGTTGAGTACATGCGTCTCCGGGCAACGATAGCTAGCAACGGCTTCTCAATGCCTCCAGCTCTCAACGATGTCGTTATCCAGAGCTGGGGGCCTAGCAAGACGAAGGTTACTAGGCTAGTGGTCTACGTAGACGAGGACATCCTCTACTCTATAGACGGGGATGGCGTGATCGTTGCGACACCCATAGGCTCCTCAGCTTACGCGCTAGCTGCTGGAGGGCCCGTGGTCGATGTTGAGCTCGAGAGCGTTGTCGTTGTCCCCCTAGCCGCAATGCAGTTCAACGCTAAGCCTGTGGTGCTATCGCCTAGGAGAAAGATATCTATAAGGGTAGCTAGCGGGAGCGGGCCCGCGGCATGCGTAGTGGATGGACAGAGCGTCGAGCTCCTGAAGCCGGGAGACATGGTGCTCATTGAGAGGGCTCCAGTGCCAGCCAAGATAATAAGGTTCGCTAGGGTGAACTCCTACGATAGGCTGCGCTACGTCGCGTTCTAGCAAGGTTAAGCATCCTCGAATCCTAGTGCTTGACACAGCAGCGTTTCTAGCGAGGCTCCAGCTCTCGCTCTACGGAGTAGAGCTTGTTACCACGCCGAGCGTTATCGAGGAAGTCAGGGATTTCGAGAGTAGGCTAGGGCTAGAGATATCTCTCGAGGTCAGTCGTGTTAGCGTTGAGGAGCCTTCGAGGGATTCCATAGAGGTAGCTAGGAGAGCTGCTAGCGAGCTAGGAGCTCTAGAGAAGCTCTCTAGAACCGACGTAGATGTTCTAGCACTAGCGATAGACAAGGCGCGCAGCGGGCTAGAGGTAGCGATAGCAACCGACGACTATAGCCTCCAGAACGTTGCTAGCTACCTAGGGCTAGCTTTCCTACCAGTAAAAACAAGGGGGATCAGCAGCGTTAGGGTGTTCAAGCGCAGGTCCTCCTCAGCCTAGCTATGAAGAACCCGGGAGTATCGTGCACGTGAGGATGGAATCTAGCTGCTGGAATCCCGATTCCCGAGCTAGCTCTAGGAACCTCTACGCGCTCAACCTCTACGCACCCGAGCTCCCGAGCCACAGACGAAACAACATCCTCACCCTCCTCGATAGTGACTGTACACACAGAATACACAACCACCCCACCGGGCTTCACGATCCTTATCGCCTCGCGCAGAAACTGCTTCTGGTACTCGCTACACACCTCGATATCCCTGCGCGTCTTCTCATCATAGAGCTTAGGCCTAACACCCAGCGCTGAGCACGGGGGATCAACGAGAACCTTATCAGCTCTCAACCAAGGAAAGTCTACGCTTAGGTACCTAGAGTCAGCTCTATGTACAGAGACCTTATCAGCGTGGCCAAGCCTCCTGAGATTCTCGATCAGCTCCCGGATCTTCGACCTAGAGTGGTCGAACGCTATGACCCTAGCCCTACCTCCGCTAAGCTCAACGATGTGGCTAGTCTTTCCGCCAGGAGCAGCACACATATCCACGATAACCTCCCCAGGACGAGGGTCGAGAACCCTAGACACGTACATGGCGGGGAGGCTCTGAGGATAGATTAGGCCGTTGCGGAACTCCTCAAGCTCCCTAATAGGCGGTGCTCGAAACACGGACCTGTATACGCGTACAGCTAAACCCTTGCTACGCTCCATCATCTCGCTGCAGCTCATCTCCGCAACCCCATTAGCGACCACAACGCCGCCTGGGCCAACTATAGAGACCTCAGACCCCCTAGAGATAGAGTCGTCGCACGAAACTACCCCTGGAACGTAGAGATGAGCACCCATGTATACGGACTCAGCAGCGTACTTATCAACGTGAACCCTAAGATCGAGATCCTCAACACTGAAAGGACCCTCAACCGGAAAGTAGAGAGCCTCCGGAAGAAACTCGTCGATCCCTACAGCAATACCGCGCGCCCTAAGGGAATCAGCAAGCTCCCTAGGATCCACCCTAAGCGTATTAACTCTAACATACAGCCTCCGACTAGGCACCGCAATAGCCTCTAGAAACCTCCTATAATCATCGCCATAGACGCGGCGCAAGCACTCAACAACACCAGCATCGTAACGAAGCACAGCCCGCAACCACACCACCAAAAACGCTAATAAGACAGCCAAAAAGCTGATACATCTACCGGAGAAAGCGCCGGGGTGGCCGAGCGGCCTAAGGCGGTGGGCTCGAGACCTTCCGGCTACAACCGAGAGACCCACTGGGGGCATCGCCCCCCGCGCGGGTTCAAATCCCGCCCCCGGCGCCAACACCAACTTACTCCAAACACGCATCAACTTACTGACCGGCGCCTCGGGCTGAAGCTAGCAATAAGCATTGCATCCCTGCAGAAGATCATCCACAACTCGAGGTATAGACATGGAATCTATTACGGGCCCAGAGCAAGCAACGATACAAAAAGGATGTAGCTAGAGGACTAAAAAGCGCGGCTATCTACGTTAGCCGCAGATCGGGTAGTCGTCGGGTACTTTGGCTCTGAAGTACTTTCCTGTGGATGGGTCCTGGAATAGGCCTATCTTAACTCCCTTTCTTCCCTTGGGTG
>JAADCV010000098.1 GCA_013154235.1 Thermoproteota archaeon | reverse complement strand
CTTGCGGAGGTTCACGACCTCGATGCCGTTCACTGCTAGCACCTCGCTTCCTCGCAAGGTGCGTAGCTACCGCCCTATTTACCCTAGACACATTCACCGCGATCCACTAGTTTAACTAGTCCCCCTTCACACCTATCCAGCTCGGTGCGCCCAGTGACGAAGAGGGTTTCGGATCACTTCGAGAGCAAGAGTGGGTACTGGAGGTGGAGAGTAGATGGGTTTGCACGACACGAGATATCTAATAGCGTAGCGAGGCTATGCATGGGTCCTACGGAGGCTCTCTACTACTCGAATGCTGAGATTGCTGACGGAGAGTTCAACGATTTGCCGTGGGAGCGGGGATACGTAGAGTTCAGGGTTAGGCTCCTAAAGAGTCACTTGGGTAGCGCTGGCTGGGGCTTCTGGAACCATAGCATGGCTATAGAGCTGAGCTTCCCCATATGGTTCATATACCTTCGGGCCCGGGGTAAGTACCCTCTTCAGGGCTTCTTTATCCAGGTTGGGCGCGATTTCGTGCCTATAAAGCTGTTTAAGAGCGTCTCGCTATACCGAGTAGCTCTATCCATCGCCCCGTGGGTAGCCCCCATCAAGATACTGAGCTCTAAGCCTCTAGCCCCAGACCTAGACCTCAGCCAGTGGCACACGTATAGAGTTGAGTGGAGTGGGTCCGAGGCCCGGATGTTCATCGATGAGTCGGAGGTAGCTAGGGTTAGGCCTAGGTGGAGAAGCCCTGTCTCTAGGTTTAGAATAGATGTCTGGATAGACAACGCGGTCTTCCTCCCCCTGAGAGGCGATCCAGGGGCTGTGTACAGGCACCAGACGCAGGAGAATAGAAGCGAAGCGTGTCTAGAGCTAGACTACGTAGTTGCTGAGGAGAGGTAGGGATCAGGGGGTGCTGACTTCATCACTCTAGAGGCCTCAGCTCCGGGAGATAGCTCCTCATCTCCTTGGGCTAGGGCGGGCGTCAGTGGTTAAAGCCTTCATCACGTTTCAGCTAGATGGCGGCTCATCACGCGGTGGGTAGATAAGCTCCGGAGCACCACCTATGCGAAGAGGGTTTATAGGTATGGGTAGCGAGGGCATTGAGAAGCTCGAGAGCGCTAGCGCGGAGGAGCAATCCCTGCACCATCATGCTGAGGAGCCTGAGCCCTCGTGGAGATCCGCCAGAGCTATCGACTTAGGCGAGCTGGTGTTCGGTAGGTCGCTATCTAGGTTCCTAAGCGACGTGATGTCTCCGAAGCTAGTGATAGCGTGGAGACCTAGGGATAGCAGGTATAGCTACGCGCTGTTTCTAGCCCGAGTACTTAGGGATGCGTATAGGCTTGTTCACGGCTCGCTTCCAGCAGCTAGATTCCTACAGTGCGCATCCGATCTCGGCACGAGGCTCTCGTGGACTCCGGTCCAGGGCTCTATCGTTGTTGTCGAGCTGCCTAGCGATGCATCTCGCTGCTTCGAGTGCAGGGTCAGGCTCGAGGAGCGCTTAAGGGAGTTCGTGTCACAGGGCCCTGGGTTTCTAGTGCTCTACGTTGATAGATCTAACGAGGGCTTCGTTGAGAGCCTCGTTAGCAGCGTATTCAACGATGTTAACTGCCCCGACGTTATCGAGGTTGGTGTCGACGAGTCTAGGCCCGTGGAGAGCTACCTAAGGGTTGTAGCTGCCTACAGCGGGTTCATAGACTTCGAGGAGTTTGATAGCGTTAAGAGCATAGACTCGCTATCTATGTACCTCGAGGCTGCGTTTCGAAGAACCCTTCTAGACCTCGTTATGAACGATCCGCAGGTTAGGGATGTAGCTACTCCGTGCAGCGATAACGAGGTTATAGATAGGATGTTGCTGAGAGCGCTAGCCCTAAAGCACGTATCTTCGCGAGAGGGTAGATCGCGCGTACTAACGTGCTATCGCGTTGCTAGGGGGTTCGACGTGGATATATATGATAGGGAGCGAGACGAGGGTATATACATCGAGGTGCTGCACGGCGCGAGATTCGTAGAGTCTAGGATTAGGTACGTCGCTTCAACGCTTCTAGGGAGCTTCTCCAGAGCCTCTATAGTTATTCCGAATAGCTACCTCCTGCTCTTCTCTAGCCGCATAATAGCTAGCTTAAGAGATGTGACTAGGTGGGGCGGAAGGATAGAGCTTCTGGGAGTGGACGTGTCTAGGCTTAGGCTAGCTACGTACTCGGAGATAGCTAGGGCTGTATCGAGCGAGTAGCTATCAGCCCCTCCAGCCACTCATCACGGCTCAGCGCAACGATTGCTCATCATGTTGAGAGCCACATAGATGTGAGCACTATCCCGAGCGCATAGGCTAGCGCTGTGCAGCTCCTCATAGGCCTACCGGTCTCTGGCCCTAGTCTAACACTGTAGTCGCACCTATCCCTTACGTGCGGAGGTGGATCGCTAAGCTCATTTCCAACAACTAGGCCAAGTCTTCTAAACCTCCTTGATAGGTCGATAAGCGTCTTCTCGTTCCCAATCCCATACCTAGTCAGAAGCACAGCCACATCCACAGACCTAAGAACCTCATCGATTTCCCTAGCTATCCTAACCTCTGGAGGCAGCGACCCTACCTCAAGCATACTCAAAGCCCTTTCAACAGCGCTAGGCCTAGGGTTGAGAAGCACTAGCTCAACACCTAGAGCTCTAGCGAGCTGGATGAGGTCAGCAACCTCGTAAGACCCCATAACCCCGCAGGCTATGCAAGTAACTCTCCTAGCTATAGACCTAGGTATGTAGCTACGTACCCTAGACCACCTCTCTCTAACAAGAGCTACCAGAACAGCACCGCTACCAACAGCAACAACAAGCTCATCAACACACCTAGGAGACACCTCTAGCCCACGGCGAGCAAGCTCGTCAGCAACAGCCCTAGCTATATCAACGCTCGAGTAAGGATAGGTCTTATCCCACCTCCTACACCTAACAGCTACACACACCCCAGCACTACGAAGATGCTGCTCAACAGCATCAGCAACCTCCCTAGCTAGATCAACGAGCTCTAGCTTCCTAGGAACCTCAGCTAGAACAAGCCCAACCCTAGA
>JAADCV010000094.1 GCA_013154235.1 Thermoproteota archaeon | reverse complement strand
ATCAAGAGGGTTCTAGAGCGCTGAGAGCCTCGAAGCCTATATACCTCCCCCAAGACCCTTCTCACACGGGGTCGAGGCATGGCGTGCAGAACCCCAGTGAAGGTAAAGGATCCCACGAGCCACCTAGAGGTCGAGGTCGTGCCAGACAGGGTCTACGTAATCGTTAACCACGCGGGTAAGAAGATAAAGATAGGGCTGTTCACGAGCCCTAGAACCGGGAAGAAGTTTAGGGCTCTGCTACCCGATGCCTACCCAGACTGTGGATAGCCTCAATCACTAGGCTTCTCCTATACACGAGCTCAACGAGCTCAGCTAGCTCGAGAGCCTCCTCGAGGCTCTTTCCAACAGCCACGATCCCGTGGTTCGCGAGCACGATTGCTCTGCAACCCTCTTCGCATACAGCTCTAGAGACTCTCTGCGCAAGCTCCTCGCTCCCAGGCTCTAGCTCTGGGAGAACGCATATCTTCAGCCCGATCCTCTTAGCCTCGGTATCCATAGCCCTAGGCTCGATTACCCCCGCTAGTATAGGGGCGTAGACGCCGTGGATATGCACAACAGCTCTCGCCTCCCTACAGCACCTGTAGATGCCTAGATGCATCCTTATCTCGGAGGTTGGTCTAGGGCCCTTCAGAACCTCCCCGCTCTCTATATCGACTATGGCTAGGTCGTCTGGCTCGAGCGAGAACTTGAGCTTTCTCGATGGTGTTGCTATGACCAGCCTATCGCTTATCCTAGCGCTTATGTTTCCAGCTAGCGGGGTTACCAAGCCCTTGAGGTATAGGAGCTGGAAGGCTCTACATACGGATCTTCCTATGTGGTCAGCCGCGGGTTCACCGATCACCGATCACCCCTTGTAAGCTTCATCACTCCGCGCGCCTATGCTCTAGAGAGCTATATGTGGCTATGGCTCTAAGCTGTTGTTGGTAGTAGGGCTACAGTTCTCCTCCTAAGCTCCCTAACGTCTATCCATGGAACGCCCATATCCTCGTAGACGCTGTCGGGCGAGACCACGTATGTGGGGACGCTAGCCCTCCTACTGATCCTCATAGCGTAGGCAGCTACCATGGCTCTCCATATGCTTGGCCTCCTACCGCTCCTCTCCTCAGCCTCCCTAGCGAGCCTGTATGCAGCCTCAGCGTCTGCAGCCATCTCGTCTATCGATACCCTAGGCGTTATAGCCTCTAGCCTAGCCCTTAGATCCGAGCACCTAGGGTCGCTAGGCTTCTCCTCGCATAGCCACATCATCAACCTGTACCTATGCAGAGCTATCCTCCTCCTAAGCTCCTGAACTATTCTCCACACCCTAGCTAGAGCTCTAGACATAGAGCGCGGGTCCCCGAGCTCGAGCCCTAGAACACCCTCGTCTCCCCTAACCCTCCTCTTCCCAAGCGATAGCTGTGCCACGAGGTCTAGGAGCGCGTAGGGGCATAGCTCGATGGAGTCCACCTCCCCTAGAAACACCATCTCCAGCAGCGCAGCGTAGTTCTCGCGGTACTCGCTCTCCCTATCCATTATCGAGAGCAGGAACTCGCTATCCAGAACAGCTCTAGAGCCCCTCAGAACCTCGCTACGCTGCTTGCGCCGCCTCGCCAAAATCCGTCACCTCCCCAAGGATGCTAGCCTCCTCGAGAAACCTATCCACATCCCTCGAAACCTCTAGGATCCTCTCAACGACAGCCTCGACGGGAGACCCGTCGCTTGGATCCCCTAGGAGCTCCATAACGGCCTCCCTAACCCTATCAGCTCCGAGCTTGCGAACTAGCTCGCAGCTCTCCCTAACCCTCCTAAGGAGCCTATGGCTAAGAGGCTCGTCAGCTAGACCCGTGCTCGAGCTAGGCGCTAGAGCCTCTATCCACCCACCTCTAACCACTAGCGATAGCTCGCGCCTAAGATCCCTCTCGATAGGGTCTAGAACTAGAGTATCTCCATCTATCCGAGTGTAGAGAGCTAGGAAAGCAGCTAGAGCTACCTCCCTAGGGTTCTCGGAGCCTAGCTCCCTAGCTAGGGCGCGGAGAAAGCTCTGGGCCCTGCCCACGCCTACCCCTAGCACCATAGCTAGGGCTATGCACAGAGGTGATAAAGGGGGTGGCTCTATGCGTCTAGAGCTCCGTACTGCTCCCTTAGGCTCCTCGGAACGGTGTTCTCGCTAGCTATCTTCGCGTATATGAATGCGCTTGGCCTAGGCCTACGCTCCTTGCTAGCGAGGTCCACCTCCACCAACCCGAACCTCATGCGGAAGCCCTTAGCCCACTCGTAGTTATCCGTTAGAGCCCAGTGGAGGTAGCCCATAGCCCTACCCCCGCTCTCGAGGTAGCTCTCGAGGGTAGCTAGGTGCCTAACGACGAACATAGGTCTATACACATCCCTAGAGTCTGCAACACCGTTCTCCGTAATCATTGTGGGGAGCCCGTAGCTAGAGGCTATATCCAGAGCCTCGGCGATGCCCCTAGGATAGATCTCCCACCCGAAGTCGCTGCATGGATAGCCATCCCTAGACTCGGAGTTGGGGCTGCATAGAGAGCCGTAGCCTGGGGCTAGGTAAACACCGAGGTTCTCGAAGGGGCTTGGAGCTGACTCGCTAGCTCTAGCAACAGCCCTCGTGTAGTAGTTCACGCCAATCCAATCGAGCTTCCCGCTGAGGTGGGAGACGCTGAGGAGCTCACCCCTCTTCATGGATAGGGGTGCGCCACCCTTCGTAACAGCGTCTAGAATCAGCCTATTGTGTAGGTAGTCGAGCTTAGCAGCAGCCTCCTCATCGCTTGGCGAAGCTGGGTGAACGGGGATGATGTTGTGTATGATCCCAACCTTAACAACCTCCTCCGGAGCCCCCTTCACCCTCCTCCTATCCCACCTCTTGATAGCGTCGTAGGCCCGAGCATGTGCAACGATAACGTTCACAAGCGCGTCCCTAGCAGCCTCCACAGACCTTACGCCAGGTGGGAAGCCAGCCTCTGGGAAGAGGTACCCGAGCTCAACCATGACTAGGGGCTCGTTGAATGTTGACCACATGTCTACCAAATCACCGAACTTCCAAGCGATGTAGGCAGCGAACTTAGCGAACTCAACAA
>JAADCV010000024.1 GCA_013154235.1 Thermoproteota archaeon | reverse complement strand
AAGTCATCACCATGCAATATGTCTTGCGATGGGTCGTGAGAAGTGTTGTGGAGGAGTGGAGGTCTTTCTATTGTGTGGCGGGCCCGCGGGGATTTGAACCCCGGACCACCGGCTTAGAAGGCCGGCGCTCTATCCTGGCTGAGCTACGGGCCCAGCGTTTTTCGCTCACCAGTACTGGGTCTGATTTTTGCGGGGGTTTAAATGGTGTTAGAGCTAATCACGTTAGCTCCTTAATCACGCTATCCAGGGCTTTTATCACTTCGCTAGGAGGTACCCTAGCTACAGCTGTAACATGATCTCTCTTACCACCTCCTCTAGCATTGATGATCTTAGCAAGTTTACTCAGAATGCTTCTAGCGTCAATTACCTTAGCTGCTTCTCTCCCTAACGATATCTCGATAAACGAGCCGTCTTCTTTTGGCATTACCGCTATTAGTATTAGATCGCTTCGCTGGCTCGTTGCTTCTCTAGCTATCTCGCGTAGGAGCTGCATGTCCTCTATCGACTGAACATACTTACTCAGCTGCACGCTCCCGATTCTCGTTGCTGACGACACTATGTCTCTAATAGCCATCTCCTTAAGTATCCTCCTGTACTCCTTTAGCTTCTCGCTAAGCTCCTTGAGCTCCCTAGATATAGCTACTGCTCTAACAACAATCTCTGAGGGTCGTGCACCTAGAGCTTTTGATACAGTACTGAGGCTATCCTCTAAGGATCTAGCATAGTCTACTACCGCGGGGCCTGCAACATACTCAAATCGGACAACTCCGTCGGCTATCTTCTCTACGCGCACAATCTTAAAGGCACCTACCTCCGAGACATTACTGACATGTGTACCAAAGCAAGCCTCTACATCCCAGCCAGGAATTTCGACTACCCTTATCTTGGGGCTCGCTGGCACTCCTCCTTGATACAGTACAAATCCGTACTTTTCTTCAGCTTCATTCCTATCCATTATACTTGTTCTCACCTCTAGGCGCTGCGATATGATCTCGTTAACGAGCTTCTCTACCTTGTCAATCTCATCTTTAGTAGGCGTCTTATAGTGCGTAACGTCAAGCCTAGCCCGAGACTCCGTCTTCTCGGCACCTGCTTGCCACACATGCTCTCCAAGAATCCTCCTGAGCGCTCCTAATAGCAAGTGCGTTGCAGTATGATGCCTCATAAGCCTGTACCTTCTGTCCCAATCAATCTCTCCTCTCGCGAAGTCACCTTCGTTTGCACTAAGGGGTCTATCCAGGACGTGAACTACGACGCTCCCCACTTTCTGCGTATCCACAACGCTAGCGCAATCTCCATTAATGCATATCCTGCCTTTATCCCCTAGCTGGCCTCCACCCTCGGGATAGAAAGCCGTAGCATCAAGAATCAAGTAGTTTCTATTGATTCCTAGAACTCTCGCGGTGAAGCTCCTCATGTACTGATTCTCGTGAAACATCATCCTTGTCGGCGGGTACCTAGATGCCCAGTCAACTACCTCCTTTGGAAGCTTACTCTTCTCAACTAGCTTAGCAAGCGGCGTTCTGCTGTGTCTCTTGGCTACGAGAGAGTAGAAATCCCTCGGGACCTCTATCTCGATTCCAAACGTTTTCTTGAGGTACTCAGCAAGCACATCGGGCGGTATTCCCCTAGAGTCGTAGAGCTCTACGAGCTCATCGACACTAGGTTTCCTCCTCGCAAACCTCTTAGCTATTGATGGAATTGCTTTGAGTATCTCTTCAAACTTCCTCTCTTCAACAGCTAGAACATCAGAGATGTAGCTCTTCATTCTACTCATTCTTGGATACATGTAGCTCCACTTGTCAACTTGCATAAGCACTAGAGAAGCTAGATCGATTCTTGCACCTAGCAGCTTCAGCTTGCGAAGCGCCCTTCTGATTACTAGTCTAGCTAGATAACCTTCGCCAGTATTCGAGGGAACAACTCCATCACTAAGCATAAGCGCTATCGTTTTCGTTAAGTCGAGTAGCGAGAACACCTCTATAGCCTTGCTCAACACATCCCTAACGCTCTCAACGCTAGCTCCCGTAGCTCTAGATACCGCAGCGGCAAGCTCGTCAACGCTTCCCGCGCTGTAGCCCTCAACAAGCGCAGCTGTAAGAATCTTAGGCTCTGGCTCCTCTACGCCAAGCTCATCAAAGAACTTGTGAAGCAGGTCGCCGTAGACAGCATGAAACGCTGTAGGCTCCTTTGATGCTATCCACGCGATCCTCTCTATACCGTAACCCGTATCTACAACCTTTATCGGCATCTCAACGTACTTACCATCCTTAACCTCGTACTTCATGAACACCAGTGTCGCTAGCTCAAGGCCTCCTGCACACACCTCGAAGGCGGGACCTGCATTGCCCCCGCCTTCCCACCACGACTCCTTAAAGGTCAGCTCCTCAGGAGGGATTCCTACATATTCTGTGAAGAACTTGAATGCGTACTCCGCGGTCTCATCAATCCAGTAAACGTGCTTATCAGGATAGTTAAACGCGTGATGGCCCCCCATGATGAAGTTTGTTAGGTGCCTCCCCATGGTAAGCCCAACGTTATCTATGTCTTCAAGCCTTATGCAAGGTTGAGCAACAACCAGAGGATTAGCGGGAGGTGGCACCAGCCCAGAAGTTACGTGAGGCTGGAATAGCACTATACTAGCGATAGTTAGGTATAGATCCTCGCGCCACCTAGCAACAACTGGACGAGGTGCGAGAACCTTATGACCGTTTCTCTCAAAGAACTCTAGGAAGAGCTTACGGGACTCATCATATCCAAACCTCTTTGCGGGGATCTCCATAAATCTGTACTTTTCGCAGGGAGCGTCTCCACATGTCTCTCTAGGTACCTTACTCCAGAAGGTGACGCCACACTTTCTACACTTGTATCGCTTAAAGCCCAGTCTCTCCAAGCTCTTGCAGGGTATTTGTTCAGCCATATTCTAGCACCCATCGCTTCCCAGAGAGCTCGGAAAGAACGTCGCGAAAGCACGCAAAAATGCGTATTTGAGGTGGCTAACCAAAAAGCAGCACTACGTTATCCGAATAGTGCTGCTAGTCCTTCTGCTAGTTGTTCTTCGCTTACTGACTCTTCCTTCTTCTCTTCTTCCTCCTCTTTCTTCTCCTCTG
>JAADCV010000040.1 GCA_013154235.1 Thermoproteota archaeon | reverse complement strand
GATTCTGCTTCATGGTGCTGCATTCCGAGATTCTTCATACTGTTGCTTATATATAAGTTGATTTGGCTCATCAACACTCTTAAGCTTGTTTGCAGCCGTGAACAACCCATGATCATCACGCCATCGGGTCTCATGGTCTCATCAGGTCATTTAGCTACTTGCCAAGTGGTTACCATGAGCCATGGAGAAAACTCTAGAGAAACATCGATGGCCATGGCGACTTCACCATCAACCGAAAGATTTAAGAGATACTGAGTATCTTGGCAAGAAGCTGCATGCCGCATAAAGATAGCTAAAGAGAAGAATACTCATATATGAACAGATTGTTGTTAGATTACTTTCTTGGCTAGTTTGTGGAATTTCTTTTTGTATAGTATGAGGAAGGTTATTCCTCTTGCGTATACGTCTATGAACATTGCTATCCAGGCTCCTATGACTCCCATGGTTTTTGTTGCTATGTAGCTTGGTGCTACTCTGAAGAGGTATAGGCCTATTGCGTTTACGAGCATTGGTACGAGTGTGTTTCCGCCTCCTCTGATTGCGTTGCTTAGGATCATTGCTAGTGCTAGTCCTGGTTCGCTTAGTCCTGCTAGGATTAGGTATATTGTTGCTAGTTTTGCTACTTCGGGGTTTGTTGTGAATGGTTTTACTGCTATTGGTGCTATTGCTGCTAGGCCTACTCCGGTTATTGTCATTAGTGCTGCTCCTATTTTCGCTGCTTCTAGTCCTGCGCTCTTGCCTTCTCCTACGCTTCCTTTTCCTACTCTGTGTCCTACTAGTGCTGCTGCAGCTATTGAGAATGCGAATCCTGGCATGTATACGAAGCTCTCTATTCTTAGTCCGATTTGATGTGCTGCTAGGGCTATGCTGCCGCATCGGGATATGAATGCTATGTAGATGTTGTTTCCTATTGCGAAGACGAGTCTCTCGGTTGCTGTTGGTATGCCTATTCTGGCTACTCTTAGGGCGTATCCTATGCCTAGGGTGAGCCTTGGGAAGACTCCGAGTCTCTTGAGGAAGGCTAGCTCTAGGGGTATCATGTAGGCTATGGATAGAACCATTGCTAGTGCTGCTCCAGCGACCCCTAGCTTGGGTAGGCCTAGGAGGCCGTAGATGAGTATGGGGTCTAGAACCATGTTTAGGGCTGCGCTAGAGACAGTTGCTATCATGGACAGCTTCGTTGCTCCCACAGCCCTAACGCTCGAGTCTACAACCATTGCTAGAGCTGACGCTGGTAGCCCGAGGGACCTTATCCTGAAGTACCTAGTGGCTTGCTCGACAACGCTTGGGCTAGACCCGCCTACTAGCCTAGCTAGGGGCTCTGAAGCTAGCCACCCGCATACTCCAGCAGCTGCTGAAACGGCTAGGGCCATGATCATGGTCTGGCCTATCGCTCTCCTAGCCTTCTCGAGCTCCTTAGCCCCGTAGCTCTGGGCGACGAAGACCATGGTTCCGGTGGAGAAGAGTGCTACCACGACGAATAGGAGCCAGCTCATGTAGCTACCTAGAGCTAGCGCGGCTACGGCGGTAGTGCCTAGCCTAGAGACGAAGAATGTGTCTAGAACAGCGTAGAGGCTCTCAGCTACCTGGCTCACTATCATTGGCCACGCTACTCTCAGCACCTCCCTGCCTAGCTCTCCCCAACGCAGCATAGGTATCGAGACAACGCCTACGCAGCTAACTAAATCAGCCTAGCTACACATCGAGGAAGCGACCATGAGCGCTATATAAAGCGCTGCAGATTCTAGGGCTCGCGAATGCGGATCCAAACCTGTGTATGCAGCCTAGAGGTTCCGGAAGCGATTCTCGATAGCGTTGATAGGCTGGTAGCTAGGGTTCTCAGCACGGTGATGCTCCAGGGCTGCGGCAGAATCGTGTACTTCCCATCGTGCTGCTTCAGCACCGAGGCCTCTATGGAGCTCGTATCGACAACTCTGCTCTACAACTTCGATCTAGCGCTATCCCTAGTAAAATCCTTGGATCCTAAGAGCGGGGAGATCTCCCTTGGGTACACAGCTGAGGCGCTGAGCCCCACCATAGACTTCGTTCTCGCGCTCACCAGAGATAGCATCACGAAGATCACCACGAGTAGCTGCATAGCGGTTAGAACCATTCGTGGATGGGTTGCGTGCTGCGACGATCCTAAGCACGTGTCTAGAGCTCTGCGCAGGGAGCTTAAGGTTGTTAGGAGCCACTTGCTTGCCGAGAGCCCGGGTATAGAGGAGGAGTTCCGCAATCTCGTAGCTAGCGCTAGCGATATAGAGGCACTGTTCAGAGCCGTAGTGAGTTACCCGAGCGTAGCTCTCGCCGTAGGAGCCCTACTACCGATATACCTACCGCCTAACCAGATAAGGGTCGAGCTTAAGGAGCTAGATGGCCACGCCCTAGCGAGAGCCTGCTCACCGAAGCTCTCGGTAGCGATAGACCCTAGCGTAGCGTGCGGAGAGAGCGTCGAGGAGCTGGGCAGGACTTTCATCGAGGTAGCGATCCACGAGTACCTACACATCGCTCTACACGCAAACACCCTACCTGGCCGCGGAGCGTGGCTACTAGGCAAACCCGTTGGTGTTGAGAGGATAGTAGCGGAGCTAGCGAAGAACATCGCTAGCACCATACCCACGAACATCGTTCTAGAGGTGGGTAGGAAGGTTAGGGAGCTAGTGCCCATCGATAGGTGCGAGAGGGATCGTGTGGAGAGAGCCATATACACTGATTTAACGCATGTTGTGCTAGCTAAGAACCTCGACCTTGTGGAGGAGTACCTAATGTATGACTAGCGGGTGCGCAAGCCGCTACATCGCTTGCAGAGAACGAAGTAGTTGCATAGAGACTCGAAGCACGCTAATCCCTGCGTAACGAGGTAAAGAGCTTCAATGTGTTAATAAGAGCTTGAGCGCAGTTGATACTTGCGAGTAGGGATAGACATGGAGCTGAAGGGCTTTCGCATAGGTGTAGAGCATCTTGCAGAGCCCTACAGATCCCTAGTCGCGAAGCTCCTAGATTCCATGCTTAGAGAGTGGGGTGAGAACCTCGTTTCTCTCGTAGTCTTTGGCTCAGTAGCTCGCGGCGATGCTAGGAGGGATAGCGATATAGATCTGCTTATCGTGTGTCGAGAACTCCCTAGGTCTAGGCTTGCTAGGCAGGTCATGTTCGAGAAGGTTGAGGGGATGATCTCTAGCGATGTCGAGGATCTGTGGAGAAGGGGTTACCTAGTCGATTTCTCACCAATTCTACTAACTGTCGAAGAGGCTCGTAAGCACAG
>JAADCV010000064.1 GCA_013154235.1 Thermoproteota archaeon | reverse complement strand
CAAGCCCTAGGATCGACGCCAATGCCTACACCTCGAGCACCTCGTTGCCGAGCCTAGCTAGGTAGGGGTCGTGGGTAGCGATAACGATTGCACTACCCCTCGAGGCTAGGGTGGATAGCAGCCTAGCTACCGATAGAGCGCTCCACGGGTCTAGCCCAACCGAGGGCTCGTCGACTAGGAGGAGCCTAGGGCTCCTTACGTAGGCAGATGCTATAGCTAGCCTCCTCCTCTCCCCACCGCTCAGAAACGCTATAGGGGTATCGAGCCTGTGGGCTAGCCCAGCCTCCTCAGCAACGCTAGCCCCATCACCCAGCTCCTCCCTAGGGGTCGGGCTAGAGATGTAGAGAAGCGGGTTCTCGGGAACGAGCTGGGGCCTAGCCCTAACCACCACCCTCCCTCTCGAAGCCCTGTAGAGCCCAGCCACAACCCTGAGGAGAGTCGACTTGCCCCTACCCGAACCCCCCTTAACCACGACGATGCTCCCCTCCCTAGCCCTGAGCCACACGCCCCTAAGCACGTAGTCCCTAGCATCCGGGTACCTAAACCAGAGATCCCTAACCTCTGCAACAGCCTCGCCACCACCCCCTCTAGGCCTAAGGGCTTCGAAGCTAGCTAGGCACCTCTCGAGCGCTTGGAGGTAGCCGGTGTCCTCCAGGCTGTCGACAGCTCTCGCAGCGCCGCTCTCAACGTAGATAACCTTGGTGTAGAGCCCCCTCCACTGCTCAGCAACGTGGTCAACGACGATGACTATGGAGCCGCCCTCAGCTAGCTCCCTAAGCATCTCTATGACAGCAGCTCTAGACGCTGGATCCAGGTAGCTCAGAGCCTCGTCAACTAGGACGAGCCTAGACCTAGCTAGGTAGGCCTCAGCGATGAGAAGCCTCTGTATCTCCCCCGGGCTTAGGGAGGACGTGTTCTCCTCGAGGATGTGCTCGAGGCCTAGCCTATGCAGAGCCTCCTCGACCTCAGCTCTAGATGCTCTCGTGAAGCTCGTGAGCTCGATAACGGGGTAGGGGCTAGCCACAGCGCTCCACGGCTCCTGGGGCACGTAGCTAACGTACCTAGCTACGGAGCTCCTAGAGACGCTCTCGCCGAAGAGCTTCACAGAGCCCTCGACCCGGAGCCCGAAAACACCTTGAGCTACCCCAGCTAGGACGCGTAGGATCGTTGTCTTGCCGCTCCCCGACCTACCCACTACTAGAGCTAGGTCCCCCTCCTCGAGCTGGAAGCTAGCGTCCCTAACGATAGGCTCGCCGCCTCTAGAAAACACCCTTAGGCTACCTACGTAGACCCCTAGCCCTCTCGACAAAGCCGATCACTGCGTGTGCAATCACTATACCGGCAGCGAACTGACCCACGTTCACAGGAACCTCGAATAGGGCTGCTATCGGGGGCCTCCCGGTTAGGGGGTTGGACACGAAGTACTCGTAGAGGAAGTAGCCCGTAACCATAATCATCCCTCCCACAGCCATGCACACCACGTAAGGCCTGTACCTAGAGGTCACCGCCGTAGCTATCGAGAGAGCAACCACTAGCCCAGCGATAACCCACCAGACGATGGGTGGGAGCCCTATCGATACCGTTGGAAGCGGTATCTCCACACCGAACACCCTTATAGGCACGAGCCCTATCGAAGCGCTAACACCCCCGCTCCCAAAGGCTAGGGTAGCTATCGTCGCAGCGATACCCCCTCCAACCACGGGGGTCAGCACCCTTAGCCATAGTGGTGGAGAGCCCCTCCTCCTAACGATCTGCACGAGCTTCGATACCACGAGACCCTCGCAGAACTTGATAACCAGCGTTGCTGGAGCGAATATCCCGTACCCGAGAGCTAGGTCAGCTAGGGCGGAGCCTACTCCAGCAGCTATAGCTGTGGCTAGAGGGGGCGTGAAGACAGCTATCGAGTATATGGCTGCCTCACCAAGATCGAAGTAGCCTCCCGTCGCCGGGGTCTCGACAGCTAGCATAGCTGTTGCGGCGAAGACGAGCACGGTGTACACAGCTACCCTAATAGCGGTGGAGAGCTTCATAGCTCAGCAGCACCTCGCGGGCCTCGACACCCGGGGTAGATAAGCTCGTTGCTACGTGGTCAGAGGCTCCTTATCACCCTGCGGAGGAGCGGGGATAGGTTTAGGAAGGAGTTTATGTCGTCTGGAACCTTCTCAAGTATCTTCTCTAGAACGCCCCGGTTCCTCTTCATCATGTCGTGTATGCATCTAGACACCCTGAGGAGCTTGGGTATCGATATGGGGTTGCTAGCGAAGTCCTCTAGGCACTCGCCGAACCTAGGCTCCCTAGATATCGCTATGCTCAGCACGTGCACGACGTTGAGGCTTATCTCGGTCCTATCGCCGTACCTACCCTCTATGTATATCTTGAGCGTGTGGGTGTGGGGAGCCGATGTGCATCTATGCGTGTCGCAGTCGAGGGGATCAACATACATGTCTATGTCCTGCGCGTAGTAGACCTCCTCCATCCTGTGCAGGAGGAGGAGGCAGAAGTCCATGTGCCTAGACCGGTAGATGCTTATCCTCCCCCCTCGAGAGAGGAGCTTGTCTAGGCTCCTCCAGAAGTTGAGTATCGTGTGCTCCGAGTGCATCCCGTACCTACGCAGCATTCCAGAGGTTAGCGCTGGGGGATCTATACACTTGGCGTGAACCTCGACGCACTTGATGCTCTGATCCACAACCCCTCGAGCTATTACCTTTAGCAGCGTCACCACATCCATTGAATACCTCGCCACCCCTACTAGCGTCGCAGCTTCGAAGATATAAGCGGCGATTATCGCATCGCGAGCCCTAGAGCACCTTTACCCCGGCGAAGAGCCCAGCCACAGCTATCAGTATCACGAGTATGAGCAGCGCTACCCCTAGGAAGAACAGCACGGTTAGGAGCGGCATCGCTATAGCTAGGAGGATTCCGTAGAGGAGGCCCTTAGCGAAGCTCTTCCTAACTATCGCTCCGTAGACGAAGCCCAGCACGAACCCTATTATCATGAGCGCTAGCCACAGCGACAATCTAGATCCCTACCGATGGCTAGGGGCTGCGAGGCTTATTTAGCTCGCTGCCCTCGAGCCACCCGTAGCTCTTTAGCGCGTCTATAAGCGCGCTCACGTTCTTCGGAGACATTACCACGTAGGTACCGTCTTTGAGCACGGCCACCACGGCTAGGTCGCTAGAGCCGTAGATGGCTAGGAAGGCCCTGTGCCCGTTAGCTAGCTTGAACCACCCGTACCTGTACCCCATGAGCGAGGCTCCCCAGA
>JAADCV010000043.1 GCA_013154235.1 Thermoproteota archaeon | reverse complement strand
CCCTACCTTCGCTGTAGTCAAATCCTAGCTCGCGAAGTATGTGAATCATGCTGTGCACCATCGAGGTGCTGTAGCCTATGTGAAAAGAGGGGTTTGTTGGAAGAGGTTGTTGTAGTGGTGCTGGGCTCGAGGTTTAGGTCAGTATCTGTAGGTATTTCTTAACTCTATCTATAGCGTTGCTGAATGTGTATAGGTAGCTAAGTGCTTTGGCTGCCTCGATGGGGTCTCTAAATGAGGGTATTCCTAGTCTCTGCACTTCTAGAAGGTGCTTGTAGGCATAGCCGCCTCCGGGGGCTACGAATACTATGGGTTTCAGTGTGCTCTCCTTAGCGCGTTTTAGCACGTTTAGTAGTGCGCTTGGGTCTATTGCTGGAGCCTGCATCAAGGCTATCACCATTATCATGTCCACGTTCGGGTCTCTAGACACTATCTCTATCGCTTTCTCGTATCTGTCTGCAGGTGCATCGCCGAGTACGTCTACTGGGTTGTAGGGTGAAGCTGCTGGGGGGAGTGCCTTCCTCAGCTCTTCGATCGTGTCGTTGCTTAGCTCAGCCATCTTGAGTCCAAGGGTCTCTATAGCGTCTGTAGCTAGCACTCCAGCGCCTCCGCCGTTCGTAACGATGGCAACTCTCGGTCCGGGAACCTTCCAGCCGGTTTCTAGCGCTCTTACTGCTATGAGTAGCTCCAGCAAGTCGTTGACTACAACTGCTCCGCTCTGAGCTAGGGCGCCTCTGAATACGCTGTATGATCCAGCTAGTGATCCGGTGTGGCTAGCTGCAGCCTTAACTCCGCGCTCGGTTCTGCCAGCCTTCAGAACCACTACCGGCTTTCCGCTTGCTACAGCCTTAGCGACAGCCCTCATGAACTTACGCCCATCCTTAACGCCCTCTATGTAGGCTGATATCACCTTTGTACGCTCGTCCTCTACTAGGTACTCTATGAGATCGCTTTCATCGACGTCAGCAGCGTTTCCATAGCTGACGAACTTGCTTAGCCCGATGCCCTGCTCGGTAAACCAGTCTAGGAGGGCGGCTCCAAGAGCTCCGCTCTGCGAGATAAATGCAACGCTTCCCGGGCCTGGCTTACCTTGCCTGTCGCTAGGGTTGAATATCGTGTCTAGACCGCTGTAAGGATCGTATATCCCTAGGCAGTTAGGGCCTATCATCGACATCCCGTACCTCCTAACTACCTCGAGAAGCTTGCGCTCACGCTCTACACCAACGCCCCCGATCTCCTTGAACCCAGCGCTGATAACTAGAAGCGCCTTAACTCCCTTCCTACCGCACTCCTCAGCTACCTTAGGAACCACGTCCGCTGGAACAGCTATTACCGCTAGGTCGATCTCGTCCGGGATCTCGAGTATAGAGCGATAGCACTTTAGCCCGAAGACCTTATCGTACTTTATGTTCACGGGATACACCTTCCCTCGGTACCTCTCTAGAAGGTTCGTCATTATGGCCCTTCCAACGGTTCCCGGCTTCTCGGAAGCGCCTATCACAGCCACGCTTCGGGGCTCGAAGAACGGTCTCAGATCCCTAGCCATGATCCCTTCCCTTCCGGAGCTAGAGTTAGCTGAGAATTATATCGTTCGCTATCGCAAAGCTAGCTACCGCCACCAGCGCCTCTGCACAAACTTATAGCTACGCGCCTCGGGTTCCTGCTTCGAGAACGAGAGATTGTATAGAGACATAGAAACTATGGAGAAACAAGGAGGTTCATCACTATGGCTAGGTTCAGAAAATTGCGTTGTAGTAAAAAGTGGTTACTCCTGGACAGTTATGGCGCCAACCGGGCACGCTGACTCGCAGGCGCGACAGCCTACGCAGTTGTCGGGGTTGACAACCTTAGCCTTTCCATCCTTTAGCTCGAATACTCCCTGGGGACAAACGTTTACACAGCTACCGCATCCAGTGCACTTGCTCTCGTCAACCACGGGCTTAGGCATGGGTCTCACCGGCAAGTTATGTGTGGTTCTACAAGAAAAGGGTTTCGCTAGATACCATACATAATGCGTGGCTATGCCGAGAGGAAGCCGCCGTCCACCGGTATCAGCGCTCCGTGTACGTAGCTAGCTATGTCCGTAGCTAGGATAAGCACGATCCTTGCAACCTCGTCAGCTTCGCCCATGCGTCCTAGGGGTAGCCTACTCATGAAGTTTATACCCGTTTTTATGATATCCATCCGCAGCTTCATCAGCGCTTCTCGACGTAGCCTCTCGGTACCCGGGGTCCTAATCCCACCGGGAACAACTACGTTTATCCTAAAGCCCTCTCGACCATACTCGCGCGCAAGCGCCCTAGTCAGCGCTATGACCCCCGCCTTGCTAGCATCGTAGTGAGCGAGTCCTCGAGCAAAGGGCATTATCGCCTCGATGGACCCTATGTTTATTATCACCCCTCCCTTGCCGCGCCTCCTAGATATCATGTGTTGACACATCCAGAACACAGCGTATAGGTTCACTTTCATCACCTTGTCGAGCAGGGACTCATCGACCTCGAGAAAGTCTTTAAACACGTAGATCCCCGCGTTGTTCACAAGTATATCCGGCTCTCTTCCCTCAAGCTCGCTCCACAGATTGTCGATCTCCTCCTTACTGCTCAGATCAACCTTAAAGACCTCTACCTTAGACCCGAAAGCAGACTCTATCCTTTCCTTAACCCTCTTCAGACCCTCGATATCTATGTCAACTAGATACAGATCAGCCCCTGCTTCAGCAAAGCGATACGCAATAGCCTCGCCGATACCCGAGGCCGCGCCCGTTATCAACGCCTTCTTACCTCTCAAGCTAAGAAGCTCGTGAAGAGGCTTAAGACCTAGACGCTCCGGCATACAGAGCCCATGCACTAGAATGTACGCTGCGAGGTATTGAGGTGGTTAGGTGAACCCGCGTGGAGCCGCCGGCGGGATTTGAACCCGCGACCACCGGCTTACGAGGCCGGCGCTCTACCCGCTGAGCTACGGCGGCCCCTCTCACGGGCTCTCTTGCGGAGCCCTATAAGTTTTTCATGGTGTGGCGGGCCCGCCGGGATTCGAACCCGGGACCTCCGCCCTGCCATGGTCTACGGGTTAAAAGCCCGCCGCTCTCCCTGGCTGAGCTACGGGCCCTCCTCCTACGATCTGCTGGCACAGGGCTTTTAGGTGCTGTTGCAGTGAGGGCAGTATTATCAACGTTTATAAGCCTCGAAATTGAGGACGCGTTGGAGAAACTAGGATATAGTCTCTCGCGCGTGTAAGCCATGCCCGCGAAGAAGGATCTTCGTAGCAAAATACT
>JAADCV010000032.1 GCA_013154235.1 Thermoproteota archaeon | reverse complement strand
TGCTTAACAGTTAACCAGATCTCTAGAAGTTATGGTCTCTTCACCTGCATTCGCCTGCTTTAAGTATTTCCTCCTCAAGGCTCTCTTTGCTCCGAGGTTATGGTCTGCGTCGAGCTTCCGCAAGCTTGGGGGCGCTGGTTCGCGCGGCTGAGGTTCCCTATTCTTTGTATTCGTTTAGGTTTCTCAGCTCGCTCTCCAGGGCCTTAGCTAGTATCTTTGCGCACACCTTGCACCTCTTTGGGTCTATCGATGGGTCTATCTCTGCGTGTATCCTGCATGCGTAGCCCCTAGCTAGGACGATGAGCGTGGCCTTGACTAGCAGCGCGTGGATGCAGTATTCGTCGGGGTGCTTGGAGGCTATCTCTAGCGCTAGCTTTCGTAGGTAGCTATCTACGTCTCTGTACCTCGATAGGTCTAGCGATTTGCCTCTCTCCATCGATAAGTACCTAGATACCGCTGACTGCGTTACGTGTAGCAGCCTAGCTATCTCTCGCTGCGACAACCCCATGCTCCTCAGTATCTCGACGATCCTTCTTCTCACGGCTGGGTAGACGTATCTAGCCGCGACCTCGAATGCGTTGACCCTCAATGCTCCCAGCCCTAGCTCTGGCGATACCTGTATGGGTGCGCAAGCCATTTATAGATGTATGACGCGTGTCATCTTCGGTGCCCCGGATGGAGAGCCAGAGAATCCTCATGAGATGCGACCAGTGCTCCATGAGCCTCCCTGGAGGATGCACCGTTAGGGGAGTGTGCGGCAAGGACCCCGACCTCAACTCGCTGCAGGAGGCTCTGATCTACGGAATCAAGGGAACCGCTGCCTACTACTACCACGCCTACGAGCTTGGGTACAAAGACGACGAGATAGGGTTCTTCCTATCCGAAGCCCTGTACTCGACGCTAACCAACGTCAACTTCGATAAGGAGAGGTTCGTCCAGCTGATCCTAGAGAACGGGAGGATCCACCTAAAGGCCATGGAGCTTCTCGACCGCGCATACGTAGAGACCTTTGGAAAGCCCCAGGTAGTGAAGGTCCCCACCGGAACCGATGAAGGTCACGGGATACTGGTTACCGGCCATAGCTACAAGGCTCTGCACGAGCTACTCAAAACCGTTAGGGATATGGGTCTAGAGAGCGAGATTAGGGTCTATACCCACTCCGAAATGACCCCAGCTCACAGCTACCCCGTTCTCAAGAGCTTCAAGCCCCTCTACGGGAACTGGGGCGGTAGCTGGGTTAACCAGAGGAAGGAGTTTAGCGAGTTCCCCGGCGTGATACTAGGTACTACGAACTGCGTTCAGCAGCCACTACCTAGCTATGCCGACAGGATCTACACCGTTGGGATAGCTGGGCTAGAGGGAGTCCCACACATAGGTAGGGATGCTGACTACGAGAAGCTCGTTAAGCACGCCCTCCAAACTCCGAAGATGCAGAGGAGGGACAGCGGATACATAGTGACTGGCTACCACCACACCAACGTAGCTCCGCTCCTAGACAAGGTAGTTAACCTGATACACGAGGGGAAGATAAGGCACGTGTTCGTCATAGGGGGCTGCGATAGCCCCAACCCGAAGATGAGCTACTACGATAAGCTAACAGAGATAGTTCCTAAGGACTGCATAATCCTCACAGCAGCATGCGGGAAGCATAGGTACAACAGGAGGGATTACGGAGATATCGAGGGCATCCCGAGATTCATGGACTTCGGCCAGTGCAACAACGTCTACTCGATAATCGTGATAGCTGCAGAGCTAGCCAAGAAGCTAGGG
Source organism: Thermoproteota archaeon (assembly GCA_013154235.1). Classification (GTDB taxonomy): domain Archaea; phylum Thermoproteota; class Thermoprotei_A; order Sulfolobales; family Ignisphaeraceae; genus JAADCV01. The sequence continues at coordinate 1,556 of JAADCV010000032.1, read as the reverse complement.
AAGGACCTCAACCAGCTACCTATAAGCATCGTGCTTAGCTGGATGGAGCAGAAAGCCGTTGGAATCCTATACACGCTGCTCTACCTAGGAATCAGAGGAATATACCTAGGGCCAAAGCTCCCAGAGTTCCTAACACCCAACGTCCTAAACATGATAGCAAAGAGATTCGACCTAAGACCGATTAGCGGAGACCCAGAGAAGGACCTTAGAGAGATGCTTAGCAAGGGATCGAGCTTAAGCAGCGACTCCCCACTCAACACCTGAATTCCCCAAACCGCTTTTTGCCTAAGCTAGAGATAGCTGACGCAGACGATGATGAGCGGTAGTCAAAGCGATTAGACGTGAGCGAGGGGGTAAGGGGGCTGAGCCCCCACCTCCCTAAGCCAGCAGTCTTTACATAGACCCGGTTCAGCTACTGAACTTCTTCCACACCTTATCGAGACCTCTCCCCCATAGCTACTCGGTGATAAGGTGAGTAGCGATGTTGAGGCTGTTGTTAAGAGGTTGCTTAGGAGAGCGCTCTCAACCATCTACCTAAGCGTAGGATTCTTCCTAATCCTGGCATAGGCGTGGCGCAACTACTTAGGCATCGCTATCGCTGCTATCACATACATCGTAACTGCATCCATTGTGTATAGCCACGTGTTTCGCCCGCTATTCAGGCTTAGGGATGTATGTTCGCTGCTTTGCCACGAACCTGCTAGAGTGGCTAAGGTGCTTGGCGCTGCAGCTTCGTGCCTCTATTGCACTTGTGTGACTAGCCGTAAAGTCGATGACTATCGATGCTATTGAAACGCGATGTAGCTGCGTTGCCACCGCTAAAAGTATCGATGTATCTACATGTCTATATCTTGAAGATGAAGAGCTCGCAAGAGAAGAGTATGGTGTTAGAGTGAAATCGTTCCTGTAAGGAAATTTAGGGCTGTGTAATGCTTTTAAATGTTGAACCGTAGGCTAACCTATGGGTCTGACAATGCGTCTAACCGTTCGGGTTGGTAAGAAGGGAACCATAGTGATACCCAAGGCCGTTAGGGATGCGCTTCACATTGTAGAGGGATCTATACTAGAGCTCGAGGTTAGAGATAGAGAGATAGTTCTCAAGCCCCTCGATCTATGGGATCGAGTATGGGGGTGCTGCCGAGGATCCGCTGAGGAGGCTGAGAGGGAGCTAGATGAGGAGGAGGCAGAGTGGTGGAGAGCAAGAAGATGAAGAGATTGGTTATCGTAGATACATATACACTTCTCGCTATGGCTTTTGGCGAGCTAAGCGATGTAGCTACTCAAACACTTCAGAGCGTTAGAAGCGGTCGCATCGTAGGCGTTGTACCTATAACTGTAGCCTACGAGTACTTAGTTCACTGGTATCGTGGTAGGATACCGGCTCTCAGAGCACCCGAGGAAGCTCTAACTTTCTTAACCACGTACTTCAGGATAGAGAGCCTAAGCTTAGCAGATTGGGTAAAGGCCGCAGAGGTAAAGCATGCGGGTGATAACATGTTGCGAGAAGCTAGAGATCCAACCCTTAGAACCAGAAGGTTGAGTATCGTAGACTCGAC
>JAADCV010000084.1 GCA_013154235.1 Thermoproteota archaeon | reverse complement strand
CTTGGTTTGCTTGCTGAGCTAGGGCTATTCCTATAGCTGCTGTGAGTATGAGTACCATTAGTGGAAGGGCGATTCTCGTGATCATGTTCATAGCCTTTTGAATGATGCGTTCCCCCGGAAAAGCACTGATCCCATCTTTAGCTATGTGGGTCCAGAGATAGGTGTAGAGAACCAGAGATATATCCACTTCACAGAATCAGCATAGCAAGAAGATGAGGAGAAACATATAAAACTCAAACAAAAACAAACAGAAGAATGGGAACGCTGCGTGTAGCTTATTCCCTAGCTAGAGGCTAGGTATGTTGCTGCTCTGAGAGGGATGAACGTGCAGCTTGCGGAGCGTTTCGTGACCTCGATGAGGATCATCCTTATCTAGCTGCTTAGTTCTTTAGTGCGGTAGGTGCAAGGGTTTGCTAGGCCCGGGTACGGTTGAAGATGTTGTTAGGGTTCTAAGTTCTCTGGTTTCGCTGCCTAGCTATGTAGCTCTAGGTACGCTTCCTAGGGATAGAGTTGCGCTTGTTAGTGATAAGGAGGGGTTTAGGTCTCTCTGGTTGCTTGATCCGTCGTCTCGCGAGCTTAGGAGGCTTGTTGATGAGCCTATAAGCTTTGCTTCGAGGGCTAGGAGCTGGGTCTCTAGGATTGTGTATGGAGTCGATGTTGCTAAGGGTGCTGAGCTACACAAGCTGTTCGCTCTAGATATTGATACTGGTGAGAAGGTAGAGATCGATGCGCCGCCTGCGCGAGTACTGGGGTTAGCTCACGATGATAAGAGCATAGCCTTTACAGCGTCGACGCGTAGCGGCGTACATCTATACCTAGCTAAGTGGGATGGATCTTGCGAGAAGCTAGCTGATATCAATGCTATAGCTAGCGTTACGGACGTTAACGAGCGGTACATAGCGGGCTTCGGAATCCTCCGTGGAGATCCTAGGAGCTATGAGCTCTTCTTCTACGACCTTAGGGCAGGGGAGTTGAGGGTCTACACACCTAAGCCTGGCTCCGTGAATCAAGGGCCTATACTACGGGGCTCTCTAGCTCTGTTCGAGAGCAACTTTGAGGGTAGGAACAGGCTTTACGAGTACTCGATAGAGAACGGCGAGCTTAGGAAGGTCAGTTTCAAGCATGGTGATTACGATAGCTTCGACCCTGTGTCCCACAGGTTCTATGACTATGTTGGTGACTCTGTGTACTGCGTCGCGATGAAGAATGGAAGGACTAGACTGTTCGTTGATGGGAAGGAGATTCCTACGCCTAGAGGCTGCATAGCTGGGTTCCCAGCGTTTCTAAGCGATGGCAGCGTTGTGCTCACTGTATCGAGCTTGGTCAAGCCTCCTCACGTGATAAGGGTGTCTCCCGACGGATCTACAGAGGTTCTGGTAGAGAACGAGATTCCAAAGGATGTTAGGGATAGGATCGGGGAGGTGAGGTTTGTAAAGTACAGATCCTTCGACGGTTTAGAGATACCGATGTACGTTGTCGAGAGCCGCAGCAGTCCAAAGCCGGGTAGAGGCGTTGTTTATATCCATGGAGGACCGTGGTTCGAGGTTGCTGACGAGTGGAGGGTTCTCATAGCTGCTCTAGCTGCATGCGGATACCACGTGCTTGCACCTAACTACCGCGGATCTACTGGGTACGGAGAGGAATTCAGGAGGCTCATAATAGGGGATCCGGGAGGAGGCGATCTAGAGGATATTGTCTACGCTAAGAAGTGGGGAGTTGAGAACGGGCTTGTTAAGGAAGGCGAGGTGTGCTCAATAGGGTACAGCTACGGTGGCTACGCAACGCTTCTAGCGCTAGGGAAGAAGCCGGAGGAGTGGAAGTGCGGTGTTGCTGGAGCTGCTGTAGCCGACTGGGAGGAGATGTATGAGCTTAGCGATGCAGTGTTCAGGAAGTTTATCGAGACGCTGTTCGCCGGGAAGAGGGAGCTCTTCAGCGAGAGATCCCCAATAACCTACGTTGATAAGGTTAAGGCGCCGCTCTGCATTATACAGCCCCAGAATGATAGCCGAACACCACTAAAGCCCGTGCTGCGCTACGTCTCTAAGCTCCTAGAGCTTGGAAAGACGTTCGAGCTCCACGTAGCTCCAGACATGGGCCACGTCATAAGAACTATGGATGACGCTGTGAAGATACTGCTGCCAGCGCTGCTCTTCCTAAAGAGGTATCTCGGATAGCCTCAGTCGAGAGCCCCTCATCACCAAATCAGATTTGCTACATATCATCACGGAGCTTCCTGCAGTACTAGCTAAGTTAGCTAGGGTTATAGTTGTGCTCTAGCGGGTGGCTCCAGTCCGTGTATAGGCACCACTTCGATACTCGGGGTATTGGAGGCGTCTTCCTCTTATGCTCGTTTCTATGCACTCTCCTCACTATAGCTACGACGGTCTCTCTAGGAAGCCCAGTATCCTCAACGATCTCATCGATGCTCATAGAGAGATCCACGTATCTATAGAGCACAGCGTCGATAACGTCGTAGCTGTACCCAAGCTCCTGCTCAGCCATATGACCTGGCCACAGCCGTGGGCTGCTAGGCTTCTCGACGATGGTTCTCGGAAGCCCTAGCCTCCTTCCAAGTTCCCTAACCTGCGTCTTGTACACGTCGCCTATGGGAAGAACATCTACGCCTCCATCTCCGTACTTGGTGAAGTAGCCTAGGAGTAGCTCGCTCTTGTCGCCAGTTCCGCACACGAGGTAATTGAAGGTGTTTGCATAGAGGTACAGCAGAATCATGCGCACCCTAGCCCTAAGGTTCCCTATAGCTACCTTATTGCTTAGGTCTACGAAGGGTGCTGAGCTAGCTATTGTATCTACAGCTCTGGAGATATCTATCTCTACAAACTCTACTCCTAGATCCTTAGCTAACGTCTTTGCATCCTCAACATCCTCTCGAGGAGTTGTCCTAGGGTCAGGCATTATCAGAGCGAACACTTTGCTCGGACCAATAGCCTCGGTAAGCAGTGCCGCAGCAACTGAGGAGTCTATGCCTCCGCTCAAACCGATGACGTACCCCCTAGCTCTAGTCCTAGCTAGGTAGCTGCGAAGGAACTGCGTAATCCTCTTCACAGCGTAGTCGTAGTCGAGTGGTGGAGGTGGGAATCTCTTTGACGTGCTCACACCCATCCACGACATCTGGAAGGGCTAGGATTAGAGCTGTTCTAGCTCAGCTAGAGCCGACGCCTTGCAGCATCGAGGATAACCTAAGGAGAGTGGAGGAGGTCGTAAGGTCCTACAGCGGAGATCTATACATCTTTCCGGAGCTGTACCTATCTGGATACACATGCAAGGATCTATTCTACAGGATTGCCCTAGGCATAGATTCGGAGCCGATCGAGAGGCTGAGAGAGCTATCGCGAGAGAGGAACTGCACAATAATCGTTGGCTTCCCAGAGCTGTGTGAGCTAGGATACCTATACAACTCTGCACTTATTGCATGCAAAGGCGTAGCGCACGTGTATAGGAAGAGGCACCTCCCCACCTTCTCGATGTTCAACGAGCACAGGTGGTTCAAGCCCTTCGCAGGAGCCATAGAGCCCATAGATGCTGAAGTAGCTAGGCTCGGAGTAGCTATATGCTACGACATGTTCTTCCCGGAGATATTCAAGACCTATGCTCTGAAGGGAGCAGAGATAATTGTTGTGATATCGGCATCCCCTGACACCTCCGTCCCCCTATTCCATGCGTTAGCTAGGGCTAGAGCCATAGAGACAACAACCTTCGTGATCTGGGTTAACACGGCTGGGGTTTTAGATGGAGCAACCTTTGGAGGTGGATCGCTAGCTGTAGCGCCTCTAGGCACAGTCGTAGCCGAGCTTCCTAGAGCTGAGGAGAGCATCGCGACCGTAGATCTAGACATGCGCAGCATCCTCCGAGCTAGGTTTGCTAGGCCCGTGATAAGGGATAGCAGTATTGGAGACGCTTACGAGCTAGTTAGAGCGTACGAGGAGATGGAGTGACATCGATTCTCTGGAATAATCTTTATAGTGGGTATGGCCATAACTAGTCTCGAGGTCTAGAGGGGGTGAGTGTGCCGCTTATGCTAGCTAAAGAGGAGGTACTTGAGAAAGCGAGCAGGCAGCTAGACGACCCTTTTATTGAGAGCAACATAGTGCTCAAGGGCGCGCTTCTCAACACCTACTCGTTTACAAGCATTGACGACGCTAACAAGACTCTCGAGAAGATGTGTAGCGACAAGCTTTGTTTCGCGCGCATCTACGTAGAGGAGCCTTTCGAGGCTACGCTGAGCATATACGTGAATAGGGGTACTATCGTCGCAGCGATACTCAAGGCCTCTGGAACCACTGTCTACGGTTCGAAGGCTGTAATGGACGAGAGGCTAAGCAAGGCCTCTAGGCTTAGGATGGTTCTCTACGGCGTGGATCCAGAGCTCCTAGGATCCATAGCTAGCTCGGTCCTCGACTACTTCAGGAAGGCGTCTGAACCTAGAGCACCAAGCACATCCATAGCTACTGGGGTAGCTAAGGCGATTGCAAAGACCGTTGCTGAGAAGAGCGTAAGTGTAGAGACGAGTGCTGCGAGCCCACCTGCACAAGGATTGTCAATGGTTCAGACGAGGAAGATGGTTCTAGACGACGTGAAGAGGATCGGGCTTCCGGTAATGGACCTCACGATAGCGGAGGGAGAGAGGTACATGACTGTTGACGTTATATGCGATAGAGGTAAGCCTCTGTACAGTCCAGAGGAGGTGGGTCTAGTCGTACTGAGAAAGCTCTTCCAGTACTCAAGACAAGAGAAAGACATCAGGTTATCGGTGCACCACAGAAAGACCTTCGCGAAGACCTACGAGGCCTCCAGGAAGAGGATGTGGATAACCCTCGGGATAGCTCCGGAGTACATACTCGTGAAGTTCAAGGGTAACCTAAGGGTCGAGGACATCAAGTATAAAGAGAAGAAGGGTGTTCTCGAAGTGAGCATCGTGCTTAGAAAGGAGACTCTGTACAGCGTTGCCAACGTTCAGGAGCTAGCGAGGGAGCTCTACGAGGAGATGAGAAAGGAGTGGGGAGACAACCTGCGCGTCAAGGTTAGAATCGGTAGATTTGGATTAGAGGGTAGAGCTCCTTAAGGCACGCGTAGAGCTCTACCTCAGGCCTAAGCTCGAGCATGCGACCATCAGAGAATATCACCTTGCATAGAACTGGGCTAAGACTATCGCTATCCAGCCCCGAGAGATTGGTTATGGAGGTGAACCCGACTATTTTTCCTCTTTTCGAAGCATATCCATAGCTAACAACCCTAATCATGAACACTCCGCTCCTCATTATCTCCGTAACGTCGTGCGTCCACGACACGAACTCGGTGTCAACAAGCTTAACCCTTTCGATGCATAGTATGACCGCATCAACTATATCCTCAACTTGGCTCTCCAAGCACCTGATCCCGAAGCTCGTCCTAGGCTAGGTAGGTGTTAAGTCGTTAAGGCTAGCTCGAGGCACTCCTCGAGCTTCTCATCGTCGGTAGAGGGGTTCCACTTGTAAAGTATTTCTCTACACACGCGCATCTCTTGGAAGAGCTCCTCTTCTTTCACAGCTCTCCCTAGGTAGTGCTCTCTCATAAAGGGCTACAGCGAAGGGTTTTTTAGGTGCACGCTCATATACCTAGAGGGTGCATTGGGATGTGCACCCCGGTGTACGTGACCGTGAAGACAGCTTCGGTTCCAGCGATGGCGATGCACTTCGTGATAGCTGCTGTGGTAGCAGCTATAGTAGCTGCGGTGAGCTTCTTCAAGGCGTTCAAGGTGCTTAGAGGAGGTAGGTAGAAGAGTGGAAATATTAAAAGATTTGTTTTTAGTGCTCTAGAACTCCGAAGTACACAGGTATCCCTCCTACGCTCATCATCTTCTCGTAGAGGCCCTTAGCGATATCGCTACCGTACTTCCTCTCGAAGAACTGCCTCCAGCCAGCGAGCTCGGGGTTTGTATTCAGTATGTGCTGCAGCTGGTTTAGTATCGAGAGCGCTTCGGAGAACATTGTGGAGTTTCCAAGCACGTGCCCTAGCTTCACGTACAGCCCTGCGAGAGCTATGTATGAGAGTATGTAGTAGTTCCGGTGAGCCACCTCCCTATTGCTGACGTTGGGGTGGCTCATTAGCCACAGCAGGTCGCGCTCAGCTAGCTTAAACATCTTTAGCGCTTGATCCTTAGCCCCCTCCTTAAGATCTATCAACCCTATGTAGTAGTAGGCTAGGGCTCTCTCGTAGTACGATCCGGGGACCTCAGCAGGTATTGTTGGGTGCTCGATGTGCTCGGTCATGGCTTTAACGTCCTTCTCTAGCATAGTCTTGCTGAGGTTGAGTAGCTGCAGCCCTCTAGCCTTCTCACCGTGGTCGACGTAGTACAGCCCCTCGTACATGTATATCAGGGCCTTGAGCCTAGCTGCCTCGCCGTAGTAGTCTGAGGATGGACCGAACCTCGTTATTATCTCGTTGCAGTACTGAATCGCCTTGTCCCACCAGTGTAGAGCTCCGCTGAGGTCGCCCCTGCTATAGTAGGGCCATCCTAGGTAGAAGGCTGATATGGCTGCGGGCATTAGCCCTAGGTCGCTCTCCCAGTTAGGGTGCTTGAGGTACTGCATGGCTGCCCAGTACGCTCCGCTCCAATTCCCTAGGTCTATCAGCGACCATATGAGGTGCTCTACGGAGGCGTCTATGGGGTACGTGTAGAACGACTTTAGGTACCACTTGACGGCTATCCACGGCTCGGCCATCGCTAGGTAGGTTCTAGCTATGTTTTGGTAGAGCGATGATACTCCGTACCTACCTCCGTACCGCTTTATCTGATCCAAGTGCTTGAGAGCCTCGAAGTAGTATCTGAGCACTATGTTCTTCCTAGCAGTGTAGTTATCCACGTAGTTGTAGTATATTGCTCCGAGCTGTAGGTAGCATAGCCCCACTATGTTGTGGAACTGAAGGCACTTGTGGCAGTAGTAAAGCGCTTTCTCGAACGAGCTCTGTGCTATCTTCATCCACACTGAGCCAGGGTACCCAGGGTAGATCTGGGGGTTTCCATGCTCTAGGTACCATGGTATAGCTTGCAGAAAGGTCGTGTCGTTAGGTAGCTTGTAGTAGTGGTGGAAGAGCCCGTCGTTGCCGAACGCTATGCAGAGATCGTAGTAAGCTATGCCTAGCTTAGGATCTAGCTGCAGAGCCTTGTTGAGGTACTCCTCAGCTAACCTGAGGTAGTGCAGAGCTGCTGAAGCATTTCCATTGCCGAAAGCGCTGAGCTCTAGGTTAACGTACTTAGCGCCAAGGCTAAGGTACTTCGTTGCCTGGCTAGAGCGGTACCACGATGCGTAAGCTAGGTAGCCCATAGATGCTGCCACAACGAGCGCTGCTATGCCTATAGCTAGCGCGATTGCGCCAGCCCTAGACATTCCTCGGCTTAGCGCGGTGTGCACACCCATTTTCATACACCTGCACCATCGAGACGGTGGAGACACACCTATATTAACCTACATCACGCAGCAGCCCTACCTACGATAGAGAGCCTTCACCGCATCAATCCTGAGAAGGGCTCTAGCTACAGCGATCCCAGCTAGATCCCCAGCCCAGCCAGATGCGAGAGCTATGCCTATCCCAACACCTAGCCCTACAGCGCTGACCGGGGAAACGCCATGGATCCATGCTGCAGCCCAGTTAATTAGGCAGAAGCACGCGTTAGACGCAAAGCCAAGGTTCTTCTCTATGAGTATAGCTGCAGCTAGGAAAGAGGCTATGCCATACACGCTGAACCACCAAGGGTTCGTAACCCCGAACCATGGGGATGTTGCTAGGCATAGAGAGGCTATTAGCAGAGCCGTAGCGATCCCATAGCCAGAGCCACAGAGGTCCCTAGCTAGCCTTATCCACAGTATATACATGACTCCTCCGAACACCGCTATGCTCTTGAACGGTAGCTCTAGGGGAAGCGACGACTCTAGGAACTGCTTAACGTGCAAGCTCGTTATCACTAGGTACGACGCGTACGCTAAGACGAGTATCGTTAGAAGCTTAGCTAGAGCTGTCCAAGCATCACCAGAAGCACTTCGAGCAGACTCCATGCCTCTTCATCCTCGACACGAAGCTGAGGTGTCTTGAAAGCATCGTAGCGTAGTCCACCCTAGCATCCCCAAGATCCTCGAGGGGTAGGAACACGCACGGCGTCTGCCTAAGGTCCCACGTGACAAACACTGTATGTAGAGTCACCCTGCAAGGCGTTGTGTGCTTAGTAGGTAGGTACACTCGTTCACCACCGATCTTCTTAACCTCCTTGAAGAGCCTTCGCTCAGCGCTCGGAGAGATGTAACTAACGCTGGGGTCAACGCCATACACATTGAAAACCCTATGTAGTACAACCCCGTCAACCCCAGCCTCGAGCCCAACCTTAACCAGCTTGGGGACCTCATCCACGTTATCGCTGAATATAGTCACGTCGAGGTATATGGTCATGGGCACGCCGAGCCTGTTCCTCATATCCACGAGCCTTCTCATAGCCTCGATAGATCTCTTTCGGGAGAGCGTGTATATCCCGAAGGTTAGCTCATCTAGCCCGCTGTGAAGGATCTCCTCAGCTAGCTTCTCAACTAGAAGACCATTCGTGCTGAGACTAGCCTTCCTACCCCTCTTCTTAACTATGGAGATCAGGTCCAGGATCCTAGGGTGGAGTAGGGGCTCTCCCCAGCCATGGAGGCAGATCTCGGAGAAGCTCTCTAGGGGTAGCTTCTTGAACTCATCGATATCTATGTAGCCAACGCGCCTATTTAGACCCCTTCGCATGCATATCCTGCAGTCTAGGTTGCAGTCATTTGTGCTCTCAACCTGTAGAATAGACGGCTTTACGAGCGCTCTAAGAAGCTTGCTCATCGCTAGAAACCTTCGCAAAAAGGTTCTTCACTTACCTAAGCCTGCTAACCACACGCGAGAACAGAGTCTTCATGAATCCTAGGCTGAGAGAGCCTCTGAACAACCCAAGGATCTGCTTCTTGAACGCTAGGCTAACGGCGGACGCAACCGCAACTACGCTAAGCACCTGGCTAGCTAGGTAGGCCTGCACGACGCTAGAGGTGAGTACTGCGTGAAGCGTCGTTACCGATGTGGGTGCGCACATCGCTACGCACCTCTAGAGTCTATAGGGTGCACACAGATAAAAAGCCTAGTGTGAAACGCCGAGAATCTCGAGAGCTCGATGAACAGCTACAACAGCCCTAGCTCCAGCGACCAGTACAGCTATCGAACACGCCTCAAGCATCTCCTCTAGGCTAACACCCTCCTTCAGACCCTCGCGAATGCATCCAGCTAGACACTCAGCGCAGCCTATAGCAGCGTAGGCAGCGGCTAGGCAAAGCCTAGAGTCTCGAGCACCTAGCCTAGCCCCCTCTCTAACGCTAGATCGAAGCTCTAGGAACGCCTTAGCAGCAGCGGGATTAACCTTGGTCAGCCACTTCACGGGCTTAGGGATAGCTCCTTCACTCACCGCTAAGCACCTTACGACGAAGCTCCTCGATCCTCTTCCTAGCCTTCGCAACAGCCTGCGCCTGATCCCTCCATCTCCTCAGCTCCTCTAAGCTAGGGAACGATATTGCTCCAGCTGGGCACAGGTTTGCGCAAGTGTTGCATCCAACCATGCAGTTGTAGGGCCTTGCAACCACGGGCTTGTTCTCCCTAAAGTCCCAGTCGTACACAACTCTACCGCTACAGGTTAGGAAGCAGAGGCCGCACCTAACACACTTTCCATAGTCTATCCTTGGGTACCACGGTATCTGCTCTCTTGGAATGCCCCACCATGGGATCTTGGAGAAGTCCCTAATCACTCGACCCAGAACATCCTTTCCTATGACCGGGGGCTGGGTAGACATGCTCTCACGTGTAAACCAACAGCGCTTAGCGATATAAAGGTTTCTTTATTGACAAACCGGTTCTAGCCTAGCGCTCCCTACAGATATCGAGGTTTAGCGCTCTAGATAGCTGGAGCACGATCATAGCTAGCGCATCTCTATCAACTGTGTATAACCTGAACTTGTCTACCTCGATCTCGCGAACAATGCCACACTCCCTAAGTACTCGAAGGTGGTACGATACGAGCTGAGGATTCTTGCCTAGAAGGGCCGAGATTAGGCATGCTGGAAGAGGCTTGCTAGAGCTAGTAAGCAGTAGCAGTATCCGAAGACGAAGGTCGCTTCCTAGAGCTGCTAGGCACCTAGCTAGATCACCTACGTTAGCGCTAGTAGCTTCAGCGAGCTTGCTCAGCTCGCGCTCGTAGTTAGACAAGACGAACTCGCGGCACTCGGCACCCAACCTCGATACAACGTCTCTAACCTCCAAGAGCCTCACCTACGTGAACTTTCGTGCTTGTGGAATAGAAGCCCTTAGAAACAGGAAAGCTTCTAGGTAGGAGAATCGCTTTTCACCCTCTAGCTACACCTACCTACGCGGATGATCGAGGTCCGAGTTTCTGATCGGTGATGAAGGAATGTTAAGGTGATAAGTGTAGCTAGGTGCTGTGAGAGCGTGCTTGTGAGCTCTCTCGTGGATCTCATAGGCTCTACGCCTATGGTGGAGCTGAGGAGGATCAGCCCTTCGGGAACGAGGATCTTGCTGAAGCTCGAGTATCTGAATCCCAGCGGTAGCCACAAGGATAGGATCGCTCTCTACATGATTAGGGATGCTATGGAGAGTGGGAGGCTGCGCGAGGGAGGTTATGTAGTCGAGGCCTCCTCTGGAAACACGGCTGCTGCGGTAGCTCTGATGGCTAAGCTTATGGGGCTACGAGCTGTTCTAGCTGTGCCACGGGACATTAGCTGGGCTAAGATAGCTATGCTGAGAGCTCTTGGAGCAGAGATAGTGTTCTGCTCTGACAATCCCTCTGATCCAGATTACTGCCCGGAGGTAGCTAAGAGGGTAGCTGAGGAGAGGGGCGGGGTCTACCTGTACCAGAGGGGGAACCCCGCTAACGCGAGAGCGCACTACGAGACTACAGCTGCCGAGATATGGAGAGATACCGGCGGGAACATAGATGCGTTCGTCATGGGTGTAGGTACCGGGGGAACCATAACGGGCATCGGCAAGTACCTAAAGGAGAGGAAGCGCGAGATAATGGTGGTTGCTGTAACCCCTAAGGGATCCGTTCTAGCTGGTGGAAAGGGGGAGGACACGATAGAGGGCCTCACAAGCGGTAGCATTCCACCGCTGCTGGACACGAGCGTAATCGATAAGGTTGTAGAGGTAAGCACTGAGGAGGCTAAGGAGGGCGTGAAGCTCCTCGCTGAGAAGGAGGGTATTCTCGCAGGCCTATCAACAGGTGCGAACATAGTTGCATCGATTAGAGTCGCTGAGGAGCTTGGCAAAGGAACGATAGTTACCATAGCTGCCGATAGCCTCCTAAAGTACCCCGAGCTCCTGAAGGAGCTTTGGGGATCCTAGCCACTCTTTTGAGTGCAGCACCTAGCTATCAGCTCGCCTAGCTCCCTAGGGCTAATCCCATAGACAACGCTTTTGCTTTCCCTGAAGAACCTCTCAACCTCTTCAACAATGCTCTCTACAGGGGTGTGCTTAAGGAACGCCTCTAGGTCTAGCACAGCTCTAGAGGGATACACAAACATATCGCCGCTTATCATCACCTGCGTTAGAACACCGCTAGACACCTTCACGTGGATTCTCAGGAGCCCTCCGCGGGTCTTGTACATGCATACTCTATCGAATCCTTGGCACCTTCTAAAGCCGTAGATCCATTCCTCGCTCCTATACCTAGGCTCGAGCTCTGCTACAAGCTTCTTCTCGTAATCGTTGAGATCCCCTAGCTCTAGCTCAACACCTAGAGCAGACTCGACGCCGTGCTTAAGCGCCTCCAAAACCCTCTCTATGGGTGGCACGCGCCCTAGAATCTCTCTAGCAGTCACTATCCTCCTGCTAACCTCCTTCACAGCCTTATCGCTGATCTTCTCGATAGGTATTCTCAGCACCCGAAGCATCTTGGATACGTCTAGGTCTAGAAGGAATGTTCCGCAGTACATAACCCCCTTGCCGTCGGTGTAGAGCCCAGTGCCAGAGATCTTCCTACCGCTGACCTCGATATCGTTCTTAGGCCTAAACCTAGCGTCTATGCCTAGGTAGCGAAGAGCCTCGATAGGTACAGCAGATAGAAACCTATACATTCCCTCAACATCGCTTGGAAGCTTGGGAAAGTCCCTAGGTATCCAGACCTCCCATCCGGGTGTCGCCTCGCGATCCATAACAATAGCTCCTCCACCCGTAGGCCTCCTCCCTATCTCGAACCCTAGCCTCCTAGCTTCCTCAACGTTAACCTCCTCGAAAACATCCTGGCTATAACCAACGAGCACAGCTGGAGGGTCGAAGATGTTTAGCCTAGCGGTTATAGGAGCTCTCTTCTCACCAACGCTCCTGGTTAGAGCCTCCTCAGAAGCTAGGAGAAAGCTCTGAGGAGCTCTATGGAAGAGGAGCCTAGCCATAGTCTTCACGATCCGTAGGTGAGGAACGCGGGGATATATGCGAGGTTATGGAGGTGCTGCTGAGATTAGGATAGCTAGTCTATATGTCTAGAACTGTGGTAGCTCTCCAGAGGTTACCATCTCTCCAAATCTTCATCTGGGCGTATGTAACAGCCTTAACGACAGTTCTAGGCTCGTGCTTCTCTCTATCGAAAGGCTCACCCCATGCCTCCCCCTCTAAGCAAACCTCCTTCTCCTCGCCCTCGCCACGCTCGTAGATTCTCTTAACGCTGAACTTGCTGAAGACAAGGTTCTGCGAATCATGGTAGTACAGCAGCTCCTCGAGCCACCTATATAGCAGGTTCTCTAAATCGAAGCCGCACACGCTCACCTCCACCTTCTGCCTAGGCTCAACCTTGCTAGTGTCAGTCATAACCTCGAACATCGCCTTCGCCATCTCCTCGAAGAGAGCCTCTAGGCTAGGGGCCCACGCCTCGATAAGGACATCCGCTGTGTGTTCGCCAAACCTAAACCCCCTCTCGCCAGTCATTCCTAGCCACCAATTGGCTAAGCTATGCGAGACACCTTTAAACCAGTCACAGCGATTAGAGGTTCAGAGAACAGCTATGTGATGACTCCGGCAGGAACTGAATCGTGATGAAAATTCCATGGTCTGAGCCATCTCGCTAGCCCTGAAGGGCTTCTCTGTACGCGAGCTCTATATCAACGAGCTCCCTGCAGCCCTCTATCGCCAGATCCCTGGACACGCCTCGGATCAGCACCTCTTCACCAGTAACAGTGATCTCCTTAGCCTTACCTGCTCGAATGGCGCTCATAGCTGCGTCTAGGTACTTTTCTGAGTAGGGGCACCTCAAGCTCTTTAGGTAGCTGCGCTCGCTAGAGTCGAAGACCTTCGACCCGTCGACGAGTATCACGAGCTTTGATATGAGCTCGCTTAGCCTAGGAGGTATCACATGGGTAGCCACAATAACCGTGGAGCTTCTACTCAGCTCTCCAAGAACGCTGACTATAGCGTTTATCGCGGCTGCATCTAGGTTAGTGAAGGGCTCGTCAAGAATGTACACCTTAGCATCCTTGCATAGGCATGCCATCAACGCGATTTTCTTAGCCATACCCGAGGAGTACGTGAAGATGTACCTACGCCAGTAGCTCTCGACGCTGAGATCCTTAGATAGCCTCTCAACGCGGTCCCAATCCACTTGCGGAATGCTCTTCAAGAGATCAATCCCCTTCATCCACTGTGGCAGGCCCGAGTCCTCTAGATACATAGAGCAGTTCTCGTGCACAAACCTAGGGTCCCTCCACGGATCTACGCCTAGGAAGCTAACCCTTCCCTTACTAGGCTTGAGGAGCCCCGCCATAATCATCAGCAGCGTTGACTTGCCGCTCCCGTTAGGACCGAGAACCACGTTTAGGCCGTTGCCAAAGGATGCTGTGACCCCCTTTAGGGCTAGCGTAGCCCGAAACCTCTTCCAGAGCTCCACGACCTCGATGCTCATGGGCATCACCTGAACTCGATCCTTCCGATTAGAGCTGCGCATAGGCCTATCGTTGCGAATGAGGGGATGGCTACGTAGGCTAGCGGGAGCAAGTATCTCGGTAGGAGCGGCGCTAGGCTAGACGTGAATAGAGGCGCGTATATCAGCACCTCCGGTATCGAGTGCTCTAGCGCGTGCGCAACTGGGTTCCCAGGAAACACAATGAATAGAAGGAACGCTAGGCCTATAGTCGAAGCCATCACTGGGAGGGTCCTCCTAAGAAGTATCGATAGAGCTAGGCACACAGCCCCCACAAAGGCTATAGCTATCCCAACCCAGCACGCGCTTCCTAGAACAAAGGATAGGTAGTAGATGCTCGAAATCGCTGAGTAGCCGTAGAGAGTTAGGCAGAACATTACCGTGGGCACGCAGCACGACTCGAACAGTACTATGGGTAGGAGGAAGAGCGCTCTACTCAAGCTAACCCTATCCGTGATCAGCACGGCAGCGAACCTATACGCCTTTATATCGCTGATAAACGATATGGCGGCACCGTACGATATCCCCATCAACACCATTAGAAGCGTTAGGAACTCAGGCGAGCAGCTGAACACGCCGGAGAACAGCCCTAGGATAACGTGGCTAGAGAACCTAGGAACGAACCTCATAGTCATGAAAGGCATGAGCGCAGCTAGAGGGATGAGCATAGCGTACTGAAACACCGAGCTCGAAACCACATCATCATACCCGTACACACCCATCTTAAAGACGATTATCGCGAGGACAACGAGCACCGCACCAACTACACACAGACCAACATCAGCTAGAACTCTAATACCGCCCTTAATCGCGACCTGCAGAACGCAATTAGCGTTGAAACTAGCGTTAGGCTTCGAAAGCTCGAGAGTGGTAGCGAGGGTAGCAAGCACAATGTAGCTACCATTGGTTTTGAACGTAGCTGTTAGACTACCCGGCATAGCAGGTATAGAGGCATTACCATTGTTCGGCAGCGCAGTGAGGTTCATAGAGAAGAGCATTGACTCCACGGGAGGGCCATAGCTACAGCTATAAGTAACGTGAGCAACATCGTTGCGGTACATCAGGAAGTACAGCGGCTGTATAGCAACATATCTAGTAGAATTGACGCTAGTGCCAGCAACACCCGTAAACTCGGTGGTAGCAAAGTAGTGAGGCGTAATAACATCATTAATAGCAGTAGAAAATAAGGCAACAGCTATCGCGATCAATAGGTACGCATACGCGCTCCTCAAATCACTAACCCCATACACATAATATATAGGGAGTATTTATGGAAATATGGTTGATCATAAAGGAACCACCTTCTCCGAATAGCTAGCGCACCACCCTCGCTACACCAAATACTAGAAGCAGCACGACCAACACATAACACGAACACATATAGAACACCATCATTCACCGCCATCGCCACCTCCTCACCAACACCACAGATGTTGCTACAACAGCCGCCGCCATCACCACAGCAAGTTCAATAACATAGCTCTGCTCCCATTCTTGTCCTACAGCTTCCATACCGCTATACAGCTTTACATTTGTGTTGTTTAGTAGCAGCATTATTGGTCCAGCGCCAATGCATGTGTATAGGTGTTCTAGTGGTATTGGCATTGGGT
>JAADCV010000049.1 GCA_013154235.1 Thermoproteota archaeon | reverse complement strand
GTAGCGGGGGGTGGATTTGAACCACCGACCTCGGGGTTATGAGCCCCGCGGGCTACCAGGCTGCCCTACCCCGCTATCTTACGGCCCCGTACCGCTATGAGTTGCGTGGGGGCTTATAGGCTTTGATCATCTTGGGGCAGCGCATACCTATTTATTGGGCTCTAGACTGCTATCCATGGCGTAGGGGTGTGCACTGTTGAGCTCGTCTACTATCGAAACTGCACACAAGGTACTAGCTGAGTCTCTTGGTAGGCTAGTACTCGTCAAGCTAAGGCAGGGCAAGACCTTACGGGGGAAGCTAAAGAGCTTCGATATGCATCTAAACATCGTGCTAGACGATGCTGAGGAAGAGATGGAGGATGGCTCGTGGAGACGCTTAGGAACCGTGCTCATACGCGGAGAGAACGTTGTGATGTTATCCCCTATCCAGTAACTCATCATAGCTTAAAGGCTCCGCGCCTAGAAACGCTGCATAGGTGAATAAGCATGGGTAAGGGCACACCATCTTTTGGAAAGATGAGCAAGAAGGTGACGCACATAAAGTGCCGTAGGTGTGGAAGGGTTGCATTTAATGTTGCCAAAGGCTACTGCGCTGCATGCGGCTTTGGTAGGTCCAAGAGAATGCGCAGGTACAGCTGGCAGAACAAGAAATACAATAGGAAGAGGGTTAAGTAGTTACCTCTCAAGGCATACACCTCTAATTTCTGCCTCGAAGGGCTGCCCTAGTTCCCCTCTCACCGTAGCTTGGGTTCCCACTATTAGTTTAACAAGCTCGATAACTGTGTACGCATGCATTGTCATCTCCGAAGCCTTAAAGCGTGTAGTGCCGCAAGCTAGGGCAGCTGGAGCCACTATCATGTCGCCCATGTGCTTATCGAGCGCTGCACCAGTCCTAAGTTCTTGTAAGAGCTTTGTAGCAGCTTCTTCGCCTACCTTCTCTGCTGGCTTACCTTTGGCCCCCAGCGCATCACCTCCCAGAATGCTATTCTCGCACTTCGCGGCAACGACAATTCCGCTTCCCGGTCCTAGATGTGGGTCTTTGTGAGGGGGGTACCACTCGATATCTATCCTTATGGGGATCCCCAACTGCTCAAGAACTTTCTTAGCTGCATTCGCTTGCCTCTCTGCTACGTGTCTAGGCAGTTTAACAGCGTGAGAGACCCCAACGATCTCTAAGGCCTTTCCTCTATCGATGAGCTCGATACTGTCGAGCTTGCCTCGAGGTCGAGACCTTATCTTAACTATTCCTCCTCCCCTAGGGTAGTGCCCCCTTCTCTTAACCTCGATCTCTAGGTCGTATCCCATTCTAGAGAGTATCGGTATGAGAACAAACCTCACGTAATCTATGGGGGGACTCCACGGGACATCCGTACCTCCTACAAGCTCGATTTCAAGAGGCTCTGAAGTAAAGGGTAGCGCTGGTATCAAGGCCTGCAGAACCAGGGTTATGCTTCCCGCGGTACCTATATCGAATCTATACCTACCTCCGCGAAGCTCTCTAGGCTCGAATACGATCTCTGTAGAACCTAGTCTTAGCCCCTCTACTCTCGCGTTACTAATCGTTGCAAGTACCTTAACTGCCGTTAGGTGCTGTCTTCGGAGGCCGGGGTTCTTTCTCTTAGCCCTGATGTTAACTACTTTGACTGGCTTACGCAGCGCTACCGCGAGTCCTAGAGCTGTTCTAAGGATTTGACCGCCGCCCTCTCCGAAGCTCCCATCTACGACTATCATGATCAGTCCCTACCCGCAATCTCACGAAGCCTCTCGACGCCCTTTATATCATCTATTATTCTCGCGACCGATGGTGGAACCATATTCCTCCACTCGCTGCTACCCATAAGCATGAGCTTGCGGATGTTCGTCGAGCTGAATCGCTCTCGCTCAAAGGGTGGAGGCATCAGTATCTCGTATCCAGCCTCTCTGAACAGCCTTACAACAAGCGGGTTTCTCGCAATAGCGTACCTAAACCTAGGCACGTTCATGGCTAAGTACCTAACCCAGACAGCATTCATGTATATGTCTGAGAGCGGAACTATCCACACCCTAGACTTATCGATACCTGCATCCTCGAGCGCCGCAGCTATCATCTCTATTCTCTCCCCTGCAGTAAAGGGATTCGACAGCGTGTGGCTCTCCTGCGCTGAACCTACGACTATCACTAGCTCAGAGAGCCTTTGCAGAGCCCATTCAATTACCTTGACGTGCCCCCAGTGAATAGGTTGGAATCTACCTGGGTACACACCTCTCTTACTAGGATCCATGCAGACGCACCCGAGGATCGAGAGATACTCGGTGCACAGTATTCATTAGTTCGTGAGTCCCTAACTTTTACCGGATAGGGTACAAGGCATGCAGCCTAGCGAGCCAAGACCATCTCAGCGCAGAAAGGTTATTGCAGCTAGGGAGGATCTAGTCAACAACGTGTCTATACTAGCTAAAAGAAGAGGTGCAACGCTGTACTCCTACGTTAACGAGATCCTAGAGCAGGCCATACGAGCTGAGGAACTGGGGGTCACGCTTAGAGAGGTTCTCGACTCCTACGAGTTTCTTCGAGCTAATCGCGTCGGCGGGCTAACACCTCTATCCATAGAGCTTCTGAACACCATAGCGAAGATATGCGGTGAGAAGAACTGCCTAGATCAGTTAGAGCGCGTAGCCCTAGATAGCGGAAAGTGGTACGGAGAGTTCATAATAATGAGATTCAAGCCTTCAACACGGAACGCAAAGTCCCTCTCTAGATTCATAGAGAGGATACTTAGGGAAACAAGATGGGAGCTCACAGAGGTCTCGGTAGTCGCGGAAGGCTCGCAGCTCCGTATAAGAGCAGTGTCGCTGGTTCTGAATAACGACGCTACAAAGATTGTCGCGAGATACGTAGAGGGCTTCATCAACGCCTTTGGGTACAGGATGAAGACCTGCGACCTGAGAAAGGGTATTATAGACCTCTTGTTCGAGCCCATTCATTCAACTCAATAATTATGTATACACCTCACGACATCTGTAGCCACTACCTTTTAAGCCCTCTCCATACACTAACCTCTCCATGAGGGTCTGGGTGATTAGGGTATGAGATCGAGGATTATACCCCTAATCATGCTAGCTGCACTATTAATACCAGCAGTCGGAGCTATCGCACCTAGCTACGCACAAGTCTCAGCAATATCGATAGTTAGCGTATCACCCTCACAGTACGTACACCCAGGACAAGCAGTAACAGTGCAAGTAGCTGTAGGCATTGCCGGTATTCAGTACACAGTCGAGCTAAGGAGCTGCTACAATGCAAGCTATGTATGGGCCCAGGTAACTAGGACAGCTCCAACCGCGGGCACCTACACCGTAACGCTAATTCTACCCAAGGGTCCGCTACCGGGCATTGGATCCCCAGCATGTATGCACGTAGAAGCTAGCACCCCACTAAGCAGCCCAGTAGGACT
>JAADCV010000011.1 GCA_013154235.1 Thermoproteota archaeon | reverse complement strand
TGGAAACCTAGAGCTTCTAGAAAGACCAAGAGGTTTACGTGCCCTAACTGCAACTATAGCTTCGTTCTATCCTCTGACGTTACAACAACAACTACAGCAACAACTACAACTACTACAGCTATTACAACAACTGAATCGGTTCGGGAACTATTTAAGCTCTCGACGGGTCATAGGCTCTTCGAGGTGAGGATCAGTAGCTACGTAGTTAGGTTCCTATGCACTGAAGACCTAAGCGCTTGCGATTCTAGCGATGTTCCCGATGACCTTCCCGACGAGGTTCTCGTGAAGGCTCTAGAGCTTCTCTACGGTGCTAGGCTAAGGATCGTCGAGTCCTCTAGAAGCGGGCTCGTTCTGGGGTTCGAGGGATGAGCTTCGTTAACGCTACCGCCACCCCGCTCAGCACCAGCTCGATGCAGCAACCCCTAGCGACCGCGCTAGCCGCGGCCGCGCCCCTAATAGGCTTCCTCTTCTTCTACTCTATGGCTAGAGCACACGGCTTGGCGCACCTCGAGACGCTTAGGGACGCTCTGCGCTTCTTTCTAAGCCCCTTCGGCCCCAGGCTAATGATAGTGCTGAAGGATCTGGCCGGCCGCATAGAGATGCTCTTCGATAGGGACGCGAGGATCTTCAAGTCCTCGAGGGGCTACGTCATCGACGCTAGGGGTGTTCAGTACGTAATCGACGAGGATCCGGATCAGGTGGCAGAACTGATCTCGTTAGCGGATGCGCGTGGGCCACCCGGCTACCCCTCGCCCTTCGGCCTAGCCTGGCGCTGCCTAATGGGGTGGATGGTGGCCATAGCCTTTGCCTGGGTAGCGCTGGTACTGACCTTCATCGACGACGTGGCTAGCGGAAGGCCGGTATCCAGCTATAGCTGGATATGCCTGCTGCTATTCATCAACTACTTCACGCTTCTTCTAGGCAACGTGATGCCCAGGATCTACAGCCCATCGACAAGGTTCCTAGGCCTGGTAGAGGTGGGGATCGAGCCGCCGTACAGGCGCGTAGCGATCGGCTGCAGCGTCTTCGATTCGCAGCCCGTGGATAGGTGCGTAGAGCGCCTAGGCGGCAAGATAGTGATCAACGTACCCTCGTCCGTAAAGGAATTCCTCGATGCTATAGCTAAGAAGATCGGTAGCTACGCTCTCGCTAGCGCTATACTCGCATTGATAGACATGGTTCCTACGCTTAGGAAGAGCATAGCAGAGCTTCGAAGAGAGCAGAGGACCGTTAAAGAGATGGCTAGGGAACTCGTTGCTGCAGAGTTCTACAGGTACATCGCTAGGCCCACGCTGGGCAAGGTCCTGTTCTGGACCTTCCTCTTCGCGCTTGGGCTGGTAGTGGGGTACGTGATAGGGTCCTCGTGGATCGTATCCACCACGCCACCACCATGGCTCAACACCACTGCCGCGCACCACGCACACAGCGTTACCCCGGCAACGCCACCAACGCTAGCGACCCACCGAGCAACGGTGACCCCCGCCACGCCGCCTAGACCATCAGCTACTTCAACAACCGCCTCGACAGTGACCCCAGCAACAGCACCCCTACCGAGGTGATGCTTGTGGCTGGAAAGAGCGGGAAGCAGAAGTGCAGGGCTAGGTTCCCTCGAGTTACAGTGCTCATCGCGTTTGTTGGGCTGCTTAAGCGCGCCTATCCCCAGGACCCGATAGAGCTCGTCGATAGGGGTGCCCTCGAGGCGGCTGTAGAGAGCGCGAGGATGGTGTTTCGCCTAGCGCGGGCCCAGCCATGCAGAGCGAGGATCGTTCTGGCGGGGGCTAAGCTCTTCGAGGAACTTATCCTTAGGCACCCGCTGGTCGACGGCAACAAGAGGCTCGCGACACTGACTCTAGGCACGTACTTAGTGAAGAACGGGTTCCCGCGTAGAAGAGTCGCTGCGTGCGTGACCGAGGACCTAGCTATAAAAGTCGCTCTAGGCAGAACGAGCTACAGGGGTGTGGCTAGGTGGCTAAGAAGGTGCCTAAGAAGCGAAGGAAGAGGGAAATGAGCTGGCTCGAGGTAGCCAAGAAGGTGCTGAGGGACCTCAAGCCCGTTCTGGACAAGCTTCGTGAGTACGATATGAAGCACGGTACCTAGCTATGCACCTCAGCGCTAGCTGGGTCCCGTGGATCGTTTTCGCATTCGGCATGTTCCTAGCCTTCGTCACGATCTACTCGAGGACCCCTTCCTTTCGCCAAGCCCTTCTAGGCTCTCTGTTCGTGGGCAAGACCTTCGCCATCGTGTACTGGATAAGCGGCTTGGATAGAACCCTACTCACGATATACCTAATCGATAGGCACGCGCCGTGGATAGTGAAGACTGTGCGCATCACAGCATGCGAAACGATCTTCCTAAGCTTCCTAGTCACAGCCCTAACCATCGCATCGTGGCCACTCATAGCTAGGCACCTACCCAGAGAGATTCGCAGAGCAGTTGAAGCCGTGCAAGGTTAGCTAGTGTCCTTCGCCTCTCAGCGGCTAAGCGTATATATAGCTAGGGCACGGCATCGGTTTCGCTGGGGATCACATTGAAGCCGGGTGCGCTAGCAGCTATACTGCTGATAGTTGGTCTAGCGATAGGTTTTGGAATAGGCTACGCTACCTCGCCCGGAAAGGTGCATACGGTTACGAGCGTCGAAACGCTGGTCTCTACCTCTACGACTACCACCACGATTCTCAGCACCGTTACCAAGACCGCGGTCACGACCTTCACGCCCAGCATCGAGTACAGGTTCCTAGATAAGTACGGGCGCGTGCAGCTCGCTATCGCCGTACGGGGCTACAGAGCTAGCTTCATCATGAGCAGCGCTAACCTAAGCGTAGAGCTGTGCCCCAAGGCACTGATGCTGTGGTTCAAGCCTGCCGTAACCCAGGGCGCTAGCCTCATAGAGGTGAAGATCTACGATGCGAGGGGTAACCTACTAGCCGTGGGATCCGAAACCGTATCGTTCACCAACACGACCCAGGTAGTGATACCCATCAAGTGGCTGTCGAGCCCCAGCCTATCGAAGGTAGCTAGGGTAGACATCAAGGCAACGCCCCTAACAACATCATCGACGCCCGCAGCAACATCGCAGACAACAACAGTAACTGTCACGAAAACCGCGGCAACGATAACGATAACCAACGCAACAACCATAACCGTAACCGTAGGCGGATAACCAAAACGCGGTCCAACGCAACAAAACACCTTTTTCCAACCCCCTTTCCCTCAAGCACCTGTTATAAACATAGGTAGTACCGAGGGGATCCTAGCGCGCGGATACGCTTCACCACATAACTTTTTAGTGAATGAAACGCGTAGCTCTCTGAATGACTAAGAAACTTTCGTGTGGGTCCGGTATGAGCGTCGCTGCCATACTGCAACTCACTTCCACAGCGTCTAGCCCAGATATGAGGCATCGCCTCTCTTCGCTAAGGCGTCTCTTAGATTACCTTAGACCCTATGTTGAATTAGTCATAGATCGACCAGAGGAA
>JAADCV010000054.1 GCA_013154235.1 Thermoproteota archaeon | reverse complement strand
GGTCTCGTATAGTGTTATTCCGTTGATGTCGTAGCTAGCTACGTAGTTTGGGCTCTCTACCGCTGATAGTATCATGTAGATGTTTGGTATGGGTGGTTCGTATGCTATGTATAGGCATAGTGTTATGGGCTGCGCGAACTCCTTAGCGATCTCTTTGCTTAGGGGCTTGCTAACTCTGTTCTCTAGCTGTGTCGCTAGGTATGAGGCTATGGGGTCTCTCAAGGGGTTTAGCTCTACCTTTAGCAGCCACAGCCCTTGTATTAGCGAGCTGTCGGGTATCAGCGATAGGTTTACGGGTTTGCATAGGGGTAGCTCTCTAGGTAGCTTGACAACCATCCTAGCGTTTTTCCCAGGTTCGTAGACGTAGAGCTTCAGTGTTGGGCTGTTCCTGAAGGGCTTGAATTCGACAACCGATGTGTAGAGCCTTACCGGTAGCTCTACGAATTTCGAACCTATGAATGCGTAGATATGGATGTACTGAGGAACTATCCTGTGTCCGAGCTTCATCTCCATAGCGCTCGATAGCGTGTTGAAGCTCAGTACTAGGGGTCTTCCTGCAATGCTATATAGATATATGTACCTAGATGGATTCCTAATCAGTCTGTTAACTAGATGAATTGCTAGAGCTCCCTGAATATGAGCGCTGGTCCCGGAGCTAGCAGCTGCAGCTATGGATAGACTTATCACTAGAAGCGCTATAGCAATAGATAGAACCTTGAACAGATTACCCAAGTACCGCCACCCGTAGATGTTCGTAGTGTCCGGAGAAAAAACTTCGTGCAAATCAAACATGCATATCTCGACGCTATATGCATAGACAATACCTAGATCCAGAGAACAATCCTGGGCTACGCGAGCTCAACCCCATCAGATTCGAAGCGCGTACCGCGCTAGCGCACGATATAGCTAGGAGCTACTAACTGGATTCGCGTAAGAGTATTTGTTCCAGCGATGCGATTGCTGTACCGGGTGCGCCTCTTGATCGTTAGGTGGCATGGCCATGCGTGTTTCGAGCTGGTTCCTCGTGAGGGCCCCGTGATCGTGCTTGATCCCCATGATGGGTACAGTATCGGTATTAAGCCTCCTAGCGCTCAAGCTGATATAGTTCTGATTAGCCATGATCACTTCGATCACAACGCCTATGCTGTTGTTGCTAAGCCTGGTGCTGATGTGCTGAAGATGTTTGTTGGTGAGAAGGTTGTTAGGGGTGTTAGGGTTAGGGGGATCGAGACTTTCCATGATAAGGTTGGTGGTAGGAGGAGGGGTAGGAATGTTGTGTACGTTGTTGAGGTTGAGGGTCTTAGGGTTGCTCACCTTGGTGATCTTGGGCACGTGCTTGAGCCTAGCCATGTTGAGAAGATGGGTAGCGTAGATATTCTGCTGGTTCCGGTTGGGGGAACCTTCACTATAGGTCCGGAGGAGGCTTGGGAGGTTATCGAGGCTGTTAAGCCAAGGGTTGCTATACCTATGCACTACTGGGTTAAGGGGATGAATCTTCCTCTTAGGCCTGTGGAGGACTTCGTGTCGAAGGCTAGGGAGGGTTGGGAGGTTGTTAGGGTTGGTAGGAGCGAGGTTGAGGTTTCGAGAGAGTCTTTACCGGAGAGAAAGGTGTTTGTTCTCGAGCCGCCATGAGGTTCAGGTGCCTTAAGAGAGGTTTTTGCTGTAGGAGGTACTGGATTCCCGTAACCCACCTAGACATAGCTAGGATCTCTAGCTACCTAGGGGTCGATGCTGCTGAGGTCGTAGACCTTAAGCCCGTTAGGATCTACGGCTCCTACCCACAGATACCTACGGTTCTAGTCGATGGTGAGCCTCAGTACCTAGCGCTTAGGGATCGCGAGGATGGGTCGTGCATCCTCCTAGATCCCTCGAGCGGTAAGTGCGCTGTTCACGATGTTAAGCCTCTCGTGTGCAGGTTCTACCCCTTTACCTATAGGCTTGAGGGTGGGGAGGTTAGGGTTGTTGTTGCTGAGGGAGCTATAGGCTCGTGCCCTGGCCTCGTCGACGACGATGCTCCTATCCCCCAGCGGGTTGTTGAGGAGGTTAGGAGGCTTGCGGAGAGGCACATGTTTGAGATAGCGCTGTGGAGAGCAGCGTGCATAGAGTGGAATAGGGGTGGCGGGGGCTCTAGGGAGCAGTTCCTAGAGTTCCTACGCTCGCTTATCGAGAGGGATCGCGTCTTTGCGGAGGCCTAGGCTTGAGGCGAATAGTTTATGGGGAGAAAACGCGTTGTAGCTAGGGGCGCATAGGTATGAGCTACTACAGCGGCACCATCAGCGTCCCGTGGGTTCCAACGAGAGACGAGCTCCTCGAGTACATAGTTAGGATAGCTAGGCTCAAGCCGAGCGACGTGTTCTACGACCTTGGCTGCGGCGATGGGAGGGTGGTGATAAGGGCTGTTAAGGAGGGTATCAAGAAGGGCGTTTGCGTAGAGATCAACTCCTCGCTTATCGAGAGGGCTAGGGAGGCTGCGGAGAGGGAGGGCGTTCTCGACAGGATAGTGTTCATGAACGAGGACTTCTTCCGCGTACCGCTATCCGAGGCGACGGTTGTGTACATGTACCTCCTAACATCGGTTAACCGCGCTCTTCGACCCAAGCTCGAGACCGAGCTTAGGGATGGGACTAGGGTGATAACGCTAGACTTCGAGATCCCGGGGTGGAAACCGGTGCAGGTTGTGGAGATAGCTCTGCCAACCAGAATGGCTAAGCTCTTCCTCTACATCAAGGGGATAAGCGATAGATGACCTAGGCTAGCCCAGCCACCTTCTTAGCCTCCTCAATCACCTTCCGAGCCTCGCTGCTCGCCACCACGGGAGACGAGCTGCTCTCGTAGCTATAGCTCCTCACCTCACTCATCAGCTCGCGCGCCATGGAGTCTATCCTATCTATAGCCACGCTTATGAAGGGCACGCGGTAGGCAACGCTCTTCTTCACCTCCTCAACGAGGCCCTTGAGCACGTGGGCGCTAGCAGCTACCTCGCCTAGGGTCACGAGGGTCTCTAGCCTTATCATGACCCTCTCTATGAATAACGATATCCTCTCTAGGTGAAGCCTCAGCTTCTCTAGGCTCTCAGCCTCCCGCATAGCCTGCCTAGCTCTAGCGGGGTCTATCCTCTCTATCCTCTTAGCGAACTCTCGGTACCTAGCGGCGTTGCTCTGAACCATCGAGGAGTAGTAAGCTACCTTAGCGCGGAGCTCCTTGAGCAGCGCTAGCGCTAGCACGAGCTTGGATCTCGACGATCTAGCCAAAGCGCTCTACCTAGCTACGATCATACTCCTCAGCCTCTGTATAACCCCCTCGCCCCCACCCGATGACCTGATCCTAGTCCACTCGCTGTACACACCCTCGAGGCTGTGCTCGAAGGATCTTAGGATGCGGTCGCACCTAGCCCTCCCTAGGTACCTAGCTAGCTCCACGTCTCTAGACGCTAGGGTCTCTAGGCTAGGCTTCTCGCCCCCGAGCTCGTCGATAGTCTCTATCCATGCTAGGAGCTGCCTAGCGTGCCTAGAGACGAA
>JAADCV010000088.1 GCA_013154235.1 Thermoproteota archaeon | reverse complement strand
CTCGTTGAATGTTGACCACATGTCTACCAAATCACCGAACTTCCAAGCGATGTAGGCAGCGAACTTAGCGAACTCAACAACAAAAGCCTCGCTAACCGTCCCAAGAGGGCCTCTCCTAAGGTTGGTGTCCCTAGCCTTAATCGGGTTGTGGAGCCATATAGGTATGGTGAAGTGGGATAGGTTCACGATAACCTTGAACCCCCTCATCCTAAGATCCTTGATGATGTCTCGGTAGAACGCTACAGCATCCTCGTTAGCAACCTCGTCTAGCTGCTCGAGAACATCCTTAGTTATCCTAACGTCCTTTATCAGCCCAAGGCCGTCCCGCTCTACATCGACCTCTATGTGCCTCGTGCTGCACGGGAATATACGGCTCCACTCTATGCTGAGCCTATAGGCGTTGAGCCCAAGGTCCTTAGCTAGGCTGTGATCGAGCTTGTAGAGCTCAGCGTAGTTAATGCCGTCCTCTGGAAGGTCTCCGCTTACGAGCTTCTTCGATATGTTGCTAGGGTCCCTAACCCACCACCACCAGTCGGTGTTTGGATCGATGAATCTCCTCAGCCTATCACCCATCTCGAACTGGAATGGCGATACGGATACTCCCCATAGGAAGCCCTCTGGAAAGCTGGTCATGGCGATTCACCTGATCCTCTACGATTAGATGTTTTGTAAACTATTTAAACTGTAGTATAGCGACGTGGGGCTTATAGAACCTATGAATGTTTATAACTCTACAAAGTCTTGTAAGCTTGTAGGGTGCGTTGGGTATGGCAAGGACCCGCCACTTGCTCTCCGCGGTTCTAGTAGCTGTAGTGGTTGCAGCTAGCGCTCTAGCCTTCGTAAACCCATTCGGTTCGCTGCTAGCCCAGGGGCTTCCTAGGAACGAGACGATATACATAGGAGGAGGGCTCTGGGCACCACCAAGCAACTTCAACCCGCTAACCCCGTGGGCAGCTGCTACCGGCACCGTGGGGCTGATATACGAGCCCCTATTCCTATACCAGCCCCTTACCAACAAGTTCATTCCGTGGCTAGCTGAGAGCGGGAAGTGGCTCAACAAGACCGTGTTCATCATAAAGCTGAGGAAGGCTTGGTGGAGCGACGGCAAGCCGCTAACCGCATGGGACGTGAAGTTCACCTTCGAGCTAGCTAAGAAGTACCCGCTGTACTACTCTGATATATGGAGCTACCTCAAGGAGATAAAGGTCATTAACAACCGCACGGTGGAGTTCATCTTCAAGAAATGGCCTAACTACCCAGAGTGGTACTACTACCTCTACGACGTCGTGATAATTCCGAAGCACATCTGGGAGCACATCAAGAACCCGCTGAAGTACGCTAACACCCACCCGATAGGATCCGGAATGTACAAGCTCCTTAGGTACGACCAGAACGAGGTGATATACGTAAGGAACGATAACTGGTGGGGCAAGAACATCTTCGGCCTGCCCAAGCCAAAGTACATAGTGTACCTGAGGGTCACTAGCAACAACGTAGCTCTAGCAATGCTGATTAGGGGAGAGCTAGACTGGAGCAACTTCTTCCTGCCCGGGATACCCGAGCTCATATCCAAGTACAGCTTCATCAAGACCTGGTACAGCAAGCCACCTTACAACCTGCCTGCAAACGTAGTGTTCCTATTCCTAAACGATCAGAAGTACCCGCTCAACCTATCGGAGTTCAGGAAGGCTATAGCCTACGCCATAAACGTGAAGGCGATCATACAGAGGGTCTACGAGGGCGGTGTACTACCATCTAACCCGCTAGGATTCCTACCGATACCCAGCTGGATGAAGTTCTACAACAAGACCCTTGTGGAGAAGTACGGCTTTACCTACAACCCGAAGAAGGCTGAGGAAATCCTAGACAAGCTAGGGTTCAAGGACGTGAACCACGACGGCTATAGAGAGCTTCCGAACGGAACCGCCTTCAAGCTAACGATCATAGTGCCCTACGGATGGACTGACTGGATGGAGGCTGCTAGGATCATAGCTGAGGACCTGGCAAAGGTAGGGATAGACGTTGTTCCGAAGTTCCCAGACTACAGCAAGTACTACGACGACCTAGTTAGGGGCCACTTCGACATGGCTCTAAACAACTTCGGCAGCTTCATGTCGCCATCCCCGTGGACGCTCTACAGCTGGCTATTCTACCCACCGCTACCCATAGGCCAGCCCAGCTACTCCGGCAACTTCGGTAGGTACAACAACACCGAGATCGAGCAGCTGCTCCACGAGATAGCCTCCACGCCGCTCAACGACACGGCGAAGCTCAAGGTGCTGTACAGCAAGGTGGAGAAGATCTTCCTGCAGCAGCTACCATACATACCGCTGTGGTACAACGCCTACTGGTTCCAGGCATCCACGCTCCACTGGATAGGGTGGCCGAGCGCCAAGAACCCATACGCTATCCCAGTAACCTGGCCTGGGCAGTGGCAGCTAGGAGGAATGCTCGTGCTGCTACACCTGCAGCCAGCTACAGCTAAGACGAGCACCACCACTAGCACCACGACGACCACGGTGGTGAAGACCACGACAACGCCTGTAACAACCACGAAGACCGTTACCAAGGTCAAGGTGTCGACCACTAGCACCACAGCAACCATCACCAAGACCAAGGTCGTTACCAAGACCATGGTTCCGAGCGCTGTCGTTACCAAGACCGTTATCACAACGGTTAAGCCAACCACGATCATAAAGACCGTGACCACGACCAGCCCGGTGTCCATAGCGGCTATAGTTATAGCGATCATAGCGATAATCATCGCTGGCGTAGCTATAGGGATGGCTAGGCGCAGGTGATCTAACCCCATTTTTATTTTTAGCTCCTTCGCAATGAGGTGGTGAGCAATGGGTCTTAGGCAGTACCTGATAAAGAAGATCGTTGTCTACGCCCTAACTTTCTTCGTAGCTGTTAGCCTAGACTGGGCTATCCCCCGCTTCATGCCGGGGAGCCCTATCTACGCACTCATCTCGCGCTTCGCCTCGATGCCTGGAGCCGCTAAGTATCTCTACAGCTACTTCATGCAGGCCTTCGGGCTGAACAAGCCCCTGTGGCAGCAGTACATAGATTTCTGGATAGCTGTGCTCCACGGCGATCTAGGTATAAGCATATACATGTATCCGGAGAAGGTTCTCAACATAATAGCGTCGGCCCTCCCCTACGATATAGCGCTTCTAGTCCCCTCCATAACACTGAGCTGGATAATCGGGAACTGGCTCGGGGCTATAGCGGCTAAGAAGAGGAGGCTGGACAACACGCTGATGCCAGTCCTATACTTCCTAACGTCCTCACCCTACTTCTGGCTAGCGATAGTGCTAGCGTGGATCTTCACCGTGGTGATACCCCTCTTCCCGCCGTCAGGTGCCTACAGCCCGGGTATGGTTCCATCCCTCAGCCTCTCCTTCATAAAGGACTTTCTGTGGCACTGGTTCCTACCATTCCTATCGCTATTCCTTGTGATGCTAGGGGGCTGGGCTATAGGCATGAGGAACCTGATAATCTACGAGCTCGAGTCCGACTACGCTAAGTACATGGAGGCTCTGGGAGCTCCAGACAACCTGATACTCCGCTACGCGTTCAAGCACGCTATACT
>JAADCV010000081.1 GCA_013154235.1 Thermoproteota archaeon | reverse complement strand
ACATAGCCTGCCTAAGGCTATCGAGTAAGGCGCAGTGGGAGATACGCGAAGTAGTCAAGATGATGATCGAGGAAGCTAAGAAGGTGGTTCCCGAGGTAGTTGATCTTCTTAAAAGGCTTTGTAGCGATAGTATAGAGGTCTAGCGAGTTCAGGTAAGACGCGGGAGCGGATGCTATGGTTGAGCTAATTGAGCTCGATAGGAGATGGCTAGGGATATGCGGCGATGTACTGCTTATTGCCTCTAGAGAACGTGCAGGGTTCTACATAGCTACCAGTAGAGGAGTCTATAGGCTGCGTCCTCAAGTTCTTAGTGCTAGTGGCGTATCCTTCGATCCAATGAAATGGTTTGAGCCGGGTCCGCTTGCGAACTTCTCTATCTTTAGTAGCTTGGACGAGGCTGTTGATTACGTTGCTGGAATCATAGGGGATAAGATTCGAGGTAAGCGCATTGCGGTATCGTTTAGTGGCGGTAAAGATAGCGTAGCGCTAACAGCAGTACTGAAAGAGGTTTGCGATCGCGTAGGCTGCGAAATCTACGTTATATACATACATATGCCCTTTATCGAGCCCCGCAGGTTCGCGGAAGAGGCTATGCGCATAGGAAAGAAGCTAGGCGTTGATGTAGTCTACGGGGAGCCTCCGAGGAGGCTTGTTAAGATGTATCTGGTGAGAGAGGGACTGCCCTACAGAAGAGCTCGATGGTGTACGTATCTAAAGACTAGGAAACTTAAGAACATCGCTGTAAACGAGCTAGGATGCGACTACATAGCCGTAGGCGATAGAATATGGGAGAACCTAAAGAGGTTCTCTAGGCTAGCACCCGTAGTAATTCGTCGAAAGCTCTCGGTAAAGAAATTGCTGTATCCCATAGCTCCGGCAACGCTATGCGACGTCGTAAACATGGCGACATCCCTCAGCGCTATTCACGTAGCGTACAGGGAAGGATGCATTAGGGTCTCATGTCTGTTATGCCCGTATAAGAGTATTGTCGAGCTATCTAGTTATAGCATTGATAAAGAGCTAGAGGATCCAGGGCTTGTGTACAGCGTTTTAAAGATGGAGTGGCGCAGGTGGTACTCTGATAGAGGTATTGAATACAGCGAATTTGCCGAGGAGGCTTTGTGGAGATTCGTTCCCAGTGTTGCCAAACTATTCCTAAATGTTAAGAAAGCTGTAGGCAGAGAGGATAGCGAGTATAGCTGTGAGGATATTAGGAGAGGCATCGCCATGTTTATGACGGCGCGCAGAAGGTGCACACGCGTAAGCATAGATAAGGTTGAGCAGATAGCTAAAGTCCTCGAAGCATTGCCAGATGTTCCTTACATAGATATACCTAGGGTAGCTAGTGCTAACGAGGATCGCAAGGTTGAAGGGTGTTAGAGCTGGTGCGTCGAACAGTCGTTGTTAGGTATGGCGAGATAGCGCTCAAGGGTCCGGCAACACGTTCGAGAATGGAGAAGCTGCTAGCCCAAGCCATTAGAGCCAGGCTCGAGTACTGCAGAATACCTTTTGATAGTATCGATGTGCTTAAGGCTAGGGTTTTAGTGTACACTAGAGAGAATGTTAGTGCTGCAGAAGCGCTATCGAAAGTTTTTGGCGTTGTCTCAGCATCGCCGGCTTTGGAGATAAGCAACGACATCGATGAGATTTCCAAGCTCTGCATTGAAATAGCTAAGGACGCTGCGTCTAGAGGAGTAAAGACGTTCGCGATAAGAGCTAGAAGAGACAAGAGGTACCCAATGACTAGTAAGGATGTAGAGAGGATCGTTGGTCAGAGAGTCAAGGATGCTACCGGGCTTAGCGTGAATCTCGACTCGCCCGATTTGGAGATAGGGATAGAGATATGGATTGATAGAGCGTTTATCTACACATCTACCATACATGGTCCCGGAGGCCTTCCCTACGGTGCGGAAGGCGCTGTAGTCTCACTATTTTCGGGAGGGATGGATAGCGCTTTAGCTTCATGGCTAGCGCTAAAGAGAGGCTGCATAGTTAAGCTCCTATACATGGATCCCGGAAAGTTCTGGAGCCCTAAAGCTAGAGATAGAGTTACAAAGGTAGCTAAAGCTATTCGCGAGTGGGTTCCAGAGCCTCTGGAGCTCCTTGTTGTAAACTACGAGAATATTATGGATAGGATACTTCACTCAGTCGAGCCTAGACTTAGATGCGTTGTATGTAAGAGTTGCATGCTGGCAATAGCAGCCCGCATAGCGAAGGAGGTTGGAGCGAAGGCCGTCGTAACTGGCGAATCCCTTGGCCAAGTTGCTAGCCAAACGCTACATAATATAAGCGTCATAAATAGGGCTTCGCTATCGATTCCCGTACTTAGGCCGCTGATCTTTTTAGATAAGGAGGAGATCGCTTCGTATCTGCGTAGCATAGGGTTATTCAGCTATGCAGCGAAGAGCGTAGGTAAGTGCAAGCTGGTTCCTCGAGCCCCGGAGACGAGGGCTCGCGACAGCGATGTTGCTAGGTACTTGGACGTAGTTAGCTGGGCTTCCGAAAGCGCTGAGGTTCACGAGGTAGTCATAGATTAGAAAGCATCCGTGCGTACTTAAGGCTCTTAGCGATATCATGTACAGACATAGCGACATGGATTAATGCAAGTACTGCTAGCTCCGGAGTATGTATCGATAGAATAGCAAGCATAGCAGTAATTACTTGCGGGCTCAGTGCGCAAACAATGTATTTCTTAGGGTTATCGAAGTCTATGACAAAACCCACCTTCATCCCCCTTACAGCGACTCTATGTCTTAAGCCTAGCAACCTTATCGTTAGGAGATGCACAGCTTCATGGGCTAACGCAACTATGGGTGTTAGGGCTGCGACTAGCGCAGGGGATGAGCAGTTGAGCACCTTGAATAGAAGGTAGCTAGCTGCTAATACGGCTATGGAGTACACTACCTCTTGGTACCTACCCACGCTCTCTCCCCACCGAAAGAAATCTTCTGATTGCTTATACACCTTGCACTAACACCGAGTACCCCTTCGAAAGAAACGGTAATGAGCGACTAGTTCCGAAACTAATGATTAAATTTCGGTTGTAAACGGAAAGCTGCGTAGAGTAGTTCAGTGAAAGTTGCGTCAGCGAAGCCTTGGGATCATCATAGGTTCAGCCGCTCCCATCTTCATCACGGTACGCCCTTGATTCTGTATATGTGCCTCCTTGGATCGCGTGGGTCGACAACTTTCTCTACGAGTCCCTTATCCAAGAGAATATTTAGCGCGTACCTAACTGTGCGCTCCGGCAGAAGTGTTTTTGCAGCTAGATCTCTAACGCTCATAGGTCCTTCCAGCTCTAGCATCTTATACACGAACTTCGCGCTCGGAGGTAGGCTCTGGAGCTCCTTGTAAGTACCTAGCTTTCTCTTAGCTATGTATGTAGCGCCTCCCTCAACCTCTATGAATCGCACGGGCACGCCGGAGCGGAACTCTATTCGTTCATCTACTCTCATTCTCGTTACCCCGTCGGCTATAGCCTCGATAGGGTACCTAGAAGCTATGTCCTCTATAGATATGGTGCTTGTTCGAGGAACCACTATTGGTCTTCGACTCGGCTCAGTGCTATTGACCGGTACGACTTCAAGTACTTCAGCGTTCAATAGGATTATCGGTCCTCCTGCGGATAGAGCGTAGGCTGTCGATCCGAGGGGTGTAGATACTATCACTCCGTCAGCAACGTCCCTCCACAGAGGTTCGCCATCTATCTTAAGCGTGTACTCCATAGTTATAGCGCTCCTCTGTGGGAACACCGCTATCTCATTAAGTGCGCTTACCTCGCGCTTCCCATCGATAACTGCGTGGACCCTAGCGATCTCGCGTACGCTGTACTTACCCTTAACTACCCTAGCGAGTACATCATCTATCGCTTCCCAGTAGGCGTGAGTTAGGTACCCGGTATAGCCGGGAGGAGCTATAGTTAGTGTTGGAGGCGGGTTCTCTAGTGATTGCAGAAGGTGTAGAATGTCTCTATCCGTACCTATAGCTATAGCGATATCGCAAGAGCCGACTCCCCGAGTAACATCTATTCCTAGGGTCTCGCATCTAGAGGATAGCTCTTCGGCTAAACGCATTAACCTTTCGGGAGCGATTATGCACGCGCGCGTGCTAGCCCACCTCTCCAGCACGCAGTCGTGTATGCAATCTCTGCCCCTGGATACAAAGCCAGTAATGCGTGCATACACGTTTTTGCTTCGCTCCCCCTCGCTTATATCGAGCTTGAGGGAGCAGTATAGTGGCGAAGAACCTTGGGATCGGCTGTGGATAGCCTCATTAAAAGGATTAGCGAGTTGAAGAAGCGTAGAAACGCTATCATTTTGGCGCACAACTACCAGCTACCTGAAGTGCAAGATGTTGCTGACTTTGTTGGAGATAGCCTAGAGCTCGCGCGCAAGGCTATGGAGGTTAGTGCAGACGTGATAGTATTCTGCGGAGTTTCGTTCATGGCTGAGATGGCAGCAGTGCTAAATCCTGACAAGATAGTGCTTCATCCGAACCCATGCGCTGGGTGCCCGCTAGCTGAGTTTCTTTCGCCTCAAGCAGTTCGCGAGTTTAGATCCGCAGTACCTACTGCGCCAGTAGTTCTATACGTTAACTCGCTAGCATCGGCGAAGGCTGAAGCTGATTATATAGTTACAAGCTCCTCAGCAGCGAAGCTAATATCGATGCTCGAGGACGATGAGATAGTGTTCGGACCTGATAAGAACCTCGCAGATCATGTTGCGCAAGCTACTGGGAAAAGAATCATAGTAGCACCACCCTACGGGCACTGCCCAGTCCACGAGCATCTCCTAAATCGATACTATGTAGAGAGGGCGCTGAGTAAGTACCCGAAAGCTACGTTGATAGCGCACCCTGAAACCCCTAGGGATGTAAGATCGATAGCTAAGTATGTTGGAAGCACCAGCCAGATGCTCAAGGCTATCCCCAAGTTCAACGGGAAGGTACTCTTAGCTACAGAAGAGGGTCTCGCGTATCGCGCGAAGAAGATGTATCCCGAGAGGGATGTTGAGCCAGCTAATCCGCTAGCGGTGTGTATCGATATGAAGAAGATAACGCTTATCCACGTAGCTAGATCCCTAGAGCTCCTAAAGCATAGAGTTGCCGTAGAGAGCTCAATAGCTAGGAAGGTTCGCGAGGTTCTGGAGCGGAGTCTAGACTTAATCTCGAAGTAGATGAGGTGGGGTTTTTGGATCCACATATCTTAGCTTCTAAGATTTTGGAATGGGTTCGCGAAGACGCACCGTTCGGAGATATAACAACTGAGCTTCTCGTGCCGGAGGGCAGATCTGTGGAGGCTGTCATTATTGCGAAGAGCAGCGGTGTAGTTGCGTGTGTTAGCGATGTCGCTAGAGCACTGAAGATCCTAGGACTGGAGGCAGCACCCCTAGTTGGTGATGGAGAGGAGGTGCGTCGAGGAACTGCTGTGATGAAGCTTGGTGGCGATGCTAGGAGTATTCTACTCTTCGAGCGAACGATCTTGAACATACTGATGCTGCTAGCGGGTATAGCTACGAAGACTCGGAAGATAGTGGATATAGTTAGAAGCGTTAACCCGAGGGTTAGGGTAGCGGCTACGCGCAAGGTTGTGCCAGGGCTAAGAGCCCTCGTCAAGAAGGCGGTAGCGCTGGGAGGCGGTGATACACATAGGTTTTCTCTCAGTGATGCTATATTGATAAAGGATAACCATATAGCTATTGTGGGAGATGTCGAGAAGGCAGTCCGGCTAGCTAAGTCCAGAGCTAGCTTCGCTCACAAGGTAGAGGTTGAGGTGACAGAGCCTAGCGATGCTGTTAGAGCTGCACGTGCTGGCGCAGACATAGTTATGCTGGACAACATGAGTCCAAGTAAGGTTGCTGAAGCGCTAGAGCTCTTGAAGCGCGAAGGGCTTAGAGATAGAGTTGTTGTTGAGGTTAGCGGAGGAATAGATGAGGATAATGTTGCTGCTTACGCCAAGCTGGATCCAGATGTCATAAGCACAAGCGTTATTACTATGAAGCCCGAAAGAGTTGATATGAGCCTAGAGATAGAGCGCTTGCTTTAGGGTGGTGGCCTAGATGAGGAGGATTGCGCTAATAGGATGCGGAGCCATAGGCTCCGAAATCGCTAAAGCCATCGATGAGGGCTACGTAGCTGCGGAGCTGGTGGCGATGTTCGACATCGTGAGGGAGAAGTGCGAGGACCTTAGGTCGAAGATGAGGAGAGCTAAGCCACGGATAGCGTCTTCCATCGATGAACTACTCGAGCTGAAGCCTGATATAGTTGTGGAGGCAGCTAGCCAAGAGGCTGTGAGGCAGTATGGAGAGAAGATTCTCTCGAGCGGAGCATGGCTAGTTGTTCTAAGTGTTGGAGCGCTCATGGATAGAGACCTTCTGGAGAAACTCCTTGAAGCTGCACAGAGATCAAGCGCTATGATCCTAGTGCCTAGCGGAGCGATTGCCGGTCTCGATGCTATAAGGGCGCTGAGGAGAGCTGGAATAGATAGGGTTCTTCTAAGGACTCGCAAGCCTCCTAGGAGCATAAAGCCTTGCGAGGCGATAAAGTTCGATCCCTCGAAAGTTACTCAGCCTACTGTGGTATTTAGAGGTAGAGCGAGCGAAGCCGTTAAGCTACTTCCATTCAATATCAACGTGTCGGCAGCCCTGAGCTTAGCCTCCGGCAAGGATGCTGAGGTAGAGATCGTGGCAGACCCCTCTATCGATAGGAATATACATGAAATAGTTGTGGAATCGAAGGCTTCGAGAATCACTATAAAAGTAGAGAATGTTCCTAGCCCATCGAATCCTAGGACTAGCTACTTGGCATCACTTTCAGCAGTGGAGCTACTGCGCCGACTGTGTGGCGGTGAGAAGCTGGTAGTTGGAAGCTAGGTGCTGGAACTATAGTTGCGGGCCAGTGCAGTAGCACTACGCTAAATTCGTCAAGCCTGCTGCTGCTAACTACAACGAATAGCGTATATACATACCTAGACGATACGGGAGGCTGTAGACCAAGATTGAACCTGCCCGTAGTTATCTCGTACCCTCTATACACCTTTCCAGAAACTACCTCCACACCTCTAACGGTGTAGTTGGTTTTTACGGCGCTAATCACGTATCCAGCGACACTATAGACATTAGTGAGGCTTAGCGTCAGCAAAGGAATCCGGAATCTAATCTTTGTACCGTTGCTAGCAACAACATATGTTGGTACTAGCACACGCAATCTAGCAACAGGCTGGATAAATACTGCCATTACAGAGCTCAAACTTACTACGTCTGCGTAACCCCCACTCATGTATCTGAGATTATGTGACACTATATTTGGCGCGTACCCAGGGTAGTACTGATATATAGTGACAGCAACCTTTGACAGCGGGGGAGTAGGTGCTTTTGGAGGATATAGCTGCGGCGAGGTCTTCTTTAGCACCAGTAGAGGTAAGTCGAAGAGTCCGTACCTAGCAACCCCATACAGCCCGCTACCAGCCAAGGTATAGACAAAAGAGTTTGAGCACAGGCCCCAAGAGCTCCAGATAGTGAACTTGCATAAGCGCCAACTATAGCTTGTATGCATTACAGCCACAACGTTAGAGCCCTTGAATGCTACAGACGTAACATAGGCTTCAGCTATAGTGTAGGTACCGTTAGAGATCCCGGCAAAGGTAATGAAGGACACAGTGTATGGATATGGTCCGCTGAGCGTATCGATGTATACAGGCACCCCGTCTACAACCGCTAACATAAACCTAAGCGATGTTCTTACAGGTTCGTCGCCATTGCTGCACCCTATCAGATACACTGGGTAGGGATTGAAGAGACATACGTAGCTAGGCTTAACCTTAGCACCGTTACCCAAAATTATTGTGAAGTTC
Source organism: Thermoproteota archaeon (assembly GCA_013154235.1). Taxonomy (GTDB): domain Archaea; phylum Thermoproteota; class Thermoprotei_A; order Sulfolobales; family Ignisphaeraceae; genus JAADCV01. The sequence goes on along the minus strand of JAADCV010000081.1, from coordinate 40,796 downwards.
CTAGGGGTCCAGGGACATACTACGCTATGACATGAGAAGTTTATAAGCACCTTAAGCTTGACAACGGTCTCTACAAGGAACCTCGGAAGGCTCTTAAGATCCTTCACTATTATTATCGGGATGCTAGGCGGTATTGCAGCGGAGAATGGTGGATACGTGAAGGATACTGGCACGACCTTACTGTAGTTAATTACTGCAAGCCTGTTCAGTATATGGGTAGTGTCGTTGAATAGTAGCGCTGGTTGGGTAGCGTTAGGTATTAGACCTAGGGATGCTGGTGTTGAGTTGCAGAATATGTTGCTGTAGAGTGTGTACACGCAGACAGTTCTAGAATGGTTAACTAGGATAGGAATAGCGGGATCTATCGAGGCGTTGATATCTGTAGCTGATGCTGGATCAACTGTAATCCAGCTCTCTCTAGGCAGCTGTAGAACCGCTATCAAGTCGTGCTTATCGATAACAAGCTTACCTAGACGCACTGCTTTGCTAAGCTCAGCAAGTGCAGCGCTCAGGGATTCTGAGTCCGCGAATTTGAATACTATAGCGATAATAGTGCTTGGTTTGCCCCACGAGTTCACTACCCTTATCGAGCTAGAGCTCCTGAAGACCTCTAGCATCTCCTTGCTCTTCTCTATATCCTCTATTGCTTGCTCAGCGCTCTGGTGAATCGCTGCTTGCCATTCCGCTAGCAGCGCTACCATCGATACTAGTAGTGAGAGCATTACAAGTGCAGCAACGTACTCCCCCTGTGCTTTACGGAAGGAGCTGCGGAACCTCATGAGCTACCTCACCTCCACGAGCTTTATCTTGTTGTCAACGCGAACAGCGATAGGTTTGGAAGCTAGGGCTAGTACTATAGCTAACCTAGGACCAATGCAGCGGTTCAGGGTTAGCGTACCATTCTCTGTGATAATGTGAAGCTTTCCGCAGTACCTAACGCTAGACCTAATTATGCATAGATACAGTGAAGAGTTCATTACTTTAGAGCATATGGCTTTGAGTGAAACGCCATGTTGAGGCTTGAGGGCGGAGAGTACAAGGTGGTACTTCATTATTACTATCGATGATGCTGCGACTAGTATAGCAGTAGTTATAACGAGCGCAATTAGGTTCGAGAGAGCTCTGTTCATGTTCCCCTAAGGAGAAAACAGGTTAAAAAGAGGTGTTCGTGTACGTAGTATGTAGGTGCTTAGCTAGTTACTACAGCCTTTCCTTGCGCGTATATGATGTTGTTTCCTGCTTTGGCACTAACTACGACCACTATACTATCGCCAGCTTGGCCGGGAACTATGAGCATTTTCGATGCGGAGGCACCTATCACTAGCTTTGAGGCTATAGTTGGCTGCGGAATGTCTTGAATAACCTTAGCGGTAGTTCCATTGTATACTATAACCTTTACGACCTTAACGTCCTCTAGCGTGGTGCCGCCAACATTCTTAACGTTCACTATGACCGAGACGTTGCCATTGTATAGGTCTGAGGCTGAGACACTCACTATCATCTTGGCATTCTGACTCTGGCTAGTTATCATACCGCTTAGAAGTGGCCATAGTGCTGCCCCTATAGCGACTGTTAGCACAACCCCTATCACTATAGCCATCATTTCGCTCATTCCTTTTCTGAAGGACCTCAAGCGCACACCCCCGCTAGTAATGAAGGGTTTAAAAGAGGGTCAGTGCAACTACTGCGAGAAGCGCTATTGCGAGGAACGCTACTTGCCTTAGCTCGAATATGGGTGCACCGGTTCTGAGTATTGTTGATACGATGCTGTAGCCTAGCAGCGCTATGGGGATTAGCAGTGATAGCTGGGGGGCTACGGGAAATACTTGAAGCGTTGCTGCTAACGTATAGGTGGATGTAACTGAAACTATGCCTGCAAGGGTCTTTGCTATCCAGATAACTATCCCGATTGTTGCTACGGATAGAGCGTCAAAGAGTAGTGCAACCTTTCTTGAGCTCTCCTCAAGTACGTCTATTCTTCTTAGCGTCTCTAGCAAGCGTTGTATGACGCTGGGATCGCTAGCTCCGCTCTCATGCATTATACCTAGAGAAAAGACAACAAACTTGAACATGAAGCTCGGCGTCCTTACGTACCTAATAGTCTCTGTTAACGGCACGCCTAGCTCGTGGAGCTGAAGAACCTCCTCTATTCTTCTTCTCGATATTTTGTGGAGCTTGGACTCCTTAGAGATCTGTTTCAAGGCTGAAGGAATTGACAAGCCTATTCTCCGTAGCTCTGTCACGTAGTTGAGGATGTCGAACGAATCCCTACGTAGCATGGAGCACTCCCTAACTTGGCTATACGCCTTTATTCCAGCCACTATGCCTAGAAGCCAACCAGCGATTACTGCGTACCCTTTAAGTAGAGGGAAAAGCATTATCGATGTTGCTATGCATAGTATGGCTGGTAGCACTATGTGTTTGCGATCTATGCAATCCATTGTCTTGGGTCTTATCGCGTAGGCAAGCGCTATTAGTGCTGGCGTACCGACTACTGGAACTATCAGCATCAGAGGCGATGAGAGAGCTCCTAGAGCCGCCATAACAACAGGAACGAAGACGTATATGCCTATAGCGACCTGGCTTATCATTATCGAAGCCCTCTCGCTGAACATCCTATAGCTGAACTCGCTTCTCATGAACTCCTCGAGTATCCACATCCTTAGCCACTGAACAATGGGGGAACCGCTTCGCAGTCTCGATGCGTATCCTCTGAGGAACCTCGAAAGGCGGTAACTAGGTGTAAGGTCGGCGCGCCGCATCAGCGAGTCTATGTATGATGATGATCGTAGCCTAGCGTCTCTAGCTATAGCATCGAGCTCCTTGGATATGGCTGGAAGTATTCTCGTTCTCCTTATCCTCTCCCCTAGAAACTTTATTCCAGCGCCTACGGACTCGCTAAGATCGAGTAGGACAGCAAACCAGGGCAGCTCCGTATCTATTCTTCTCCTATGTTCTCCCAGGGCTACTACGGGAGCTAGTATCACAAGAGACGCTATTAGAGTAGGTACAAAACCTGCTAGCGCTAGCAGCGGGTTTGATAGAACTATGGAGGCCACTACGCAGAGAGACGATATAGGGATTGCGAAACCTAGTAGCGACAGCCTCGTTCTCAGCTTAGGTATTCTGAATGGTAGGCACGAGCGTTCAGCAAAGGCTCTGTACATTTTCGAAAGCTCCTTAAGTGCTCCCGGTATCCATGCTAGTACTAGCGGTAGCCCTATTACCGATGCAATGTAGGCTAGAAGCATTGAAAGCATGTCGGGAGATAGAGTCCTTGAGGGTGTCTCTCTAGATATGAAGTCCACTAGGAACTTAGTCTCTAGTAGTGTTGTAGCTATTGATATCCATAGTCCTCCTAGACCCTCTAAGCTAAGCACATACCTGTTCTTAGCTAACATGCTCTCAATCATAGTTAAACACCGTAGAACTTCCTCATGTGCCTCTCAACGTTTTCATATCCTGGAGCTATGCGATTGAGATAGTCTATCCTACGCTCTAGCTCAGATACAGGGTCTTCAATCCTAAGGCGCGATGCAGCGCGCTTGAGGGATTCGCAGTTCCTAATGCTATCGAATTCGTTAACTCTGTAAATAGTTGTCCAGCCGTTAGAACGACGTTCGTAGACAGCTACAACCCTACGCTCAACTGCTGAGCCTATGCGAACTCTAGCTACGTGAATGAGCACTGCAGTGTTTAGTGTTAGCATAATGTAGAGATCGCGCGGAAGAATGTTTCGCACCGCCATCTCGTACTCGCTAGGTGTTGAGGCGTGGAATGTCGAGGCTGATCCTGAGCCAGAAGCTACTGCTCTAACTAGAGCCCTTATCTCTCGTCCTCTAACCTCTCCAACTACAAGTATATCGGGTCTGTACCTGAGAGCAGTTACGCATCTCCTAAACTGTTCCTGAGTAGATTCTCCAAATAGCTGGATAAACCTAGGTCTTCCGGGAAGCTTTACCTCCGGAATATCTTGAACGACGACTATCTTCCATAGGGGATTGCTTAGCTGAAGAAGGGCATTGAGAAGCGTTGTCTTACCTGTACCGCTACCCCCAATCACGCAGTAGAACATTTTTGCGTCGTTTACAAGCCATATTAGTGCTGCTATAGAAGGATCGATAACGTGTTCTCGCATCAGTGTCGCGATATCTATTGGAACGCGTGGAAACTTGCGTATATCGAATGTTGGTGAAGAGGACACGGGTTCTCCTAACGTAGCAGCAAGCCTGTAGCCCTCGGGTAGGGCGGCGTGGAGCTCCGGGTTAGCTAAAGATATTGCTCGCCCCGTTCTTAGGGCTAGCCTCTCAATGATAGCCTTAACTTCTTCCTCGCTTGAGAACCTTATGTTCGTAACTAGCGACTCATACGCTAGGAACCTTCTGTGAACTACGGTAACAGGTGTGGACCAATGTGAAAGCTCTATATCTTCTATATCGCTATCTCTGAATAGTGGGTCTAGAACTCCGTAACCAAAGGAATCGCGCCTTACGTAGTACCATACCTTGTCGAATACGTTCACTAGTTCCTGCTCAATTCCTAGATCCGAGGCTGCCTTCATGAGCGAGTCCTTTAGATCATCCTCGTTTTCGATAGTCATTGAAGAAGTGTAGATGTAGTCCAAGAGCGTAGATATGAGAGACTGCTCGCTGCTAGATAGCGGAGGTTCGTTAACAAGGTATCTCGCAACTCCGTGCTTGTCTATGCATACGGTAACATTGACGCCATCGCCTAGGCTATAGCTCTTTAAAACCTCTAGGCATAGCGACTGCGTGTCTGCACTAAGAAACTTCACGCTGCGCTTCTGAAGCACTCTGCGGTTCTTTCGAAGCGGTGCTATCTGCCTTCTACTAATTAGCTTTAGCAACCTCACCCCTTGCTACCCGCTACAGATAAAGCGGTAGAGGGTGTAGCGAAGGTACTAGGTAGCTAGCCTTGGGCTACGCTAGCGTTGTCGGTTTCGTGATAGCGTCTATGGCTATCATCACCTGCGTTATATGCGCTAGCGGGCTCGTTGCTAAAGCGTTCGGGCAGTACGCTGGTTTTGGAACCTTCGTGGTTCTGCTGCTCCTTGCTCTCTACTTCATATACCGGCTAGGGAAACTGGTAGTGCTATCCTACATCCGAACTAAGTGCAGTAACGCAGCAGGAGGCTAGCGGGCAGTCTCTGCACCTTGGTCTTCTAGGCTTACATAGAGCGTTAGCTAGATCTATTAGTGCAAAGCACACCACTGCAACATTAGCTCCTAGGTCTCGTATGATCCTCCTCGCATCATCGTGGCTAACGCGCTTACCGAGGCACCGTGATAAGACACGAGCAACGTTGGTGTCTACGAAGGGTTCGTTCGAGCCGCAGACGATGCTCGATAGAGCTGATGCTATGTAGTTGCCAATACCTCTAAGACTCATTAAGCTACGCGGATCGCATAGGTTAACCTCTCCCCTATGTATAGCGCATACAGCGTCGAGAACCCACCTAGCTCTCTTAACAAGCCCTATTCTTCTAAACACGCGCTCTAGAAACCTTATCGCTCTGCTGGGATCCGCACACAAGGCACTGGAGCTTGGATACGCGTTGAGGATCTCCATAAGTGCTTTCTCCGCCACGCTAGCTCTCGTGCGAACAAGAATGAACTCCGCAAGCGCCACTATATACCAGTCCCTCGATGATCTCCAGATGAATCTACGCCCATTTCTCTCATACCATCTTAGCAGGCGGTTTATGCACAGCTTTAGCTGGGTCATGGCGACGCCTCTAGCTGGCTCTTATAGATGGTCGCCTTTGGACCTGCAACTAGGTAGGATACTAGAGATGCTATTATTGCCGGAGGAAGGGTGTAGACCCCTCCCGCAACCTCAGCAACCAGAACTACAGCAGCTAAGGGAACCCTGCACAGGCCTGATAGCATTGATGCTATGCCTATAAGCGCCATTAGATCCGGTCTGTGGAGCCCAAACACGTTGTCTACGATAGACCCTAGGAGCGCTCCTATCGCTATTGTAGGCGCGAATATCCCTCCGCTCCCTCCGGAGCTCAGAGTGAAGATAGTTGCGAACATCTTTGCAACGAGCAGCGTTGCTAGTAGTGAGGCGCTTGCAGAGGATATAGATATCCATACTAGATCCCACCCAGTTCCGTAGACGCTTGGAAACGCGAGAGCTATTGTAGCAGCAATACAGCACCCTATAGCTGGCTTAACGACTATAGGTATCCGCATTCTCTGAAACAGGTTCTCCAAGCTAAAGTATGTTCTTGAGAACGCCATTGATAGCAGCCCACCAGCTACTCCAACTATCAGCGAGCACGCTAAGAATCTAGGGTTGAGTAAGAGAGCTCTAGGCACATGTATCTCTAGGTGTGAGTACCATCCTCCGAGTAGTAGGTACGTCGTTAACGCGCTCGCGAATGTTGCGAAGAGCGACGGCACTAGCACGCCAGCCTCTAAACCTGGCCCTCTATACAGTATCTCCATGCATGCTAGCGCGCCCGAGACCGGCGCTTGAAGCACTGATGCTATTCCAGCTCCTAAACCTACTAGAGCTACCCGCTTTCTAGACAACCTATCCATTTTCAGTAGCGTTGAGATCCTTGAGCCTATACCAGTGCCTATCTGAGCCATCGGACCCACGAGACCACCGCTAGCCCCTAGACCAACAGTAGCAACTGTTGCAACGAACTTAGCTACCGTAGTCCTAAGCTTCATCAAGCCCCATCGGCGCACGATAGCGTTTATCGCGGCATCTATACCTGGACCCGCTACATCTGGCGACACGTACTTGAGTATGAATCCCGTTACTACCCCTCCTAGCACCGCTAGAGGTACCGTGAGCCACGGAGCTAGAGAGTACGCTAAGGAATGGATATCCCTAGCGATTCTCATGGCTTCAGCTAGGGCAGCGTAGGCTAGCCCCGTTACAACGCCCACAGCTATGCCAGCTAGCGATATTGCTACAAGTCTTCGTGCGCTGCGCAACCGTTAGCACCTACAGTGCTATAACGTGGAAACAAAAAGCAATTGCTATTTATATTCTCTACTAGCTAAAAGTGTTGGGGTGGACGAGAATTGAGCTTCAAGCTGGAGCGCGTGAAGACGGGTATCCCAGGCTTAGATGAGCTCCTCTATGGGGGTATCCCTAAGAGAAACGTGGTTCTGCTATCTGGGGGTCCAGGCACCGGCAAGACGATCTTTGGGCAGCAGTACCTCTACTACGGGCTGCAGCACGGCGAGCCCGGCGTTCTCGTCGCGCTCGAGGAGCATCCCGTGCAGATACGCAGACACATGGCCGTGTTCGGATGGGACGTTAGGAAGTATGAAGAGGAAGGGATGTTCGCTATAGTTGATGCGTTTACCGGAGGCATAGGGGAGGCTGCTAAGAGGGAGAGGTACGTTGTTAGAAGTGTTGACGACGTTATGGAGCTTCTAGATGTGCTTAAGCAAGCTATAAGGGATGTTGGGGCGCAGAGGGTAGTCATAGACTCGGTATCGACTCTATACCTAACGAAGCCTTCAGTAGCTCGCTCCATAATGATGCAGCTCAAGAGGGTTCTATCGGGCTTAGGAACAACAGCAATCTTGGTTTCCCAGGTTAGCGTTACGGAGAGAGGGTTTGGAGGGCCGGGAGTTGAGCATGCTGCTGATGGCATCATTAGGCTCGATCTAGATGAGGTTGGAGGTGAGCTTGTTAGAACGCTGATAATCTGGAAGATGCGTGGGACGAAACACGATATGCGTAGACACCCCTTCGAGATCACCGATAAGGGGATAGTAGTTTACCCGAACAAAGTAGTTAGGATCCGGGGCGATAGGATACAGATCGAGGAGGCCTGAGGTAGATAGAGATGTCCGAGGAGATACCCCTCAAACCCTTGACCAAGGAAGAGATCAGGAAGCTGGAGCTAGCTCTAATACTAGGAACTATAACTAGGCCCGACGTGCTGGAGAAGATAAGGAACGCTGAGGACAAGCTCACTTGGCTAGACTCGCTAATAGTTGCTGCGGGAGCGCTAGCACGCGATAGAGCAGGTATGCCGATAGAGGCTATTGCAGAGGAGCTAGGTAGATCACCTACAACCATAAGGAATCACCTAGCGGGCAAGACTGAGGCTGGCAGGCTGGTTAAGGAGACGTACGATATGCTGATGAAAGCGGGCGGAAAGCTGCAGGTTCCTATAGTTAGCGCTGCTGAGGTAGAGCAGTTCAGGAAGCGCGTTGAGGAGCTAGAGCAGCAGCTAAAGGATCTCAGAGAAAGAGTTGAGAAGGCTCGCGTTAAGTTGGAGGAAGTTCTTAAGGAGCTCAGCGGCTAAACTATTTATCTAAGCACCACATTAGAGCAGTGGCGAAGGATGGGATCATGAGGCTGAATAAGACACTGAAGGTTTGGGAACCCGCAGCTTACCTAAGAAAGGGGATCAGCGCTAGAACCTTTAGCGACGTATCGAGACTCTTCAACGCTATAAGATCTGCCGCACTAGCTAAGGAGCTTAGCGACTGCGTAGATAAGCCTGGGAAGGTCTTATACATAAAGTACGGCGACTACGTCATAATAGCTAGAGAGGATCACATCCACGTAGTCAAGCATGTCGGTAGAGGAGTACAGCAGGTTTCTGAGGAGGAAGCTAAGAGAATTGTGAGCGAGATAGAGAAGCTCGTGGGCTAAAAACATATTTTTAACGCTTAGACAGACCCCCTTAGCACGGTGGAGCCTTGTCCTCGGGATCCCGATTCGGTATATACCTACCAAAGGACCTACTCGAGGAGCTCGAGAAGATAATGAGCGATACAAACATAAAGAGCAAATCTAGACTTGTGCAAGAAGCGCTAAGGATGTTCGTTGTTGAGCAGAGATGGAGGCTTGCCGGGCGTGCAGCAGGAGTGCTCGGCCTCGTGTATGATCACACGGTTCACGAGGTTGACGAGAAGGTGACCGATATTCAGCATAAGTACCTAGATATAGTGATAGCTGCGCTGCACATACACCTAGACCCCGTGCGCTGCATGCTTCTCGTGGTTGTTAGAGGAGACACCTCTAGGATAAAGGATCTATATAGGGAGCTTATGGCTATCGACGGAGTTCTACTGGTACGCCCACTTCTACTAGCTACGGACTAGTGCTTCAGGATAGCCGTCTTTCATCACTCCCTAGCTCATCAGAGTGCCGTGAAGCTCATCATCAGCGAGAGGTGGCTTCTTCATCTAATCCGTGAGTGCGTAACTTCATCATCTACAGTATCGTGTCTCTAGCTCCGCCTAAAGATTCTCCGGTACAGCGTGTAGCCTTCTGCTAGAGTAATAGCGAATCCCGTAGCGCTTGCTAACAGCGCTACGGCCATAGATCCATCCACGGGAGCCTTGCCTAGCGCTATCGCTAGAAGCTCCGAGAATAGAAGCCCTGCAAAAAACGCGGAGTATACATACATCCGAGGAAAGAACCTCTTACCTATAGATAAGAACCCCTCTATCTTTAGCGATCCAGAAGCCCTGTACCCTGAGGACCCCTTTATGACTAGGCCCATCTCCTCCATCCTCTTTAGGTGGTAGTAAACAAGGCTAGGGCTAAGCCCGATAGCTCGGGCTATCTCTCTAGGCCCAACCTCCTCATCTCTACCAAGAAGGTATAGATATATCTTGAGCGCGGTTCGGCTCAAACGGATTTCCTCCTCGGCTGACGTTGCCCCCCTCTTTGTCGAGCTAGTAGACGAAGCCATGGTCGAGCCCCTAGACTGTGTATACACTGCGCTTTGCGAGTTTAAGTCGAGGTTTGGCACGCATCTCGCAATTGCTTGCTGCGAGTCTTAGCCTTAAGCTGTTCAAAGCGTTTGAACAAATCATCCAGTAGAACATCCCTAAAGAAGCGTGGGTTGCGGTGAATCACCTCGAGTTCCCAAGCCCTTAGCGAAGGACAGACATAGCACCCAACTCTGTAGAACCCTAAGAGGTATAGGGGATTGGGTTCTATCCCTACATTGATGAGAGTCGCTTGGATTTGAGCGGTTGACCAGGGTTTTATTGGAGCGATGTAGCGAACACCCTCGGAGTCCCTAACGCTAGGTCTCCAAGATCTCGATCTAGACTCGGAGTCCCGATCGCCAACTATCACCGCGATTCTATCTCCAAGGGATCTCACGTATCTTTCCAGAGCTGCAACCTTTAGCTCTGTACACCATCTACACCTATGCGAAGGAAGCTCTCCGCGGCGTATTATCTCATCGCGCACGGGCGCTCTAAGCTTAACAAGCTCTACACCTAACTCGCTCGCAATCTTCTCGACGTACTCTCGGTTTAGCGGGAACTCAACACCTGTATCGACGTAAACTGCAGTAACCTTACTAGGATCGATAGCTCTGGTGGCTATGTAGAGAGCTAGGGTGCTATCCTTACCTCCACTAAATGGTACAACGACCTTGCTGAACCCCTCGGTAAACTTCCTAACTATGCTTGCTCCTCGATCAACTACGAGCCTAGATATCTCTAGGTTTATGTCCAGCGTTGCATTTAGCGAGGGGCTGCATCTATGGTGAGGCTCTAGGGGCTCGCTGCGTATTGGTGCGAGCTCGTCAGGTATGGTTATTCTGCATATGGGTCTGTGGCAGCAGTACACAAGGTGCTCACCTCCATACATTCTAACAAGCAGCGGCAGTCTGCAGCTTACTCTAGAGATAGAGCTAAGTAGTTCAGCGCCGCGATCCATGACGAGAAATGTATCGTACGCAGGGTCCGGCTCTATCCCTAGGCTAACTCCTCTGCTGTACCTATAGAAGGCGTACCCCGTTGCATGCTGTACCCAGAACACGGTTGTTCTAATGAGCGATTTAGCTCTAGCTATCTCCCATGCGAGATGCTCGATTCTAAGGTTGCGAACCTTCTTCCTCGGAACGATGTGGACAAAGACGTTAGGAGGAAGCTCGGTCTCTAGCAGTGGTAAGCAGTCTGCGCTCTCCTTTCCTAGAAGCATAATGTAGGCATCGCTAACCGATTTAGCTTCCTCGGAAGCCCTATATGCTATCTCGTCGCACTTACGGACGCCTCCAAGCGTAGCTATTCTAATCGCTGGGTCTCCACCATAGAATCTGTCTATCGCATACGCTACTGCGTCTCTATCCTTCCTGCTCCTAACAAGTATCGTTACCATGCACTCACTAGCGAGGGTAGCTCTAGCAACGTTTATGAACTTTAGCGCCAGAGCCATCCATGGGATGATGAGCTGGGTCCTTTGCAATCTGCTGAGCAGTGAGGAAGGTTTCGCGCCCTGACCGTAGCTCCTCCCTAAGCCAGCTGATGAATGCTCTCACCCTCGCGGATAGTTTGCAAAGGATTTTGCGCCCAACCTCGGTATGAGCGTACTCAGCTAACCGAGCTATCTTGATTTCGAGATGCCGTAGAGAATCCTCTATGCTTCTGCGATGCTCTCCTCCGTAAGCGAAGGTCCTAGCTATTCCTATAGCTCCACAAGCGTCTATCTTATCCGCATCGCTGAGAATCGCTCCCTCGAGAGATTCGCACCTATATCTTGCAGCTCTGCTGTAGCTATGGCACAGTATAGCCTCCCGAACGCGCTCAGCAAAGTCCTTGCTAACACCGTTCTCCACGAGAATATGGAAAGCTATATCAGCGCTATTCGCAGCATGGTCCCCCGGTAGATCCCTAGCGATATCATGTAGTAGCGCGGCGACGGCTAGAGCATCCCTATCCACATTCTCGAAGTTGCTCGCGAGCTCCATAGCAATCGCATAGACTCTCTCCGCGTGATCTAGCCCATGACTAGGGCTAGAAGGCGAGAGGAGCTCGAGAGCCTTTCGTGCAATCTCTATAGCCTCGCGCATAGCTTCGCCCCTATTAAGCTAGCCTTATATCTGGATCGATTAATTGCGCTAGGGAGGGTTTATTGGAGTACATACCTGTGGTCGATGGCAGCGGTAAACCTATGAGGTTCCTTGCGATAGTTAACGACATTGTTAAGTCGGTTAGCCGAGATGGGGTACGGTGGTTTCTATGGATAGATGACGTAGGTGTTGATGTTACAGAATTCGTAGAGAACGGAGTTCTGCGATTGGGTAGCTCCGCTTTTGATCTAGAGAGGCTGTTCGACAAGGCTCCGTGGCTATTCGCGAGAACAATAGATAGCGTAGATGATTATGTTCAACTGGTTAAGGATATGTGCTTGGAGGCTAAGGGTAAGAGGGTTTCGCAAGCCTTCAGCGGTGGTAAGGATAGTAGCGTTGCCCTACTAGCTCTAACAAAGCTCTCGAATATCATAGATATGAAACTCGATGTTGTCTACGTTCACATGCCCTTTATTGAGCCCGATAGGAATGTGTCGGAAGCTATTAGGATTGCTAGAAGGGTAGGTGTAGACGTAACCGTTGTTGAACCGCCTAGAAGGGAGGTTCTTAGAGAGCTCTACCGACATGGGCTTCCCAAGAGGGGTTGCAGGATCTGTACGTACTTCAAGGTAGCTCCGCTGAGGTTTCGATCGAAAGCCCTTGGCATAGATCTCCAAGCCTACGGCGATAGAATGTGGGAGGCGGGTAAGAGGTTCGAGAGACTCTTCTACAGGTTCTTTCTAGATAATAGGCTAGTTTCTAAGAACTTAGGATTTACGGTGATAGCGCCTCTAACTATAGTGGATGTAGTTGAGGAGTGCAGGGAGCATAGTCTAGTGCACTACATGTATCTTCGTGGAGCTCATAGAGTTTCCTGCGTGTACTGCCCGCAGAAGCCAATATTTGAGCTCGTAGCATCCGGAATGAGTGTTGAAGATCCTGGGCTGATCGAGAGCATTATGAGGAGGGAGTGGGAGCGCGCCTACTCAAGGCATGGCATAGAGTTCGAGGAGTTCAGAAGGTTTCATCTCTGGAGGTTTTCTCCTCGTGCAGCAAGGAACCTCTTGGAGGCTAAGCTGCATGCGGAGAAGCTTCTCGATAGGGGAGCGCCTTACGAGAGGGCCAGTGATATCATAGAGAGCCTCAGAAGTCTTTGGCTCTACGGCATCGAAGCTCCGAGGATAAGGCTCAGGTACCTAATGAGTGTCTTGAGAGAGGTTGCTACTAAGCTTGTAGAACATAGAAAAAGCTCTAGATCAGCTTCTTAACCTCCTCTACAAATCTATAGAACATATCTACGAAACCTTTAGCCTCCTCCTCGCTGTGAACCATCGATGGGAGTAGGTGCGCGTTACTCTCAGTCATGTATAGGTAGCCGTCGAGTATCGCGAACTTGTGTAGAGCTCTATAGATAGCGTTAGACCACCTCTCCTCGTGTGCCTGCCTAACGTTGAGAGGCCTAGATCTAGTGAAGTGTATACCTACCATGCCCCTAGCACCAGTTGTGAAGCACTCCACGTCGTGATCTCGGCATGCTTTCTCCACACCGTTCATTAGCACACGCGTTATCTCATCAAGCTTATCGTATAGCTCTCGGTGCGACGCTAGGTAGCGAACCATATTCATCCCCGCTAGTATAGTTAGCGGGTTACCCGTGAAGGTTCCTCCGTGGAAGGGCCTTTTCCTCGCGTCCGGGTGCTTAATGTTGTCTAGAAGCTCCATGATCTCGCTCCTCGCAGCGAAGGCTCCAGCCCCTGCAACGCCGCCACCAACAATCTTTCCAAGAACAACGATATCCGGCTTTACGTTAAAGTACTCCTGTGCTCCCCCTAGCGCCAGTCTGAACCCTGTGATAACCTCGTCGAATACCACCAGCGCTCCGTAGCTATGTGCTACTTCTATAACCTCCTTAAGGTATCCCTCTCTGGGACCTATGCACCCTCCCGCTCCAAGAACAGGCTCTAGGACTACAGCAGCTACCTCATGTTCTCTAAGAGCCTTTTCTAGCGCATCAATGTCGTTGTATGGGACCACTAGAGTTAGAGAAATATACTCTTCAGGTAGTCCTGCAGACTCTGGCCCTCGGTATGGATATGAAACACCTACGTGAAGAGCGTCGTAGCCGCCATGCCAGCCTCCCTCCATTTTAATCACGTATTTCCTCCCGGTATAGGCTCTAGCTAGCCTCAACGCGTACATGTTAGCTTCGGTTCCACTATTGCAGAACCTAACCATGTCAGCGTTCGGAAGAACCTTAGTTAGCAGCTCTGCGTATTCAACAGCGTACTGATTCGCGTAGCCTAAATGGGTTCCAACCTCCTTAGCCTCTTCCATAGCCTTGATAAGTGGCTCAGGGTTGTGCCCCAGTATTAGCGCTCCGTGCCCCATCCACATATCGACGTATTCAAATCCATCCACGTCAGTAACCTTAGATCCCCTACCCTTAGCTATGTAGAGGGGATACGGGCGATAGAACCTTATGTGGTAAGTCACTCCTCCCGGAAGCACCTTTCTGGCCTTCTCGAAGAGCTCCCTAGACCTAGGTCTCGTGCGCTCTATCTCGCGCTCGAGATCGAGAGCCCAGCTCCCAAGCTTTCTCTCTATATCCTCCATACCTAGCGCCCTCAGAGATCTCCCGAGTTCTGTAAGCAATTATTCTCCTCGGCTCGACACGGAATGGTAGGGCGCTAGCATCTTGAGGGTGCTGGTTGTTGGGCCAGGAGCTGTTGGAGTAGCTCTGTACTACGCTCTCTCACGTAAAGTCGATGTGTGGCTCGGGGTTCTCGAGAGGCATCGCAGCCTTGAGAGAGATGGTGTAGAGGTTGTACTTCCATCTGGCCGTAAGGTTATTGCTAGGCCTAGAATCATTGTAGTCGAGCCTGAGGCCCCTCGCATACCCTACTTCGATGTTGTGATCCTAGCGGTCAAGGCCTATAGCCTCCCTAGAGCCTTAACGCAGATAGCTCCTTTGGTAGGACTAGATACTTCGGTTGTGACTATTCAAAACGGTTGGGATCCGCATGGAAAAGCTATAGAGCACTTTGGTTATCGCGCTGTTCACGCGCTACTTACTTTAGGCGCAAGTAAGAGGCGCGGAACGATTACTGTAGTTTCGTGGGGAGCAGCAATCGTTGGGTCTAGATTCGGGATTACGAGGTATGTATGTAGAGCTGCAGAGGTATTCTCTCTAGCAGGTATGAATGTTCGTGTAGTTAAGGATATAGATGCGTGGACGTGGCTCAAACTAGCTGTTAACGCTGCTATCAACCCAATCACAGCCATTCTAGGAGTGGAGAACGGGGTTGTAGCGAACCCTGAGCTAAGCACCATTGCAGAGCTGGTTATCGACGAGGTTAGCTTGGTGGCATCTAGATGCCTAGGAGTAGAGCTACCTGAAGATCCTTGGCAGCTTTTCTCAAGGGTACTTAGAGAAACCGCTAGGAATAGGTCTTCGATGCTTCAAGATATCGAGCTTGGTAGAAGAACCGAGATAGAGTTCATAAATGGTGCTGTGTGCCGGATCGCAAAGGAGTGCGGACTCGATGCCAAGGCTAACTTCGTGCTGTCAATGCTCGTTAAGTACCTAGAGAGGAGGAGTAGAGGTTGAAGCTCGTACTCGCGCTCATAATATTTGCTGGGAGCCTAGTATCGAACTCCATTCCCTTCGTTGGGGTTCCATACCTTCTAGGGGTTGGCATAGCGGTCTCCAGAATGAGCCTTTGGGACGCTACGCTAACCGTGCTACTCTCAGCCTTAGGGGCTTCTATAGGTAAAATCATAATCTACTTTCTTGGCCGGGCCTTCAGGTTTAAGATTGGTGAGAAGAGTAGGCAGAACCTCAGCGCGTTTTCGGAGCTCTTTCGAAGATCTATATTCATTGCTATCGTAGTATTCGCTGCTACACCGCTTCCAGACGATGTTCTATACATTCCTTTAGGAATCTCGAGGTACCCTCTACCCCTCTACTTCTTAGCGGTATTCATAGGCAAGGTGATTATGACTGCAGCATCCTGCATCTATCTAGGTGCTGCAGCTAGGCTCGTTGAGTCTATGCTTGAGAGAAACATCTTTGTTGGGGTAGGTATTGGTGCAGCGCTTACAGCTGTGACAGCCTACCTCATATACATCATAATGAAGGTGGACTGGGTTGAGGTAGCTAACGTGTTTAAGGATAGAGGATGGAGAGAAGGCATTGTATTTCTCATAAAGGAGGTTGTGAGCGTCACGAGAGGTGCACTAGGTAAGCTAGGTAGAGAGCGCTGCTGCGTTAAAGAGTAGCGTTAGATCGATGCAGCTAGCATCTTTAGAGCGTAGAGTAGATCGCTTCTGCTGATCTTGAACTTTGCAAAGATCTTGTCGGCAAGGCTCTTGTTGAGATCGTGAATCACTGCTATTGGTACGTCCACGCTCCGGAGAACCTCGTTATCTATAAGCCCCTCGCCAATGTAAGCGACCTTCCCTAGATCCATTAGCTTGCGGAGTATGTTGAGAGCTCTAGCTCTTCGGCACACGGGGGCGAAGATCTCTATGTAGTTGCTGTTCGAGTCTGCGTAAACGGTTAAGCACTTGGAGTTCACGGGCTTCCTCTGGCTTACCTGACCAACAATTCCGTAGATGAGGTCTTGGGAGGACGTGCTTAGCCTCCCATTCCACTCTATAGATAGACCTACAGCGTCGCCGAACCTTGTTTTACGAAGCTCTATCGTTACGTCAGGAGCGTCCCTGAGCTTCCTGAAGATGTCTAGAACCATGTGTGTGTACTCCTCAGTCTTTCGAGGAACTATTATGTCTTCGGGGGTCACTATCTCGCACCCGTTGCAGCATATAGAGGCGTCAAAGGCGTCGGCGGTCTTGTATATCGCGCTATACGATCTGAACGAGACTAGGATTACCTTATACTTCCTGCGTAGCTGCGTTAGAAGGTTTACGACAGCCTCGTCGGGAAGGGCTCTGAATCTAGGTACTACAGGGGGCACTACAACACCGTGGTACGACACCACTATCGTATCTACCTGGAGCAGACTACGTATGACCTCCTCTACGATGCCCTCACCCATACCTCGACCACTTCCGTCAGAGGGGTTCTCGATGCCTAGCTCGCTCTTAACTCTATCGCACCTTCTGTGATTGCGGTAGCTCAATGGATCCACGCTAGCCCCCCACTAGACAAAGGGCTTTTTAGGTAAGCGCTCGGCTACGCCTCTAGGGATCGGCTATTGCTAAGGAGATGGAGTTCGTGGATATGCTGAAGAGCGTAGCTAGGAAGTGGCTAGATCGCTGGGAAAGGGATAGAGTGTTCGAAGCTGATCCCGATAGCTCTAGGCCTAAGTTCTTCATAACTGCGGCGTTCATGTACCCCAACAGCCCAGCGCACATGGGTCACGGTAGAACGTACCTAGTTGCGGACGTTCTCGCAAGATTCTGGAGGATGCGTGGATACGACGTTCTGTTCCCCATGGGGTTCCACTACACTGGAACACCTATACTCGCAATGGCTGAGAGAGTTGCTAGCGGCGATCGCAGCTTCATAGAGGTCCTAGTGAAGAGATTCGATGTTCCGCCGAACCTCATTGAGAAGATGAAGGATCCCCTATTTATGGCTAGGTACTTCCACGAGGAGTCTAAGAGGGTATTCAAAGAGTATGGACTATCCATAGATTGGAGAAGGGAGTTCACTACCATAGACCCAGAATTCAGAAAGTTCATCCATTGGCAGTTCAAGAAGCTTAAGGACATGGGCTTCATTGTGCAGGGCAGCCACCCCGTGGGGTGGTGCCCAAAGCACCAGATGCCTGTAGGGGCACATGATACTCAGGGGGATAAGGAGCCGGATATAGGTGAGTTCGTAGCTATAGAGTTCAGCGATGGCGAGCTAAGGTACCCAACAGCAACCCTAAGACCCGAGACCGTATTTGGAGTAACCAACCTGTGGGTGAACCCCCGCGAGAGGTACTGCGTTATAGAGCTTGAGAATAGCGGTAAGAAATGGGTAGTTGGCGAGAAGGCTTGCGAGAGGCTACAGTACCAGCTTAGGTTTAAGGTCGTTGAGTGCTTCGAGGGCTCTGAGCTCGTGGGAAGAGTTGTTAGGAATCCGGTGACAGGAGAGAAGGTTCCAGTGCTTCCGGCTGAGTTCGTAGACACATCGTTCGCTACCGGGGTCGTGATGTCTGTACCAGCCCACGCTCCTTACGATGCAGCAGCTCTTCTAGACCTTAAGAAGAGGTCAGACCTGCCTCAGCAGCTACTAGAGGTCGTTAGGTCTATCGAGCCTAGGAAGATAATAGATGTTCCTGGAATCGAAGAACCTCTGGCTCTATTCGCGCTTAGGAAGTACGGGATTTCGTCCCAGGAGGACTTTGAGAAGCTGGAGGAAGCAACGAAGTTCGTCTACTCTACGGAGCTAGGAAGAGGCTCTATGATAAAGGATCTCCATGAGAAGGTTCCAGCAGCGGAAGGCTACGAGCATCTAGCTAAGGAGATCAGCGGCGCTAGCGTTCAGGTAGCTAGGGATAGGGTTCGGGAAGAGCTACTTAATAGGGGAGATGGAAGGATAGTTTACGAGATAATAAACAAGCCTGTTTACTGCAGATGCGGATCTGAGGTCGTGGTTAAGCTTCTCGAGAACCAGTGGTTCATTAACTACGGAGATCCTAGATGGAAGGAGCTAGCTAAGAAGCTCCTAAGCTCCATGAAGATAGTGCCCGAAGAGGCTCGAGCCCAGTTCCTAGCAACTATAGACTGGCTGCGCAGAAGGGCTTGCGCACGAACTAGAGGGCTAGGAGTTCCGCTTCCATGGGATCCCAGCTGGATTATCGAGAGCCTCAGCGACTCGACTATATACATGGCGTTCTACACGGTAGTCAATAGGATACGTGAAGCTAAGCTCGATCCCGAGAAGCTCAGTGAGGAGTTCTGGGACTACGTGCTTCTAGGAAAAGGCTCTTCGAGCGACGTTGCTAGGAAGCTAGGGGTTGACGAGAGTACTGTAGAGAGGATTAGAAGGGAGTTCGACTACTGGTACCCGCTTGACTGGAGGGTTAGCGGCAAGGATCTTATTCCTAACCACCTAACGTTCTTCATATTCAACCATGCGGCGATATTCCCCGAATCGAAGTGGCCGCGCGGAATCATAGCTAACGGATGGGTGCTCCTCAAAGGAGGAAAGATGAGTAAGTCCCGCGGAAACATCGTTCTGCTAAAGGATCTTGTACATACATGGGGGCCTGACCCAACCAGGCTAGCCATGGCTATAGGTGCTGAGGTTCCCCAGGATTTCGAGATAACGGATGACTTGATGAAGACTGCTATAAGCTACATACGTAGGGTATACACGTTGATCAAGGAGCTTCGGGAGAAGTGCAGGAACGTTAGCAATGGTGTAGCCGATAGATGGCTCGTGTCAAAGGTCTTCAAGCTCATAGACGAAGCTGGTAAGGATCTCGAGAACGTTAGGATAAGGTCGGCTGCCATCAAAGTGTTCAGCCAAGTGGCTCAAGCTGTAGAGGAGTACCTCTCTATGGTTGAAGCGCCTAGTAGGGAGGTGGTCGAAAAGATTAGTGATGCATGGGTTAGGAGCCTAGCTCCATTCACGCCGTTCATAGCTGAGGAGCTGTGGGAGCAGCTAGGTGGCGAAAGCTACGTATCTCTAGCGAGATGGCCTGAAGCTAGAGAGATTGATTACGAGGCGCTTCTATCCGTAGAGCTAGCATCTAGAGTCATTGAAGATGTTAAGAGCATTGCTAGAGCTACTAAGAAGGAGCGGATAAGGATGGTCGCGATATACGCTTACCCAGCTTCTGTGTGTAGTGCGGTACGCGTAGCGCTTTCATGCAGTAGTGTAAGAGATATTGGAAAGGCGCTTACAGAGGCTGGCATACCTAAGGATCGAGCGTTTAAGCTAGCGCAGCGGATGATTAGGGTTCTCAGGGAGCTAGATGACGAGGCTAAGGAGCTGCTTCGCAATGCGTGCATAGACGAGGTTGAGGCGCTTAAGGAGCTCAGCAGCTACATCGCTAAGAAGGTGGGTGCGGATAGAATCGAGGTTTACAGCGCTCTGGATGCCGAAGCTCCGGATCTAGGCGGGAAGAAGGGTGCAGCGGTACCGCTAAAACCTGGTATATACATAGAGTAGATTTTATCTGTACTCCATGGTCTTCCTATGCTCGAGACTGTGCTTGCGCAGCTCCTCCTCAACCTGCTGCCTTCTCTCCTTAACGAGCTTATCCACTAGATGCAGGTACCTAGCGACCCTTATCGCCACGGGGTCTATCTCGACTAGCTCGCGACCATCAACTAGAACGTAGTGCTTCTTCCTAAGCTTCTTACCAAGTATGTACTCAGCTTCGTTAACACTCGCTTGTAATGTAAAGCAGTGGGGACTTCCGTCGATCGTTATAACCACTACCTCCTCGATGCTCTCCTCGTTGCTCCTAATCATGCTAGCGATCTTGCCGTAGTGCGTAGCTGGCTCCCTCTCTGGGCAAGCTAGAAGTACAGTTCCTTGCCTAGATATCTCCTCGAAGAGCTTTGGATTGACTATGGGAAGACATGCAGAAACTATGAAAAGCTTCCTGCTCTTGAGGATAGGAGCCTTTACCCAGGTGCTCCACACCCACGGCTGAATCAAGCTGCTCACCGCTTCTAAGGTACTGTGAAGGGCGCTCTCAAGAACCTTTCTATAAGCTCCTCCTTGCTCAGCTCCTCTCTCTGCTTTAGGTACTTCTCTAGTATTAGAAATACGCAGTACTGGCCGCACATTGTGCACGAGGATACCGTTTGCCTAAACTGGGTGTATATCTCCTCAGCCTTTCTCCTATCTATCGCTAGCTCTAGCTGCTTACGCCAGTCGAGCTTAGCTCTCGCTAGATCCATCTCGACGTCAGCTTCAGCAGCTCTAGGACCAAGCTTGATGATGTCTCCCGCGTGCGCAGCTATCTTAGCAGCGATCAGCCCCTCCTTAACCTGCTCTGGCTTTGGTAGGGATAGATGTTCGGCTGGGGTTAAGTAGCATATGAGGTCAGCACCGCTTGCAGCAGCTATGGCAGCCCCTATAGCTGCTGCAATGTGGTCGTATCCCGGAGCTATGTCGGTGACGAGGGGGCCTAGAACGTAGTAGGGCACGCCACCGCTCAGGCTCTTCATGAGCTTAACGTCGGCAACCACCTTATCCATGGGCATGTGCCCCGGGCCCTCTATCATGACTTGAACCCCCTTCTCTATTGCTTGCCTAGCTAGCCTAGCGTTGTTTATGAGCTCCTGAACCTGGAACTCGTCGTGTGCATCGCAGATAGCTCCTGGGCGCATTGCATCGCCTATGCTTATCGTTGCATCGTACTCCCTGAACAGCTCTACGAGGTAGTCCCAGTGCTTTAGATATGGGTTCTCCTCGTCGTTCTCTATCATCCAAGCTGCGAGCATAGCGCCTCCGCGGCTAACGATGGGAGCTACCCTACGGCTCCTAACGACTCTCCTAGCCATCTCCTTGGTTATCCCCGCGTGGATAGTCATGAAGTCCACTCCGTCCCTAAGGTGCTTTTCTACGACCTTTAGGAACCAGTCGGAAGGCATGTTTATGCCTCCGTACTTCCTAACGCCATCTATCCACGCTTGGTATGTAGGGACTGTGCCTAGGGGTAGGGGCTGCGATACCTCTAGGATTATCCTTCTTATCTCGTCTAGGTTGCCTCCCGTGCTGAGATCCATTATGGTGTCAGAGCCGTACTCAACGGCTATCCTAGCCTTCTCCTTCTCCATCTCTATATCTACCACTGTACCGCTTGTTCCAACGTTGACGTTCACCTTCGTTGCGAGACCCTCGCCCACGGGAACTATCCTAACCTTGCCTACTCTCCTCACGTTCCTAACGATTATCACTCTTCCGCTAGCTACGAGCTTAGCAAGCTTACGAGGATCTACCCCCTCCGCTCTCGCAGCCTCCCTAATCTCGTCGGTTATTACGCCCCTCCTAGCCTCCTCTATGAGCGTCAATCTGCAGCACCCTCACCTTCAATCACAGCAGAGTTATTATAGTGAGGGTCTCTGAAGGATTCACCACGGGCGAGTAATGGCAGCAGCCTTCGATCCCATCAACAACCCTGAGGGATGCCACCTAATAGCGGTTGAGGTAGCTAGTCGAAAGCTATGCCTTCTCTACTTTATCGCGTCTACGAAAACCTCGACGATACCTGGGATAAGCGTAGCTGGGGCTACGCCCGAGAAAACCCTTTGGACGCCAGCGCTGGACGTCGAGTACCTAGTGCTTGGGATGCCTAGGTCCGCTAAGGAGATTCCGGTCACTCCAGAGGGGCTGCCTACCCCAGCTGTCATAACTAGGGCAGCAGCCTCGCTTCTAGACGATCCTCTAATGGTTGTGGACGCAGGCTCTTTCATTGACCCTAGGATTCCTCACATAGATCTCCCTTCGAAGACTGTAGGGGGAAGAATAGATATTGAGCCAGCGCTCCCCAAAGGAAGGTCCAGAGAGCTATTCGAAGACGCTAAGCTCCTAGCCTCGATGGCCCTACCTAGAAGCTGCGCGGTTCTAGTGGGGGAGAGCATGCCGGGAGGCACAACCACAGCTATGGCAATAATGGAGGCTCTGGGATACCGGGCGAGAGACAAGGTTAGCAGCGCTTCGCCAGCTAACCCGCTCGAGCTGAAGTGGAAGGTTGTTAGCAAAGCTCTTGAGAGAGCTAGAGGCCTAGAGAACGTGTTTGACGTGCTCGACGAGGTAGGAGACCCGCTTCATGTATCGATAGCGGGCTTCGTAGCTGGCGCTGTGGAGAAGGGGTGTGTTACGGTGCTAGCCGGGGGCACCCAGATGTGCGCGGTTCTAGCTATACTGAAGAGGCTAGGCGTTGAGTACCGTGGAAAGCTAGCTATATGGACAACTAGGTGGATAGTGAAGGATAAGCAGAGCGACATCCTCGGCCTCGTCAGAGAGATAGATCCCTCGGTACCTCTAGCGGCAGCGAGGATAAGCTTCGAGAGGTCGGAGTTCGAGGGTCTCAGGATGTACGAGAAGGGGTACGTAAAGGAGGGTGTTGGAGCGGGGGGAACAGCGATAGCAGCGATGGTTAGGATGGGCGTAGATGAGGAGAGCCTCGTTAAGGTGATCGAGCGTGAGTACCGAAGGCTCCTCGAAGCTAAGGTTGTTGAGGATAAAGGAGCTCAGTAACGATCTCCTGCTTCTAGAGGTTCCGCCGAACCATACGGTTATGAGCAATGCTATAAACTGGCGCTTAGGAAGCTATCGATACGTAGCTATAGCTAGGGTTCCTAGGGATCTGAGAATCGATAGCCCTAGGGAGATCGTGGAGAGCGTTGCGCGAGAGAAAGGTCTTGATCCTAGCTCCACTCTCATGCTCCTCACCGCAGCTAAGGTTTCAGAGAGCCTAGTTCTAGACTCGACAGAGAGTCCGGTCAGCATAGATGTTGTTGCTACCGTAGGACTCGAGCCGCCGGCATGCGTAGACATAGAGACTGTGTATAGACCTTTGGGAGCAGCAACGATAAACGTGGTTGTTTCTGTAGATGAGGGTCTAGCGCCTCCAGGGCTCGCTGATCTGTTCAAGCTAGTAGTCGAAGCCAAGTCTGTAGCCATAGCCTCGCTAACGCTTCAGTGCAGATCCCTACCCTTTGGAACGCTAACGGATGGTGTAGCGGTAACAGCTAGAGCTGGTAGCGCTGTATGCGCTGGCATCGCGACAGACATCGGTAACGCGGTCGCTAAGATGATTCGAAACGCGCTGGTAAGCTTCTACAGGAGGTCTAGGCGTGTTGGCGATGCGCTTAAGGATGTTGTGGGGCTCACAATCGACGATCTCGTTAGGGAAGCTATGAGAGCTTACAGAGAGGCGCCTATCCCTGGAGCTAGCGACAGCGAGATAGAGAGTGAGATTAGGGCTGTTCTCGCAGAGGTGCTTAGCGACCCCAATGTGTGGTGCATACTGCTATCAGCTAGGTACCTAGATGATCGCGGTCGAGCAGGAACAATATGGCGGCTCCCTAGAGGCGAGTACGAGGCTGATTCGCCTAGGATAGTGGCTGACGAGATTATGGGTATATCGCTAGCTAGCTACATCCATGGATACCGAGCGGTGTTCGCTACCTACTGGATCGAGCGGCTAAAGTCTAGGAGGGTTCTTGAGAGGGTTTCGCAGCTCCCCATGTTCTTAGACGACGTTGTGTCAGCGCTCATCGCCTCCGCTCTCTCGATTGTGTATACGAGGAGGCTTAAGGAGGTTGGCGATGAGCTGTAGCGTAGCTGTAGTGATGGCGGGTGGTGCTGGAAGTAGGCTAGGCTACGCGATAAAGCCAGCGCTAGAGCTATGCGGGAAACCTATTGTTACCTACGTCGCCGAGACCTGCGCACAGCTATGCAAGCACGTGGTTCTGCTCGTATCGTGGAGAACGAGAGGCGCTATGAGAAGCGTGTGCTCCTCGAGTCCTCTCCTCGACTGCGTAGAGACCTCGGGCTACGGCTACTCGGAGGATCTAGGCTTCGCACTGAAGTTCATTAGGGAGAGACCGCTGCTGGTCGTGCCTAGCGACACCCCCTTTGTCTCTCGGGAGAGTCTCGAGTTCCTTCTATCCCTTGCGCTTGAGGAGTGCGATCAGAGCGTAGCTACGCTGAGCGTGGAGTGCAGAGACTTCATAGGAATCTCGGTGTTTAGGGCTGATAACGGTGGGTGGTGCACGATATGCATTCCTAGAAGCATAGAGTTCCTCAATGTTAACACGAGTAGGGATCTCGAGCTAGCGAGGGGGATCTGCAGTGAAGATCCATGGAGGGGCTCCCGAAGGCTTTCTAGACTTTAGCGCTCCCGCGAACCCTCTAGGCCCTCCACCGATCGCGATGCCCATACTTGCGGAGAGCCTCAGATCGCTATCTAGGTACCCTAATCCTAGCTATAGCAGGCTCGTAAAGGCTCTAGCAGATTTCTATGGATTTGACGAAGATAGTGTGGTGCCCCTCAATGGCGCTGCAGAAGCGTACTCCCTCGTAACCCTAGCTCTTCGACCTAGAAACATCGTTAGCGTGGACCCCACGTTCGGAGACATAGATGATCACGCTCGCGCCGTCGGCGCCACGAGGGTAAGCACGTGCATGGTTGCGCGAGGCCAAAGATGGGTTTTAGATCTAGCTAATTTGAGTAGGGCTCTAGAGAGTTGTAGGGGTACATGCATAGCGATAGTCTCTATACCTAACAACCCCACGGGATCGGTAGAGCTCGATAAGGCTATAGATGAGGCGCTTAGCCGCGGTTGCCTTGTTCTAGCAGACTACGCCTTTGCCGATCTATCTACCAAGCGCGTAAAGGTGGTTGCGGACGACGGCGTTATCGCTGTGTTCAGCTTAACGAAGCTGCTAGCGCTTCCCGGGCTCCGAATAGGGTTTGCTGTTATCAGCGATAGGAGGATTCGCGAGCTTATAGAGGATGCTAGGCAGCCGTGGAACGTTAACTCCGTAGCTGCTAAGTTCGTAGAGATACTGCTGTCCCGATACGGAAGCTATCTCAGGGAGTTCACCGAGCTGAGTAGAAACGCCATCCTTAGGCTAAGGAGATTCCTCGTCGAGGGACTCGAGAGGCTTGGCTTAGAGACATTCGATTCTGCAGCTCCCTACGTTCTCGCTAGGCACGATAGAATGATAGATATAGCTAGGTGCTTGGAGAGGAAGCGAGTATCGATAAGGCTATGCTCATCGTTTAAGTGCTTAGATAGTAGCTACGCAAGGATCTCGGTTAGACCTAGCAACGAGATCGATGAGCTGCTGAAGGAGGTGAGCTGTTGCCTAGAGGAGCTGTAAAGGGATTAAGGTCCCTAGTCTCCTTCTTCACGTCGATACCAACAGGAGCTCTGGATCTCGATAGCGCTGCAAGAATGTTCTTCGCAATACCGCTCGTTGCGCTTCTCGAGGGAGCCCTAGCCTTCTCAGCTACTGCAGCCGTTAGATACCTGTCAACTCCTCTAATGGCTGCAGCTACCCTTCTGGCAGCTCACGTAGCTATAACCAGAGCTCTTCACCTAGATGCGCTAGCTGACTACGCTGACGTTGTTGGAAGCCTTAGAACTGGCGAGGAAGCGCTTAGGGTACTCAAGGATCCTAGGAAGGGAGCGTTTGCGATAGTTGCCCTAGGTCTGTACGTAGCTCTATTCATAGCTTCTGCAGAGTCCATTACCGCCTCGGTGCTCTCGCTGCGCAGCCTCCTCGGAACAATAGAGAGCGTGTACCTCTGGAGCCTAGAGACGATGTATATAGTCGCTGCGCTCTCGCCGCCAGAGCCCTACAGCGGCTTGGGGAGAAAGTTCGTGGAGTTCTCTAAGGATAGGCGCAGGATTGCCTTGAACTGCGTGGGGGTAGCTCTAGCAGCAGCCCTGTGCTTCTGGCTCGCTGGCCCTATCACGCTCGTGTCGGCGCCAGCCTCGATTGCAGTAGCGCTCATCGTGTCTAGGGACTGTAGGAAGAGGCTAGGGTTTGCGAACGGTGACGTGCTTGGCGCTAGCAACGAGATCGCGCGCATAGCTATAATGTGCGCTATAGCGGTGTCCATACGATGGATATAGCGCTAGCGCTTCGGCCTAGCAACGCGGTGCTAGCCTCAGCGCTCATCATAGCGCTTCTAGCAGACCTCGCCTACCCCGAGCACCGAGGCCTTCTACTGAAGATTCATCCCGTACACACGTGCTTCGTCATGGCTAAAGCCCTTGGAAAACCCTACTCCTCTCGAGCTAGGGGTATAGCCACGTGGATAGCCTGCGTATCTACTCATCTAGCTCCCTACGCAGCGCTGCTGATCATCGCCGGTAGGCTAGGGGTTGTAGCGCAGGTGCTGATCAGCGCCTACATAGCCAAGGTGTCGATGAGCATCGTGCTCCTTACAAGGATCGTGGACTCCGCTAGAGAGGCTGCAGAGCGCGGCGATTGGGATGAAGCGAGGAGGTGGGTCCAGCTCATAGTTAGGAGAGACGTATCTAAGCTCAGCGAGCCCCACGTCATTTCAGCAGCCGTGGAGAGCCTCGCTGAGAGCCTAGTAGATGGCTTTACTTCACCCCTTCTATACTTCTGCACCCTAGGTCCTCTCGGCGCGCTGCTGCAGAGGCTCGCAAACACCATGGATGGAGCGCTCGGCTTCAAGAGCGAGGAGTATAGGAATGTAGGCTGGTTCTCAGCACGCGCCGATACCCTGCTCAACTTCGTCCCAGCTAGGCTCACAGCCCTATCAATTATACTCGCTGCAGCGCTCCTCGGCCTCGACTGGAGGAGAGGCTTCAGAACCTGGATTAGGTACAGGAGAGCTACGGAGAGCGTGAACGCTGGACACCCAATGTCGGCTATGGCTGGGATCCTCGGCGTTAAGCTGGAGAAGCCGGGGTTCTACTCAATCGGTGATGGAGATCTTCCTAGAGCTGAGCAGTTGAGAACAGCTCTACGGATCGCTTGGGTGTGCTGCGGTATCTGGATATCCACGTCTCTAGTAGCGTTATTGCTTCCGTACCTCGGTAGATACATCTAGGGCTAGCTGATGATCGTAGAGCTTGGGAAGGCTAGTGAGATAGTTCGAGAGATAGCTAGGCTCGCTAGGGAGAGCCCCTTCCATAGCTACCTGCTGCATAGCGCTGTGTACGACCCTAGATCGGTAGCGTGGCTCCACGTATCTAGGGATGGGCGTATCGAGGGCTACGCACTTCTCTGCAAGAGGTTACGTGGGCTGCACGCCCATTTCTGGGGATCGCTGCCCGAGGATGTTCTCCGTGGCCTAGCGAATCACTTGAGGGGGCACCCCTCTGTAATTCTCCATGTGCATAGCAGCGAGCTTGAAGATCGCGTGGCTAGGCTGGCCAAGTCCCTGTTTAGAACAGTTATAGATGACGAGCTAGTGGAGCTAGCTGTTGATAGGGCTAGCCTAAGCCCTATTACTGTAGCGAGCACGTGCATTAGGGCTCTAGACCCCTTCTCCGGGAGCGACGCCGCTGCCTTTGCGGCTCTGGAGAAGGAGAGGGGGGTTGAGCTGAGTATCGACGCTGCTAGGGATGAGCTGCTGGAGCAGCTATGCTTCGGAGCCTTCGTAAACGGTGAGCTAGCGTCTATAGCGTGCTCTCTCGCTAGAACTAGGTACGCTTGGATTGTCGAGGATGTGTTTACGAGAGATAGGTATAGGGGAATGGGGTTGGGCTCAGCAGTGCTCCACAAGCTTGCGAGAGCTGGCGTCGAGGCTGGTGCTCTCGTTGCTGCTGCAGTAAGAGCCTCGTGCCCAGCCAGAAGAATGTACCGCAGGCTTGGATTCCGCGAGATAGGATCGAGGAAGGTCTTTATAGGATCGATCTAGCTATCTAAGGTGTTCAACATCTCCCGAGTCTATAACGATTCTCCTACCCTCAGAGTCGATGATAAGCCGACCGAGCCTATCAACGTCTATAGCAACACCCTCCACCACGCTTCCGTCGACTAGCTTAACCCTAACGTGCTTCCCTAGCGTGTAGCTAAGCTGCTTCCACTCCTTCACAACCTCGCTAGCATGCCCGCTGAGCAGCTTATCGTACTCCTCGAAGAGGTGCGTGACCACCGATCTGAGAAGGGGGACTCTAGGAACCCTCTTCCCTAGAACCTCCCTTAGGCTAACTGCGAAGCCCTGCAGCTCCGGAGGTATCTCGTTGTTGACGTTTATGCCTATACCTACGAGAGCGTACAGCAGCCTATCGGCCTCGGCACGAGCCTCTATCAGTATCCCCCCGAGCTTCCTCCCGTCTATAACTAGGTCGTTAGGCCACTTGAGCTTGGGCTCGACACCAGCTATCAGCTCAATGCCTCTAGCCACAGCGACACCCATAGCTATGCTTAGGGAATGTAGGCACTCGACGCGGCTTGGCCTCAACACGATAGTCATCCACAGCCCGCCTCTTGGCGCTACCCACTTTCTTCCAAGCCTACCCCTAGCGCTGGAAAGCTCTTCGGCAACCACAACAGTACCCTCTTCAGCACCCTCCCTAGCTAGGGTATCAGCGACATCCTGAGTGGAGCTGCAGCGCTCCATGTAGTGTATGGAGATCCTCCTGCCGTTGACGCTCGGTGGGTAGAGTGGAGAGAGGGATAGGTCGTCGAGGTCTAGGAGCTTGTAGCCTAGGCGTGGGTGGGTCTCTATAACGTAACCTAGCCTCTTGAGCTCGTTTATTACCTTGTTCACCGTCGATCTCGAGAGACCTAGCTTTCTCGCGATCTCTGAGCCAGATACGTAGCCACTGCTCGACTTGAGGAGCTTGAGCACTTCTAGAGCTAGGTACTTCAAAGCCCCCCAGTCGTATCGTATCGATAGGTTGATATACCTCTATGTAGACTGTTTACGCGGTATTGGTTAAGATGGCTAGGGACATCTATGTATACGGTTTTAGGTCGCCGATAGCTAGGATAGCAGCTTTCGTAGCATCGATAGCGCTAACGGCTGTCGGAGCTGAGATATGTATCTACGTAGGGCCTGTCCCATACACGATGCAGAACATGGGCATCGTCTTCGCGGGGCTAATGCTCTCTCCTAGTGATGCAGCTCTAGCGCAGCTATGCTACCTAGCGCTCATAGCATTCGGCCTTCCGATAGCTGCTGGAGCGCACGGAGGGCCTTACGTACTCCTGGGGTACACTGCTGGATACCTATGGGCCTTTCCGCTAGCATCCGCGCTCTACTCTATTGCTAGTCGGAGCTACCTAGCTAAGGTCGGTAGGAGCCTAGCCGATGCTAGGCTACGTGACTACGCGGTGCTGTGGCTGCTAACGCTTCCATGCGTAGCACCTGTGTACATCCTCGGCTACGCAGTGTTCTATGCATACGCTGTAGTCCTTGGAGCGAGAGGGCTCTGCGTGTGGAGCACGAGAGCTATACACGCCCTTCTTCGCGTAAGCGCTTCCAGCATGCCGCTACCCCTAGCGCTGTTCCTAGCTAGCGTAGCGATATTCGTTCCCCAGGACATGTTCATGGACCACGTTCTAGGGGTAGCGCTAGGGATAGCCGCAGCTAAGCTGATGAGGAGCAGGGGGCTAGCCTAGAATGGCCGCGCTAGCTAGAGCTAAGGACCTCCGCATATACGTTGGTGGCAAGATCATCGTTAAGGGGCTGGATCTCGTTGTGAAGTCTGGATCGATGCACCTTATCGTTGGTAGGGTAGGCAGCGGAAAGAGTCTAGTTCTAAAGTCTCTAGCTGGGGTAGCCCAGCTCTACGGAGGAATAGAGATTAGGGGGCTTCTAGAGGTTACGGGCTCGAGCCCCCTTGAGGCTATGGAGCGGGGAGAAGTTGTTTACGTTCCGCACGATCCAACGAGTATGCTGAGTGTGCGTAGCCTAGTTGCTGCTGGGTCGCTCCGCAGAGAAATGATGGCGGCTAGCGAGGCGCTGATGGAGTGTCTAAAGATTGCCGAGCGATCTAGGGCTAGGCTCGTGCTTGTAGAAGAGCTTAGCAGCTATCTCGATGAAAGGCAGCTGCCTAAGGCTATGGAGGCTCTGAGAAGGATTGCGTCTAGAGGTGGAGCAGTGGTGATAGCTGATCACAGCGAGCATCCTCTAGCTAAGTACGTAGATAGCGTTACCTACATCGATGGAGGTGTAGAGATTTCGAAAGTGGTCGTTGCCGAGCCTAGGAGAAGCGGTGCGGCATCGATTCGCTCGCTAGCAGTATCCTACGGCTCTAGAATAGTCGATCTAAGCGAGCTAGATCTGGATGTAGGGCCAGGGGATGTAGTTGGGGTAGCTGCGCCTAACGCTAGAGGGAAAACAACGCTAGTTAGAGCATTGATAGGATCAGCGAAGGTGGTTAGGGGCACAGCGCGGCTAAAGGGATCTGTATACGTTGTTCCCCAGATCCCCCCAAGGCTCTTCGCGTACCCCAGTATCGAGCTAGAGGCTAAGGCGCTCAGCGTCGACGCTAGGGCTCTAGGTGAGCCCTGGAGAAGCATAGCCTATAGAAACCCTTATACTCTGAGCCTCGGCGAGTCGAGAGCCCTAATGATGCAGCTAGCTCTCGCTTCGCCGCGCAAGTGGCTTCTTGTGGTAGACGAGCTAGCTCTCGGTCTAGACGACGATGTTGCTAAGCTCTTTTGCGAAGCTATTGAGGATGCAGCTAGCTTAGGCAAGAGCGCTATCGTGACTGGGAAGTCCAGGAGCGATCTTAGGTGGCTGCGAAGTGCAGAGATTGTTGAGCTTAGCTAAGGTTCTATCTCCAGCAGCTGTGCTAGCAGCATCCTACCTGCTGCCCCTAGAAATCGACATAGCTATCGCGGCTGCAGCCGCGGTAGCGATAGCGCTCATCGATAGGGCTATGCTTAAGAGCGCTGCGGTCGCGCTAGCGCTATTCGTAGGGGCATACACCTTCCTAACGGTGTTAGCGAGCCTAGTCAGCGGAGCACCTATAGCTATAGCAAAGAGCGTCGCTGCTCTAGCATCTATAGTCCTAGTATCGTTTCTAGCCGCTAGGTTCATCTCCGTATCGGATGTACTCAACGTGCTTGGAGCTTCGAGAGCCAGCATATTCATAGCTATGGCTCTCGCGCTCGCTAGAGAGATCCCTAGAGCTAGCGAAGTGTCTACAGTGATTAGGCGTAACTACGGGCTGCCTAGAGCGATAGCGTCGCTCCCCCTAGTTATAGGCGTGGAGATAATTGAGAGAAGCATTGAGTACGCTGAGCAGCTATGCCTTGCAGTACCCCGAATCTGCCTAGATGTGTATAGGGGGTCTGACCGGCCGCATCATCTAGCCGCGGGTATGCGCGGCTCTCAGCGGCCGTAGCTGAGCAAGGTAAGCCAGCTTATCGCTTCTTCGGTATCTCGATTATGAGCATGTCTCTCAGGTTGCGTACCTTAGCTCTAGACGTGTCTAGGTACGGCGGTACCTCGATAGACTTCAAGCATATGTTCG
Organism: Thermoproteota archaeon; assembly: GCA_013154235.1. Taxonomy (GTDB): domain Archaea; phylum Thermoproteota; class Thermoprotei_A; order Sulfolobales; family Ignisphaeraceae; genus JAADCV01. The sequence goes on along the minus strand of JAADCV010000081.1, from coordinate 9,073 downwards.
TTCCTTCAGCGCGGATCAGTATCCTATCCTTGCCTATTCTCACGCGGGGGTTAGGGTCTTCACATTCGAGGAGCTCGACAACGATCTCTACGGAGTCTCCCTTCTCCATTATGTGCGTCAGCGGGCTCACTACCTGCCGCTCAGCGCCTATCACGCCGTTTAGATCTGCTAGCATTCTCTCTAGAACACGCTCTATCACATCGAAGAGGGAGGCGCGGAACCTCCTATCATCTTCCTCCACGTGACCACCGTAGTACCTAGTCGCTAGGTGAATATATACACCTTGCCCTTAGAATCGAGTGGTAAGCGCCTTGAACATAGCTATCGTCCTAGAGCCCCCGAGAGGGAGGAGATGGAGGAGCATCATTCGCAGGTTCGGGGGCGATCCTAGGCTAGGTATCGTTACCTCGGAGGATATACGCCGCGTTAGGACAGCCAGCTTCATTATCGAGAGGATGAGGGGAGCTACGCTTGTGCTAATTAACGGTAGCTGCCTATCCCTCCTAGCTCTAGATATATCGAGTCAGAGAATCTTTGAGAAAGACATACTGATTAGATGCGTAAAGAGCTTTGGTCTACCTCTATCTAGGAGGCTAGCTAGCTTAAGCCTAGCCCTATTACTGTTCCCTAGTCGCGATGGAGCTACCGCGTTTCTGAACTCGAATAGGATTGCGTTAGCGAGATGCTGCCGCCCGAGGTTCAGCGCTACCGTATCGCCGTGTAGGAGAATCGATGCTGAGAGGATCAGGACTACATCACTGCTATTCTCGCGCTACTGGGGATCGCGAGCACTTGCCAAGGCTGGGATCCGCGACGATGAGTATGCTGCAGCGTGGAGCGATGCCCTCGAGCGCTGCCTTGAGTAGACCTGGGTACACTCCTGGTAATCCGTTTCTTGCTGAGTGTAGCCGAGTGCAACGTTCTTCTTATAACTCTAACTGGGGGTAGGGGTGGTGGTGCCAAAGCCATGATAAGGGTAGTTGTCTTCGGTATGGGAATGGTCGCTGCGCACTTGCTAACGGGAGTCGAGAGGATAAAGGCGGGCCTAGAGCCCTGGGGAGTCCCCCTAGCTAAGTACAAGCTGAGCAAGGGCATAGAGGACATAGAGTTCGTAGGAGTCTACGACATCGATAGCTACAAGATCGGAAGGAGCGTCTACGACATATGCAGGGAGCTAATAGGTAGAGACGTGCCCGTGCCGGAGAGCCTCAAGCAGCTCAAGGTATCCATGGGCATTCACCTAGGGTCAGCTAGGGGAATGCCAATAAAGGCGCAAGGGCTCGAAAGTTTTGGAGGTGTCGCTGAGGCTATAGATAGGCTCGTGGATGAGTTCAGTGGCTTCGGTGCTGACGTATTCGTAAACGTTATAACTACCGAGCCTGCGAAGGCATTCAACACTATTGACGAGCTGGAGAAGGCTGTGGAGGAGGGTAGGCTCTCTGCAACTCAAGCGTATGCCTACGCGGTCGCTAAGTACGCTAGGAAGAGAGGCAGGAGGGTCGCGTTCATAAACGTAATTCCAACACCCATAGCTAGAGACCCAGCGTTCGTCGAACTCTACAGGAGGGTCGCGTCAATAGTTCTAGGAGACGATGGAGCTACTGGAGCCACACCGCTAACCGCAGATATACTAGAGCACCTAGCTCAGAGGAACAGGAAGGTCCTGTCAATAGCGCAGTTCAACATAGGTGGAAACACCGACTTCCTAGCGTTGACATTCCCCGAGAGAAACCTCATGAAGGAGGAGACTAAGAGCAGCATAGTCGAGGATATACTTGGCTACAGCGTACCGCACTTCATAAAGCCCACAGGCTATCTAGAGCCCCTAGGAGACAAGAAGTTCGTCGCCATGCACATAGCTTGGAAGACCTTCAACGGGCTAGAGGACGAGCTTGTAATCAACATGAGGATAAACGATAGCCCAGCGCTGGCGGGACTGCTCGTGGACCTGATAAGGATAAGCTCTATACTGCTAGAGCACGGTGTTAGCGGAACTAGCTACGAGATAAACGCCTTCTTCATGAAGGCGCCAGGGCCTAAGGGATCTAGGAACATAGCTAGGATAGTGGCTTACTACAACATGCTGGACTACCTAAAGAAGCTCGGGGCCATTGGGCTCTAAACATTTTTGGGCTAAAATGATGAGTTGAAGAGAGCTATCTCTTGCTCCTAATCTTCTTGGGCTTCGTAGGCCTAACATCAGCGCCAAGCTCCTCAGGCTCCGGATCAGTTAGCTTACGCGCTTCCTCCTCAATAGAGTTGGTATCGTTGCCTATGAGTCCCTTCTCACGCGCGTACTCAAGAAGAAGCTCGGTGTCGACATCCATCAGCGATATTGGCTCAGCCGTGTCTATACCTCTTTTCCTCAGCCACTCGAGGAAGTCCTCAACCATGTTATTAGCCTTGATCATCTCGACTAGGTCAACCTTGGAGATAGAGGAAGACATACAGTGCACCAGATTAACTACTCTTCACTTGGTAATAAGCATTGAGAGTCAGCTCTAAGTTTGTACCTACTCTAGGTACTGCCCTACAGGTAGATGCACAAATCTTCGTATGAACCCATCTCGTAGCCTCTAACAAGGATCCTCTCAAGCTCTGACGAGTAGGCACCAGCCCTTATCTCCTCGAGAAAATCCCTTCTCACAGCTAGATACCCTAGAACCACGAACTTAGAGCACATGTCTCTAGAACCCGCGAGCTTTAGGAGTAGCGCTAGAGAGTCTACGTCGCATATCTTCACATCTCGTAGAAACCTGAGGATTGCATCAGCGCTGCTGCTTCTAGTATCTCTCGCTGAGAGTAGGGATAGAGCTTCAAGGATCTTTGTTAGCGACTCCGATAAGCGCTTTAGATCCTCCTTCAGCTTAGAGACCTCCTCCTTTATCTCCTCCAAAGCGTTTGCTTGCCGCTCTTTTCCTATGCTCTCTACCGAGTTCTCTACATGGCTAGCGTTCCTAGGTAACGGCCTTGCTAGGACGTAGCCTCCTCCAACCTTCTTGACAATGCCCCTACTCTTTAGGTACGCTAGAACCCTATAGATAGCAAGTCGGCTAACCCCTAGGGCGTTAGCTATGTCGCTAGGTCTAGCACCTGGGTAGCTCTCTAGAAACTCTATGACCCTCCTTGTGAGGCTCTTGCCATCGTTGCTGGACACGGCTAGCAGCCCGCAGAGTATCTATTCCTTTAGCGGAGGAATAAGCCCTAGCACGCTAGCTACGGCCACAGTTGATCAGGTGCGATCCATCGCATGTTGGAGCGGAGAACCACTCCCTTCCGCGAAGGCCTTCTCTGCATGTTGCGTACTCCATACCGAGCTTCCTCGCAATCGCTATGACTCTAGCTAGCAGCCTCTTCCTAAGCTCTATGGGGGCGTACCAGTAGCCTCTCAACCACGTGCCTCTCCTCCGATAAATCTCGATCCATCTACCGCAGAGCTCTGGATACGCTTCACACATCCTCTTCAGCGAGTCTGGCCGAGCCTTGAAACTCGACGTTACTACAAACCTAGCTCCAGCGTTTGCAGCAGCCTCTAGTACCTCGAGTATGGATCGCTCATCATCGTTTAGGTACGGTATCACAGGATCGAGCCTGAGCCCTATAGGCACCCCAGCACTACTAAGCCTCTCCAAAGCCGAAACCCTGTCTCTCGGGGACGGTGCTCCTGGCTCAAGCACTTTAGCAAGCGATGCGTCTAGAGTCGTGATAGTCATCGTTACGGCGGATCTCATAGACGATAGGATATCTGCGTCCCTAGCCACGAGGCTGCCCTTAGTAACGATAAGAACCCTAAATCCTCTCCTAGCTATGAGCTTCAGCGCCTCCCTAGTTAGGAGTAGCCTCTCCTCCTCTGGCGGATAGGGATCGCTGCTATTGCTCATGCTTATGTGCATGCTGGGATTAGCTCTAAGAAGATCTAGAGCTAGGTTCCTTAGGAAGTCCCTCTTAGGCTTAGAGGGCCTCCTACCGATGTAGCTAGTGGCGTAGCAGTAGAGGCAACCATGGCTGCACCCGGTGTAGGGCTGTAGACTGTACTTGGGTGGACAGGTGCAGAGGGGGCTCTTCCACGGGTCGAAGGGTCTCAGCACTCTTAGCCTCACGAAGACCTGCCCTCTATCCAAAGCAGCGATACCTAGCTAACCAGCTTTTAGACTCGATACTTCTAGAGCTAGGGGTAGTGATGAGCCTCTGCCTTTAAGCCCTGAGAACGTGATGAAGCTGACCTGCACTGAACCAGCCTTAATTTCTAGCTAGGTAAAAACACGTTTTGGGGCTCTATGCCTCTATACGTAGACCTAAACTCGGACTCAGGCGAATCCTTCGGAAGATGGAAGCTGGGTAACGAGGAGGAGCTATTCAAGTACATAACGTCTGCTAGCATAGCCTGCGGATTCCACGCGGGAGACCCTAGCGTTATGAGAAGAACCGTTAGGCTCGCTAAGGAGAGAGGCGTAGCTGTTGGGGCGCATCCAGGCCTCCCAGACCTTATGGGCTTCGGCCGGAGATTCATGGAGGTATCTCCGCAGGATCTAGAGAACTACGTGATTTACCAGATCGGGGCTCTCCACGCTATCGCTAGAGCTGAGGGCATGGAGCTTCAGCACGTTAAACCCCATGGCGCTATGTACAACGCTGCGTGGACTCGTAGGGACTACGCTGAGGCTATAGTAAGGGCCATCAAGGCGTTCGATCCGAAGCTCATTCTAGTGGCCCCCTACGGATCCGAGATGCATAGGGCTGCTGAGGAGATGGGCATAGCTGTAGCATTCGAGGCGTTCGCGGATAGGAACTACCGGAGCGATGGGAGGCTCGTGCCTAGGAGCCATCCAGAAGCGCTCGTTAGGAGCATCGATGAGGCTATCGAGAGGGCTATTAGAATGGTTAGCGAGGGCCGGGTCAAGACTGTAGATGGAAAGGACATAGAGATAAGGGTTCACACGATATGCATACACGGCGACTCGCCAAACGCTGTGGAGATGGCTAAGAGGCTCCGTGCTAGGCTTGAAGAGGCAGGGATTCGAGTAGCTCCGCTAAGGGAGTTCGTCAGGCGCGCGTAGCATGGTGATCTACGAGAGGCCCAAGGTTAGGAGGAGCGGTGGCTACGTGATTCACGTAGAGCTCTGCAACGAGATAAGCCTAGACTGCAACAAGCTTGTTCACGCACTCTACTACAAAGTTCTAGAGACTGTTAAGGAGGGTAGCGTGCGCGGAATTGAAGAGGTTGTTCCAGCTTATTCATCGCTATCAATATTCTACGATCCTAGGCAAGCGAGCTGGAGGAGAATCGCTGAACTCATTGAGTCTCTGTGGAGCGAGGCTAGAGCGACAGACGTATCCAAGATCCTTAAACCGCGTAGGTTTAGGATACCCGTTGTATATGGGGGCGAGTACGGACCTGACCTGCCTAGCGTTGCGGAGCACGCGAAGCTGGATCCAGATGAGGTTGTGAGGATACACACCTCGCGAACATACGTGTGCTACATGCTCGGCTTTACTCCGGGCTTCGTATACCTAGGGGATGTTGATGAGAGGATAGCTACCCCAAGGCTTCCGAGCCCGAGAACTAGGGTTGCTCCAGGCTCTGTAGGTATAGCGGGTAGGCAAACGGGGATCTATGGTGTAGAGAGCCCGGGTGGATGGAGGCTTATTGGTAGGACACCCCTGAAGACGTTCGATCCGAGGAGGGATCCCCCCACGCCGATAAGGCCGGGGGACCTAGTCGAGTTCTATAGGATAGAGCCGGAGGAGTTCGAGAAGCTTAGGGGGGTGTACCTAGGCGAGGTGATTCAATGAGCTTCGTAGAGGTAGTGTCGTGCGGTATAGCCTCGGTTCAGGATCTTGGTAGGAGGGGGTATCGGGCTCTAGGGGTGCCGGTTAGCGGAGCTATGGATAGGCTTGCAGCTGCCTACGCTAACGCCCTAGTAGGTAACGATCCGAGGGAGGCTGTCATCGAGGTTATAGGGAGCGGAATAGAGCTGATGTTCTTCTCTAGCGCTATAGTTGCAGTCACCGGAGCTAAGTGCGTTGTCGAGCTCGACGGCGCTGAGGTTAGAGAGTGGCAGCCCATTAGAGCTAGGGCTGGGTCTAGGCTCAGAGTATCTCCACCTATGCACGGCTTCGTTACTTACATAGCTGTGTCTGGAGGCATAGATGTTGAGCCCGTGCTAGGTAGCAGGGCTACCTACGCTAGAGCGGGCTTCGGAGGATTCGAGGGGAGGTATCTGAGGTCTGGTGATAGGCTTCCGCTGAAGCCCATCGATATAGACAGCACTTGGCGTAGGGTTAGCGGCATGATTGCGCCAGACTACGTTAGGCTAGCTAGAGCCCCTCTAGGCGTTGTTGAGCTCAGGGTTACGAAGGGGGTTAACAGCGACCTATTCGAGGATATAGACTCGATGCTTAGAGCTACCTACACGGTCTCGCCGCAGTCCGATAGAATGGGCTATAGGCTCGAGGGGCCTAAGCTAGAGAGCGCGACCAAGCTAGGTAGGCTACCTAGCCTACCGGTAGACAGGGGATACGTGCAGGTTCCTCCCAGCGGGCTGCCCATAGTGCTAATGTCGGACTCGCAGACAACCGGTGGCTACGCTGTAGCGCTACACGTGCTTCCACCCGACGTCGATAAGCTAGCTCAGTGCCCACCGGGAACCCAGGTTAGGTTCGTGGAGGTGGATTACGAGGAGGCTGAGAAGGCTGTTAGAAGGTATCTAGAGGATCTTGAGAAGCCGGAGCTGGTTAGCGTTGAGGAGGAGAGCGAGTACGCGTACTACGTATCCTAACCTATTCTAGCTAACCTCCTGAACCCAGAGTCCGCTCGAGCATCAATAGCGATCACCTCACCAGCATCGATGGGCTTCGCCCTCCACGCTAGGCCAAGCTCTCTAAGCCTATCTATAACCGTTGGAGACGCGAAGACCGCTAGCGCTCGCTCGCCCCTCTTAATGAGGGCAGCGTAGGGCTGGTAGTACTGCGCTCTAAGCTCATCGCTAGAGTCGAACCACGAGCTAGCCACTAGCGCGAAACCCTTATCGCTCACGAGCAGCGCTGCAGTAACTCCTCCTAGAGGCTTCCCATCCTTTACGCAGAACCTACCCACAGCCTCAGCAACTGCTCTAGCTAAGCACCTCTCCTCTAAGCACTGCGAGCTCTCAAGAGCTCTAGCTATGTAGAGCCCAAGCGCGTAGCTATCGGTGTGGTAGTGCCTAGCTAGCTTCAGCTCTTTCCTCAAAGCATCCTTGTTAGCTCCGCCGTTATGCGCGAAGTAGAGCGTAGCCTCCTCTTCATCTCCAACCCGAATCCTATACTCGTAGGGGTGCGAAGCTCTAGACCCAAGAGGCTCGCTAGGGCTAGCGGCTCTAGCATGCAGTATAGCAGCAGCTTCGCCTCGAACCCCTAGAAACCTAGCAACCTGGGCTAGAACCTCTCGCGAGAACTGCGAGAATATCGGAAGAATGAACTTGTCGTGAGCTACCGCGGGTGCACCTCCGCGGTTGAGAGCTAGAGCGTAGCCCCAGCCATCGCCATGGCTCTCCCTCCTGCCAGCGGTTACAGCGATAAGCCTAGAATCGAAGCTAGAGGCCTCGACTAGCGCGTCGAGCGTTAGCGAGATAGCGTTGCTTAGCTCCCTACACTCAATGCAGTGAAGAGCTAGAAGCCTACACATAGCTAGCCGCCGCTTAGCGGATAAGGAGGTTCGCTGGAATAAAGCTATGTAGAGGGATGAGTAGAGAGCTTCTGCTTGCTGTAGCGAACTTGATGGGTTTTTGACGCTCTTTATTGAATGCCGCCGTGCTTAAACGGGTGCGTAGAGCAGTAGCTTGTGGCCGAGAGCGTGGAGATAGAGCTGCTAGCGTTCGAAAGCATGGGAGTTAGGTCTATGGCCACTATCGTTAGGACCCGCGACGTCATCATAGCGATAGATCCTTCTGCAGCGCTAGCGCCCCGAAGGTTTGGGCTACCTCCCCACATGCTGGAAGCTAAGGCGCTTCTAGAGGCGTTTAGGATTATAGAGGATAGGGTTAGAGACTGCGACATAGTTATCGTAACCCACTACCACTACGATCACCACGACCCTGGAAAGTTCATGGATCTCAGCGTTCTAAAAGGGAAGAAGCTTGTGATCAAGAACCCTAGCGCTAGAATAAACGCGTCTCAGAGAGCAAGAGCGTACAGGTTTCTCAAGCTAGTTAGAGGCCTAGTAAGCGAAATCTCTGTTGGTGATGGTACAGAGATTTCGATAGGTAGAACCAGAATCACTATATCTAGCCCCGTACCGCACGGCGAGAGCCCTAGACTAGGGTACGTGCTAGAGATATGCATAGATGATGGAGAGGAGAGAATGCTCTTTACCTCAGACATAGAAGGTGCACCACTACCACAGCAGATAGAACCGTTCTATTCATGTAAGCCACGAATAGCTGTAGTCGATGGGCCTCCAACATACCTAGCGGGATACAAGTTCGGAACCAGCAGCCTCGAGCAAAGCATAGCCAACCTAGCCAAGGTCGTGGAAGAGCCCTGGCTCGAAACAATGGTCCTCGACCACCACAGCGCAAGAGAGCTAGAGTTCAAGGAAAAGATGATGCCCCTTTTCGAGAAAGCGACCAAGCTAGGTAAGAGAATACTGCTGGCATCGCAGTTCATGGGGCGAGAACCTCTTCTCCTAGAAGCCAGAAGACGCGACCTATTCAAGGAGGATCCTAGTGACGGACTGAGGATACTCAAAGCAAATACTAACATTACAGATCTAGAAGAGTACTAAGAATAAACAAAGCACGGAACTTAAGCAAAACATCGATTGAGAGACTAATACAGCAGTACGGAGTTGCGCAGCCAATGTAGTACAAAAACTTAGTTAGCACCACTTGACATAGCATGCAACCTCCACTCTAACCTCCTTTACAGATAGATAGTATCGCGAAACACAACACCATTACCTTCTCAATCTCTTTCTTGCTGTTATTGCTATGGTTGTTGTTGCTATTGCTACTGCTGTTACTGTGGTTATCTCGGTTATGTAGTTCCCGCTGTTCCTCTCTCCAATGGTTGTTGCTATAGACCCTAGCGCAGCATT
>JAADCV010000037.1 GCA_013154235.1 Thermoproteota archaeon | reverse complement strand
AGAAACTACAAGCCTCAAGCACTGCGTAACCTCCGTAACAGAGACAGTATCGTGAAACAACCCAAAGAAACTACAAGCTCCGGTAACGAGCCCAGCAAGGTATTGGTGGAAGCCTTAGAAACAACCCAAAGAAACTACAAGTCTCTACTGGCTGTCGAAGGCATCGAGGTAGCTCTTCTCTTCGCAGATCCTTTTCCTCTCGCTGCTCTCCACCGTTCTCCCAGCATCCTCGTTGCCGGGCGTCACTCGACCTCCTAGTGCTTCTCTCTCCGAGCCCGCGCACCAACACACGTCACCGTCACATACCTCAGCCCTCATAACCACTATCTAAGCATTCTATTCCTGCTCTCTCGCTCTCTGCGCACCAACAGGCCCGCCTCTAGGCACGTTCGTGGGCCCAGAGACGCTCGTCAACGTCTATCTCTGCCCTCTTGCGGTCTGCGCACCGTTACTCCTCCGAAATCATCTCCGAGCCCATCGATGGAAATACCTTACCACCGAGCTAAGCATCTATGTCTAGACTCGTCGGCTCTGCGCACCTACAGCTCTGATATCGCGCTAGCCGCGCGTCCCGGTGCATGACCCGGCTCTCTACGACTTGTTTCTCTGGGTGTGCGCACCGTCTCTCCTCCAAGGCTCCGAGCATGAAGATGTCGAGTGGTTCTACGGTGTCTCTCTAGGGGTCTGCGCACCGACACCTCTGACGATGCCTCGCGATGGCTCTTGGTGGAGCGCTGCGGCTCTCAACTGCTGGACTCTCCGAGTCTGCGCACCGTCTCCAGCCTCCAGCCAGAGGGCCTCGCGATGATCGCTGGCGCCTCTGTGCCCTACACATCTATCGCTCTTCTTCAGGGGGCTGCGCACTAACACGCACTAACACGCTCGGTATGGGCGGCGCGATCTTGGTGGGGGTCTCGTCTCTGGGTTTAGGCAGGGTTTCTCTGGGTGTGCACCGCTGCTAGCTGGGGGTCTTGCTGTCTGTGTTGGCTGGGCTGTGTGGAGCGATGTGGTGGCTACAGGGTGCTTCTCGGTTTTTGTTTCGTTGGTTTGTTGACGTGTGTTGACTTGGTTTGATCTGCTTCGGTTGTCTACGAAGCGGTTCATGGAGAAGAAGCTGGTGCGCGACCCGCTTCTTTTCTCTTTTCTCTTTTTCTTTTCTCTGTTTCTCTTCTCTTCTCTGGCTCTGGGTTCTGCAGCCATCAGCACCTAGCTAAAGGGGGTGGGGATCCAGCTACGCACAGCCCTGTCTCTCAGCGCTGGCTAGCGCCCCGGATCGCCGCGCGTTGATGCATGTAGCGCAGCGCACGTACCTCTGCGGATAGAGGTGCGGGGCTGGAGAGGACAAGCGTTCATGACCCTGCTCCGGAGATCGAAGAAACTTCGCGAGACCCACCTAGGTGGAGACGCAGCTCTCCTCCGCTGGAATCGCTGAAGATCGCCGAGCTACCGACGGTGCCTCTATACACCATGCCTATCACCGGCACCGTGTCTCCGGGTCTCAGAGCAATGGTCTTCTCGACGCGCGCCGCCTTGATGGGCACAGCATCGAGCGTCACAGCAGCTAGGAACATCGTTATCGGTACGGCTGCTGCTAGGAGCCTGCGCGTGTCGTCACCGGATCAGGGGGAGTGCTACGAGCATGGCGTCCAGCAGCCTAGGAGACGGCTCCGCGATTTCCCAGCTAACCAGAACCCCGCTCCTCGTCTCGACTCCGCTTCTCCCGCGCTTGACAACGGCTCTCTCGATCACGCTACCCTCAGCGTGTACCACTAGGTCTGCTAGCCTCCGGTTCCTCTCTAGCAGCACACCGATCCTGCAAGATGGTGACCCCACCGCGTGCACGGCTCTCATAGCCACGACCCTCCTCAGAACCTCCGCAACATACCTAGCGACGTCAACGATGTCTAGGTCTCGATCTGGCGAGCGCTCGCTAACCACCTCGACTCCAGAGAGGTAGCGGAAGAGGTTCAGCAGCTCGGCTCCGCTCATGGGCTTGGGCTCGATCACGACTCTATCACCTCTTCGCTCGACGACTCTAGCTCCGTACCACCCGAGCAGCACGTTCACCGCGTAGTACGTGCCTAGCCTGACCTCGACCGAGTCCTCGACGCTGCTAGGTACCACCTCTAGAGCGAACCCGTTCTTGGATACCCTAGCGATTCTAGCCCTCCTAGCACCTACAACCAGCGCGTAGTTGTACCTAGCCCTCCGAGACACGCGTATGAACATGGTTTCACCCACTATTCGGAGCGTGATGGAGCTTAATAAGCTCGGCGCCTAGCCCTGGGATCGGGCGATGACGCGCGTTTACCCACGATGAGCCTAGGAGTGATGATGGACAAGGCCGGCGTTGCAAGCCCTCACCTCTCTCTGTCCGGTGCAGGCGGAGTCTCCGTGCAGCGGAGTGAAGTCCGGAAGGTGCAGAGCGCTAAGCCTCGTGGCGCAGCTTGGAGAAGCTGAGGGTATGGAGAGCAGGGTTTATAGCTCAGCACCTAACAACCTTCGACATTCGACATTCGGTGGGGCGCCGGGGTAGCTCAGCTGGTAGAGCGCGGGGCTGTTAACCCCGTGGTCGGAGGTTCGAATCCTCCCCCAGCGCTAAAATCCTCGAGAGCCTCCTCGATGCATCTCAACACGATTCTGGGAATCGCGCGCCTAGCACCTCTCGCGAAACACACTGCGATTCCCGCCTCTATCAGCCTCTCCGCTAGCCATCTATCGGTCGTGAACACAATGACTCTCCCTCCGCTGAGCCTCGCTAACCTCTTCGCTGTCTCGAAGATCGTGTCGTCATCGTTGTCCCTAACCCACCTCGTGTTTGGAGCTGTCCTGACCCTCTTCTCGACGCCGCTGAAGAATATGGCTCTGAACCTCTTTCCACGTCTCCTCAGCTCCCTAGCGACGAACCTAGAGATCCGGTATCCCACGCAGGTATCGAGCAGTACCCACATGCCTAGCACCGGGAGGTGTATAGAGGAAGAGCTTTTGAAGGTGTGGATCATCGCTCATCGGAGCCGGGATTCACAGGCTCGGGGTCTCGGGGGGCGGCTGGCCCGCGGCTTAGTGAGCCCGCAACCCGCGCGGTTGCGATCGGTTGCTTCCCTCGCTCACCAAGCGAAAAGCGGTTCGGGTGCTTATATCTGCGTCTCTCTCGGTGCGTAGACGATGGCTATTCCTTGGCTGTGCCTCTTGGCGAAGTCTCTTATCCTCTCCTGGATGGCTCTCCTCTCGTCGATGTTTATCGAGAACCTCCTGACGACCTCCTCGACGATGCTCATCCTCAGCTCTCCGCCTCCCTTGGCGAGGGCTATCCTTATCGCGGCGTCTATCTCTGCCGGGCTGAACCACCTCGTTAGCCTAGCTATCTCCTCGGCCTCATCGTCCCCTATCTCGAATCCGTACCTCCTCGCCAGCCTCCTAGCTATCGTCGCACGATCCTCGAAGCTGGGGTACCCAACCAGCACGACCCCGTCTATCCTTCCGGGCCTCAGCAGCGCTGGGTCTATCGCTTCGAGGAGGTTCGAGGTGAACACCACCGGCGGCCTCTCCCTGTCCTGGAGGATGGCTAGCCACGTCGAGACCTCGGCTACGAACGCGGCGTGCATGTGGCTCGCTCTCCGCATCAGGAAGTCCGCGTCGTCCACGTGGATAAGCAAGTCCTTCCTGCTCCTGATCTCCCTGTATATCGCTAGGAGTATGGATTCGGTGGCGCCGTACCACTGCGATCTGTATAGCCCGGGCAGGAGCGTGAGCACCTTGACTCCGAGGCCCTGAGCTATCGCGTGGGCAATCACCGTCTTCCCTACTCCGGGTGGCCCCGCTATCAGGAGGCCCCTCGCTGCGTAGGGAGCGCCACGCTTCATGGGCTCGACGAGTAGCTGCTGCACCTCGCTCCGTATATCGCTGTAGATATCGTCGAGGCTCCACTCTGGGTCGCGGAGCGGCAGCGTAATGGTAACGGTGCGCCCAATCATCTTGTCCTCTACCTCGACCGCGACGAGGTTCTGCGTCTCTCCGCCCCTCGCCACCTTTCGAGCCTCCTCCGTGTCGCGCCTCTCCTCCACGGATATGATGACGCGGCCGAACTCCTTCTCTAGCTCCTCGGCGAACCCAAGCTCCTCAGCCACCTTCCTCAGCTTGTCGAGAGCATTCAGGGAGAACTGATCCTGTATGATGACGAGCAGCGGCCTCGTATCGTTCTCGTAGTTCTCGATGACCCTGCTCGAAGCATTCGTCATCTCTCTCAGAACCCGCCTCATGCCCTCCCTATCCAGCGACAGCTCTATCGCGCCATCCTCGGCGCGCTGGGCCTTCACGAACTGCTTCAGCCCTCCCTCCCTCCGCGCGACGCGTGTAGCGGCTTCGGAGGTGAGGGACATCAGCAGGAACTTCCTGCCCTTCTCCTTCTCCACGCATATCGAGCAGAAACCTAGGAGATCGTCGTTGACGACGACTGCGATCACGAGCTTCTTGAGTGCGAGAACCGCAACCGCCTCGCAGAGGCTATCTAGGGACATGGCTAGGGACGCGAAGAACGTTGGTCGCGAGACCTTGGACAGCGGCCTGTACTCGTATATAACGCTGTACCCTTCTCCCTCGACTAGCGCGTAGTTCGCTAGGCTCGCTATCACCGACGCGAGCCTGTAGATCTCGCGGAGAGGCATAGCGCTGACCTCCTCCTTGACTAGCCTCATCTCAGCGTCGTGGTTAACGCCCGCGAGCACCCACGCCTTGGCAACGGTCTCGAACCCCTCTACAGTCATGTTGCCGTCTATCTTCAGCCTCGTCCCACTCATGCGGGGGCCCACCCGTTGCTACCTCGTCAAAGCCGAGAAATATACGTTGTATCGACTCACGGTACTCTATGCATAAAACTGGTGCAACCCGCAGATACGCGGTGGGATCGTGAGCCTCTGCGCTAGGAGCGTTGGGAGGCCTCCGCTAAGGGTCGTGAGCTACACGATTAGGAACGAGTTCGGCAACCTAATCGATGTAGACGAGGTGAGATGCGGGATCTGCGGTGCGCTGCTAATGAAGGTATACACGTCTGGCAGCGGTGTACGGGTCTCGAAGGAGGGTTCGTGTAAGCACTTCACCGTTGCTATGATCAAGAATGGTTGCTTAGAGAATCCCGAGGACAATGTGTGTAGAGGAGTCGAGAAGCTAATTGAAAAAGCGGTGTACGTAACGCAGGAGGGAAACGGATGTATATCTCGTGGTTCCAAAGATCTAGGATCTAGCGTTTTTCAGCTCCACGCCCACGCAGCGAACTCGTCTTGAGCGCCTATGATTGCGACCGCATCGAACTGACTGGCCTTCCATACGTGGATCACTGTCCAGTAGCTGTCATCGCCAAATGTCTCGATCTCGTATCCGTAGCCCTCTTCCTTGCCGTACCTGATCGCCTCGGCAAGCATCGCCAGCATCGTTACGGGATCAACGGGCTTCTCCGCACCGTCGGGCAGAAGGTTTCGTTCCCGTAGCCATTCCAAAGCCTTAGGATCTAGATACTCGGGGAGTTTGATATTAGCCATGCACCTCACCGATTTCCAAGTAGGTGAAAACGGGTCTAATAATCTTTCGTCGAGACGCCTGCTCGTAACCGGTGTTCGTAACGCTTAAAAATTACCGATTCGAGCTGTTCTCGGTGTGGAACATGTCGCTGAGTGTGATAATTGATCTGGTGCGTAATCCGAAGACTGTGCGTACAAAACCATTTGTGGCGCGCGTTAACCTCGAAAACGGGTCAATAGAGTTCCTGAAGCCTGCGGTACCGGCCTACAGAAAGGGTGTGCTGGTCGAGGGAGAATACCTCGTGAATCCCGGCGACCTGCTCATCATCAGAAAAGACGTTTCGAGCCGTGGACATAGCGATCAGTACTACATCCTAGCGAGAGTTGAAGCGAATGGAGAACTGAAGGAGCTTGCATGGATAAGATTCAACGACAGGGCACCGCAGTTCAGCGACGAGAAGCTGAAGGAGATATACGCCACTACGAACGGCGAACGAAGAGTCGTAAGAGCGTTGATAAGGTACGCGAAGGAGGTTGCTGCTCAGGCTCAGAGCGAGGAGGAGGTTCTGAAGAGATGTCTCGCCGAAGTGATGAGCGTGCTCGAAAAGTACCACGACAAGCTGAGCAGCAACCCGGTGTTCAAGAAGATATACTCGGAGGTCAAGGGATTTATGGGTGAAAGGGTATGAAGCTCTACGAGTACAAGACGAGGGCGATGATAGCACTAATGAACTACGAGCCCAAGAACCCGAGGGAAAGGCAGTTGATCGATATGCTGATGATCAAGATAAATAATCTGCGGGCAGTAACCTTACCGAGGCTGCTGATGGATATCTACGAGATCATTCATCACGAGAATGTCAGCGAGGAGTTCAAGCAGGTACTAAAGAAGCTTATTCCGAGCGAGGAGGAGGCTAGGGAGCTGATCGAGGACGGTTGATCGCTATGCTTTTGTTCTCCGCACCGCCCCTGTTTCTTGGTTCGGTGCCGGGGTCGCCTAGCTTGGCAGGGCGCCGGCCTGCTAAGCCGGTGGGGGTAAACCCCGCGCGGGTTCAAATCCCGCCCTCGACGCCAAGCCTTTCTGTGCATATAGCTAGCTGCATCGATTACGCGTCTGGGAAGCGCTATGCTCGCCGCTCGCTCTAGCGTTGGCGCTAGGATGCTCGGGAGGCTGATGGTTCTCGCCGAGAGGTGCTCTGAGGGCGATGAGAGGTTCTGCGAGGCGTACAACGAGGCAGTCACTCGCTTACCGACACCGTTCGTGGTCTACAGGGGCGTCGATGGTTTCGGTGCTCGGAGGAACCTCGTGTCTGGCGTGATTGATCACGGTATTCGGGACGACGTTACCTACTTCACGCTGAGCTTCGACTACGCTGAGCGGTTCTGCAGCCCAGACGGTGTGATCTACGCGGTCGTTGTTGACGACTGGCTCAGGAAGCTGATGAAGCCCGTGCTGTACAGCGCTAGAATCGAGAGAGCTACGGTGACTAGATTCGATGACCGTGTGATTATCCAGCCTCACTTCTTGGCTCGGGAGAAGGCTTTCGTTGCTCGATCCATCCCGCTAGACCCTAGACGCGTAGCGATTCTCTACCCAGTGCTCCCAACGATTCCACCAAAACCAATCTCGGAGAGCGTCGCTGAGCTGATTCGGGAGTTCGAGAAGAGGAGATTCGAGGTGAAGCCATTCTACTTCGGGTTGAGATGAAAACGAGAGTCGTGCATTAATTTCCGTGGTTGATCCACGTAGCTAAGACGGCGCGAATTTAACGGGTGTCACTATCCTTGCCTCGGTGGCTAGAGGTAGCTAGGTATCTGCGGATTGTGACCATAGCTACGCTGATCACCACGCTAATCTTTGCTGCTGTTACCGTGCCTGAGATACTGTGTTTCCCGCCTAGGTTCGCGAGTCTCGATGTTCGGAACGCTTCGGTTGCTAGCCTATTGATCATCGATGGCTATCCGGCTACAGAGATACGCGCGAACGGAACTATCTATGCGCCAGTGGCTGGAGAGCTGAAGGTTCCTAGCGGATTCACCGTCACTAGAATCGTTGGTGAAGTTAGGTGCAGTGACTCGATGTGTAAGGGATACGGCGTTGTCGTGCTGAAGGGAGCTGGAACCATATCCGCGGAGAGCTGGATGAGGGCGAACGTCAGTGGGCGAATCGTAGCTAAGCTAGCTCCGCTGCCCACGGATCTAGTGATGGACGCCGTGATCGTCACGATGATCGGCCTCGCTGCCGTGTCGATCACCTGCCTCCTGCTGAGCCTCGTCGACCTATGGAAAAGAATTAGATCGGTTTGCGCTAGACGGTACAAGGAGCTGGAGAGAGAGCCGGGTATCAGCGAGGAGGAGCTAGAAGCGATATTTAAGGAGTACGAGCAGTAGGCTAGGGAGGTGATAAGCGATGAGCGAGATACTGATGAGGAACATTGGTCTGAGGACTTCGGAGGGCGACGAGGATGATAAAGAGCGTGAAGAGGAGATCGAGTACGAGAAGCGGAGGATGGTGGAGTGGAGTGCAGCGGCATCATAGATCGAGATCACGAAAACGGCGTGAATGCTACGGATTGTTGGGAGCCTAATGATGTACACGGGATGGTTAATGTACTGGATGCCCAAGCAATGAAGAGTCCCCGCAGAACCGCCACTGGCCGGTTCTGCGGAGCGGGGCCGGTGGCTCCGCGAGCTGCGATCTGCTAATTCGGTTAATATGCTCTACTTCTTGCTCTTCTTCCGCTTCCTCTTCTTGGTGCTTTTCCTCGTTTTTCCGCTCTTCTTCGCTTTGCGCTTCTTCCTCTTCCTCTTCTTTGCCTTGGTCTTCTTCTCCGCTGCCTTGGTTTCCTCGGGCTCCGCTATTGGTGGTAGATGGATCGTGAAGTGCTGGGTCTCTATCAGGAGCCTCTGGTCTCCGCTGTAGGCTACGTCTGCTAGGAGGAGCTCCTCGCTTTCGAAGGAAACGGTCTTCTCCGGATCTATCATCTCTATCGCTTCTCTAATCTCTGTGCTCTCCTTCTCGGTGGATAGGAGCGATGCTCTGAGGAGCCTCGATGGGAAGGGAACTAGCTTGGATCTCGGCAGCTTGGAGACGGTTACCGAGATGGTCTCTCCTCCGTCGCTCGCCTCCACGACGAAGAAGGGTGCTTGGGAGAGGCTCTGGAGCTCCGAGTCGTCCTCCCTCTCAAGAGCTTTGAGGAACGTGTCCTTTCTGATCGTAGCGCTCCTCTCACCAGCCTTCCTCAGCAGGACTAGCCTCGCTCCGAAAACCTCTCTCTCCACGATCTGGTACTCAACTATCTTGACGCGCACGGCCTAGACCCGCACCTATCGATGCAGCCTCTGCATAAAATGGGCGGTGCCCAGTGTCTCGGCGGTGTCTCGGCGTGGTGGTGTTCAACGTTTTCGGGAGCCCGAGCTCTAGGGATGTGGACGTCGTGGTGGCGGTGGACTTCGATCCTGCTCCGAGGCCGGAGAGGATCTCTTGGCTTCACGGCGTGTGCAAGGCTATGGCTAGGGAGGTTGGCGAGGCTCTGGGTGTTTCGAGCGAGAGGGTGAACATTAATCTCGCTAGGGTGGAGAGCGGGGTGATCGTGGAGTGCTTCAAGGGTATTCCAGATGAGCTGAACAACGCTGTTCTAGCTACCTACTCGCTGCACAGGCAGCTCCACCCATGCATCGTGTCTAGACCGGTTCCGAGGGACGTTCCCCTCAAGGTGCTGAAGGCATCTAGGAAGGTACTGACGTGGTTCGCCAAGACGAGTCTTCGAAGGGCTCTGCTCCCGATCCTCAGATCCTCAGATCCCCGTAGATACGCGGAGGGTCTACACATGATCGCGTCTCGGAGAGATGGACTCGCCGCAGCGCTGAAGGAGATGGACGCTGATCAGCTAAAGGGTGTAGCGTTTCAAGTTGGTCAGACCCTGCTGCTGGTTCGAGGAGTCGAGGTGTACACCAAGGAGGAGGTAGCTGAGGCGCTCCGAGAGCTCAAGCCGTTCCTCTTTCGCGAGCCCTACACCGAGGTCGAGCTGAGGGGTCTTATCGCGGCGCTTGAGGAGTTCAGCTACGTAGCCTCGAAGATCCTGACGAGGTTCGTGAGGATCGGTGAGAACCTCTACGCGTTTGGAGACGCGGTGTACGACACGAGGATGGAGAGGAGGGTAGGGAGAAAAAGCGTGGTTGGAGCTAGGGAGCCAGCGCTCTAGGCTCTCTACCGGCCTCTCTCCTCGCGAGGGCCGCAACGATCTCTACGAGCCTAGTGTCTGTAGCGTCGTAGAGGATCGTCTTGCCTCCCGGGCCGATCATTGCCCTGGCTATGCCCTCGGGCACTGCGAAGCCGGGCAGCGCTCTTACGAGGATGAGCCTCAGCTTCTCGCCTCGGTGCTGAACCTTGCGAACCTCGATGACACTTCCGAGCGGTAGTACGAATCTCCCGGCTAGCCTCGTCACGATGGATGCGTACGTCCTCAGCGTACCGATGTTTCTAGCTGCTTTCTCTGCGGCTTCGTCAGCGCTCCTAGCTATGACCGGAGCAGCTATGCCCGTCCCGGGGATCTTCACAGCGAACGCTATCTCTCCCTCGGGAGACGCTGCTAACGCGCCTATCACGAGCTCTCTGCACCTATCTGTCGAGCACCTCAGCTTTGGGTGATCGGGCGACCCGTGGGCTGCTGAAGCGATTAGGACGGCATCGTCGTACACAGTCCCGATCAGCCTGCTCGCTAGAGACCTGTTTGCGGTCGCGAGGATCGCTGGCTCGGTCACGAGGAGCCTCTTGATCCTCGCGATGATCTCCGGGATCTGGTGGGCTAGGCTCCTCTCCGCGATCTTGGTCACGAAGTCCGAGGGCGCGTTCCACCGCAGGTACGGCTCGACCGTATCCAGCACCTCCACGCTTCTAGCCGCAGCGTCTGCCAGCTTAGCCGCGAAGGCTCCGCACCTAGCTGCGTCCACCAGCATCTTCCCAGCGTACCTCTTTCCGATCAGCTCAACTAGATCCCTACCCATCAGCTCGGCACCGCTCTCACTGAGCCAAAGCGCTCCGGTCATAGCTAGCCTCGCTGCCACAGACCCTCCATCTACGAACTCTATCCCTAGCCACCTCGCTACGTGCCCTAGATACGTGGGTGCGTAGGGATCGATCCTGTCCCTCGTGGCGGCGAAGATGTACGCTGAGACCACTCTATGAGCAACGTCCGTCTTTCTCCAAGCGTCTCCCAGATCGATCTCTCTGAGGGCTTCGACAAGACTCTTGGCGTCCTCCGCGGCCCTCTCGGCGCTGGTCTCCATCCGCACCTCGATTAGAGACACCTTGCCTCTCCTAGGAGTCCTAGCCTCGAATCCGTGCCTCGCGAGCGCCTCCTTGATGCTGCGCAGGGCTGTTGATGGTGCGAGAACCTCTCCTAGGATCTCGAAGCCTCTCTCGCTCGCCACGATCTTCACTCTGGGATCTTCGATGCTTCCGAGAACGATCTCCGTGAACGCGGGTCTGTACAGCGACGGGTCTTCGACCTCGAAGCCCATCTTCGTGAGCTCTGAGACCCTCCTAGCTACCTCCACGAGCTTCTCGATGTCGCGCTCGCTCCTGATCACCGCTATCCTCGCGCAGAAGCTCCCTAGCTCGCTGTAAGCACAGATGATGCCCTGCGCACCGTCCTCGCTGCGGTACACGTCTAGCCTAGCCCTCTCGTCGATCCACGTACTCAGCGACCCTATCTCCTCGTTCAGCTCGATTCTCATCCCCATACCTTCGAGAATCCTCGCAACGTCTCGGAGCTCCATAGCGTCACCCGGATCTTTCCCTACCGCCGATCATTTATGCATAGCAGCGGCGGTTCAGCGGCAGTACTCCTCGCATATCTTCGCGAGCTCGCTAGGATTCGTCGTTTCGTAGAGAGCTCTCGATATGCATCTCACGACACCTTCTCTACACGCGCCGTATCGCTCTAGGAGCGCCTTGAGAGCTCTAGCGATTATCCTCGCCTTTCCGCACCTGTCGCCACTCATTGAGCAGGTTGATGAGAATACGCATTCTCTCGCGAAATCACATCTCCTCCCAGTGGTCTCGACCTCGATTCTATGCAGAGCGATGCTCCCGTTTCCTGCGATTCTATCGAGCTTGTCTCCAGCTATGCGTAGGAGCTCCAAGACCTCTTCGGGCTCCTCATCGTCTAGAAAAGCCATTAACGCCTCCACGATCAGCCTCTCGATCTCTTTCGCTACCTCACAAACCTCTCGGCTGACGACTCTCCTCACTTTGAACCTCGCTCTGAGATCGCGAGCCCTATCCTCGACGATATCCATCATCTCCCTAGCAGACCCAACGACGTAGGCGTCTAGGGCGCTCTGGATCTCGTCCACGAGACCGTATCTATCTAGCGCTGCGCTAAGGCTCTTCCCAACGATGAGGAAGATGTCGTGGAGAACATCGTATCCCAGATCAAGAACTGCGCAATAGACCTGCACCATTTCTTCGCGCACCCGATACCATAGCTAGCATTGCGGGGTCAAGTGCTTGTCGCCCTACGCTTCTCTCTCCGAGCCCGCGCACCAACACACGTCACCGTCACATACCTCAGCCCTCATAGCCACTATCTAAGCATTCTATTCCTGCTCTCTGTAAGTCTGCGCACCATCTCGCCGCTAAGGATTCTCAACAACTTTAGCCGAATAGAGCAATCGCTTTCCATCTCTTCTCTCGTTGGGTGTGCGCACCTACAGCGCTCGGACGGTGCTCTGAGAGCGTGCTTCGGTGCTGGAAACGGTTGCGGAGAATCTATCTTGCTGGGTCTGCGCACCGACGCGATGTGCTTACCTATCCGTAGCGTTAACATCATTCTTGCTCTCTTCAGATCTGCGCACCGATACCTCTCTCAGCAGATTAGCTCGAGGCTTGTCAGCAGCTATATACTGCTACTGTGGATATGCGCACCAACAGCTCTGGAGGAGCATCGATGATCCTCGCTATGCTCGTGGTGAGCGAGTCCAAGATGTATCTTCTGCGGTCTGCGCACCGTTAGAAGCCGAATGCCTTCGTAGGTCGCTCTGCCTCCCGTGCCCTACACATCTATCGCTTCTCTATCGAGAGGTGCGCACCGATAGAACTCGTGGATCTAGGTCGTGTGCATATCATCGCTCTACTCCCTCCACATCCGTCACCTATTTAAATAGCTGTGAAGATATAGTACTTGGGGTAGGGAATATGAAGATGACCATAATTATAAGGGCTGAGTTAAGCAACGAGATCAAGAGGTTTTTGAGGTGGCTAACATCAGCGTTGAGGACGTAATTAAAACTTCTATCAGAAATCTCTTCAGCGACCTTCCGATCAAAGTTACTAGTATCGATGTTGTTGTCTACGACGCTAAGAAGATCGAGGAGGCTAGGAGGAGGCTGGTTCTTGAGAGGGAGCTGTGGAGGAACGCGTAGATGCTAGCTGGATCATCGTTACTGTCGCGGGCGCGGCTGCCGATATAGCGATCGCTAGATCCTTGGATGGAGACACGGCGTTAATGGCTCCGAGAATGACTGCCGCAGCAGACGCTGCTGATATCGCTAGGCTCCACCCGAGTATCACGCACAGCGCTGATCTAACTGCTTCCCGCACGTTCTCCTCGACTCTCTGCCTCTCCTCCTCGCTCATCTCTACGCTGCTCGACACTATCTCCACCCGCTCGACCTCGAACCACTCGCTAACGCATCTCCAGATGCTCGCCGCAGATAGGACGAGGGCGATCGTGCTGAGGATCGCCGTGATGACGGCGCTCTCGGTCGGTGATAGCCCTAGCCTCGGCACGACGGAGTCCAGAACACCGTAAGCTATCGCTATGAGGAACGACGCTGACATCGCTCCGGTCGCAACCGAGTAAACGTACCTAGCATCCATCATCGCCACCGCAACCGCATATCCAACACAGCTATTTATGCGCGATCTTGAGCCAAGAGCGAAATACTTAAATATATCTAGCTCCAAATAGATGTACGGTGAGAAACATGGGTTTCCTCCCCGGATTCGATGCAACAATAGTTCCTAACTCTACCAACAATTCGACCATTAGAATAATTCTAGAAGGAGGTATCAAAAAGATCATCATACCGAGAAAGAGGTTTGAATCGATCTGCTATTTCCTTGGTATACCATTGAGTACAAAACGACTATTCATCGCTTATGAGGACGAGAAGTTCGTAGTAATCGCTTACAAACTTAACGGTAAATGGTGCGCGACTAAGGTTCGCCGCGACTTTATCTATCCTCGTGTTTGATCTCGAACGCTTTTTCTTCATTGCTCGGCTCGCACTCGTGTATCTCGATCCCTTTTTCGCTCGTTTCTATCACTACGCATCTGGCTCTCGCTAGCTTCAGCAGTTTTGATGCGTGTAGCTCGGCAACCATGTTCTTGATTGGTGGAGCTACTGGATACACCACCCCTTCTTCGACTGTTGCTGGATACACCTTCACCCCATCGACAGTCTCGACCGCTACCGCTGCCTTCGCGTAGCTCGGGATCTTCGAGAGTATCCTCGTTGCCTCCCGCTCAATGGCTGCTCTCCTCTTTGCTTCGAGCATCTTTTGGTACTGCTCCCTCAGTATGGATGCTATCCTCGCTATCCTATCTATCTCGCTAGCTACCTCGGGCGAGAGCGCCTCCCTAAGATCTAGTCCACAGAGATACTCGTTGACTACGAATCTCCATGGGTCTGCTCCTCTGGCAACCCGGTTCTCGATTCGCCTCACCTCCTTTCTCCAGTCCACGTCTCGCAGCTTCTCCCTCAGCAGCTCGATTGCTAGATCCCTACCTCTCTCGGCTGCCACCTTGATTACTTCGCAGATCGTGTGCATCCCTAGCCTTCTAGCGCTCTCAACGACTCTCACCGGGTCTGGAGCAACTTTGACTAGGGCTGCCAGCGCATCGGGAGACGCGTACTCAACGCTGTAGCTCTCCACGAGCCTAGCTAGCTCCCTAGCAGCGTCTTCGAGCGTATCAGCCCTAGACATAATTCTCACGATCTTCACCCTCGATCCGATCCCCACGCACTTCCCAACGATGAAGCTCCTACCGTTCCTAGCGATGCAGTAGCCGTCTACCCGGAGCTCGACCTCGATCCACGTGGACGGCGCTAGGGCTTCTGGCGGAACGCCTAGCTCTTTGGCGACCGCCGCTAGATCCTCTGGCTTAGGCTCGTCGGGGTCTACGCCCCTCGTTAGGAGCGCGTACCTCCGAAGAATCTCCTTGGCTTCCCCCCTCTCCTCCATCAGCGCGATCGCCAGCTCCGTGCTCGAGGGCTCTCTCCTCGCTCTAGCGGCTCTTTCGATCGCTTCGCGAGCCGCAGCCTCGGTGACTAGCCACCTCCACACGATCTCCTTCTCCACCCTCTCGATGACTTGGCTGGGATCTACCTCCCTCTCGCCCTCGGGTGTCAGCGCAACCAACCTACCGTTCTTTTCAACGACGGGGTTTCCGTAGATATCTGCGAGCCTCTTCCTGCCAACGACGAAGCTGTGTATCGGCTGCATCCTTCTAGGTACGCTCCTCGGTGCTAGCACGCTGATCACCTCGTCCCTACACCTAGGAACGATTACTAGGATGAACCTGCCGCTGTCTAGATCCTTGTACGCAGCCACGACCTTGCCTAGGGCGCTCGCGCGTATCCTGAGCCCGAGCACCTCGATGCTCTCCCCGTCGAAGCCATCGACCTCGATAGCAGCGAGACTGCGTCGACGCACCTCTCCGCCCTCTACACACTTTGCGAAGCGAAGAGAAAAACGGATGGATTGGAAGGGCTAGGCGACTTCCCTAACACGCTAGGATCTCCAGCGGTCTCGATAAGCGCCCTAACGAAATCGTTGATAGACGCTCTCCTCCACCTCTCGATGAACCTCTCAAGCTCTTTCTCTCCTCCGAGGAGCTTCACTATCTTCGCTCTCAGCACGCTATCACCACCGAGATATGATCCCTAGGCATAAATGTCGAGGATCGCTTACAACGTTCAAGAACATATTTTAACCCCTCTGTTTATACAGTTAGAACGGCTGAAAACATGCCCCTCGTAAAAACATCTTGTCCTTCTTGTCCTGAATCTGAGCGCGTCTTCAATGCACTTAATACCGATGTGATCGATGCAATTGAAGAAGCACTCAAGAAAGTTCTTGAAGAATACAGGAGCGGCAAATCGAGTCTATCTATTGAATTCAGAAGCCGCGGCAGATACGCCTATTCAGGATGGTATATCAATCACACCGTCAAAACGGCCACAGCTAGAATCGAGATCGAGTACTATACCTCAGAAATTGATAGTGAAACAATAGAGAAGCTAAATGAGCTCATAGAGAATTTCCAATGGGAGATAGAGTGTCTCATCGATGACGTAATTAACGAAACGATTTCTGCCAGAGGATACAGAGTGATCGACGTTGACGCTGATGATGGATGCACCGATTACATTATCGATGTTGATGGTGCAAGGACTAGTATCGGACTATGTATCGATACGTTCAACAATAGAGGTTGCGGATTCTATATCGATACCGTAAGCTATCCACCGCTAAAAGAGGTTCAGAAAATCATTAGTGAGCAAATAGATAAAATTGAGAGTCTCAAGAATCTTGCAAAGGAGTATCCGAATGTTGCTGTGGTACTAGGACTCAGAAACATTGGATATAGAGACGTTGTAAAGGTGATGAGACTTGGTAACTCTCGAGTAGTTGCTGTACCTCTGGAGGCTGGTAAACACGTTAAGCGCTACCAAGCGACTGACAAGATCGTGTGCATCGAAGTTATTGATTGATTTTAGACGCTCGTTAGGAGATAGATAGCTAGCCCTACTGCGAGGAAGGATACGAACGGCGCTCCCCACGTAGCTATGACTATATGTGCTCCGCTGCTCCTCAGCTTCT
>JAADCV010000082.1 GCA_013154235.1 Thermoproteota archaeon | reverse complement strand
CTTTTAAATCCCCGTACCCACCACGACCAGTACCCAATCCAGCGAGGAAACCCCGCAGCGCAGCGCAGATATACACCCCCCTATAAGTACCGGGGGTAAGTCCAGCGATGGCCTGCAACGCCATCGGCGAAGATCGAGGCACTCTATTCAATTTCATCAGTACCGCTCTGCGCACCCTCCAAACCCAAGAACCCGGGTTGGGCTAGATGAAGGGCTCTTTCGGTGCCCGTGGAAAACAATGGGTGTAGAGGAGCGTGAGCTGTGCGGTTCGCGGTGCTGGTTCTCTTAGGTGATGTAGTTGAGGGGATGTTAGGTGCGAAGGTATTTACTGGCGGGGGGAGCTAGCTGCTAGCGGGGGGAGCCAGTAATGCTGTTCGACCCTGCGCCCAAGGAGGATCCTAGGGACTTCTTCGATAGGGAGCGCGAGCTTAGGGAGCTCCTAGACTCTATTGAGGCTGGCGAGAGGCTCATCATAGTCTATGGCGTTCGCAGAGTGGGGAAGTCTAGCCTTGTTAGGGTTGCTCTACGGCTCTGCGGCAAGCCATTTGCTCTAGTGGATGTTAGGGAGCTCTACTTCTCGGAGGGTGTCGTTAAGGAGAGCTCTCTCGTGAGAGCGATCCTTAGGGATGTTGCGTCTAGAGCTAGCCTTCTCGAGAGGCTTGGGCTAGCGGTAAGGGAGGTTGCTAAGGGCTTGAGGATATCGCTCCCGCTTGTAGAGGTAGACCTATCTATAGCTAGGAGGCTCAGGTTCGTGGACCTGCTGAGGCAGCTCAGCGCGCTTTGCTCTAAGAAGGGTACGAGGTTCGTTCTTGTTCTAGACGAGGCTCAGTACGCTAGGTTCTCGAACGCTAGGTACGACGGCTTGATTGCCTGGGCTGTGGATAACCTAGATAGGGTCACGATTGTTTTGACTGGTAGCGAGGTGGGGGTCCTAAGGGACTTTCTAAGGCTTGAGGATCCGGAGGCGCCTCTCTTCGGGAGGGCTAGGAGGGAGATAGGGCTTGAGAGGTTTAGCGTGGAGCAAAGCGAGGAGTTTCTGCGTAGGGGGATGGAGGAGGCTAGGGTTCCAGCGAGCCGCGAGGAGATCTCTGAGGCTGTTAGCGTTCTAGACGGGGTTCCGGGATGGCTAACGCTCTACGGCTACTACAGGGCTGTTCAGAGGCTTGGTCATAGGGAGGCTCTGGAGAGGGTTGTTGAGGAGGGCGCTAGGCTCGTGCTAGCTGAGCTAGAGCGCGTGATAGCCCCCTCCAGAGCTAGGTACGCAGCTATACTCAAGGCTGTTGCGCTAGGGGCGTCTAGCTGGAGCAGCATTAAGGCGTTTGTCGTGGCTAGAGCTGGGCCCATAAGCGACAAGAGGCTCAGTACACTCATAAAGAACCTCGTTAGGTACGGCTACCTAGAGAAGAGGGGTACGCGCTACGAGATCCCTGACCCCATGGTTAGGTACGTAGCTAGAGAGCTTCTCTAGGTAGCTGGCGAGAAGAGCTCTACGAGAGCTCTCCTAAGCTCCTCCACACCCATCTCCTCCACTGGGCTTATCGCGTGGCAAAGCAGAGCCCCGAACAAGCTCCTAGCTCTAGCCATGTCTCGAGGCGTGCGAGAGCCGTAGGCTCTCTCAGCCACCTCTATAGTCATCCTCCTGCAGAGCTCCCTAAGCTCCCTAGCGATCTCCGGGCTTCGGAGCGCTAGGGATAGGCTGTGGATAAGGAGCCTCCTCTGGGTCTCGCTGCGGTACCTATCGAGAAACGTGTCTATGATGCACGCCACCAGCTCAGAGCCCCTCAAACCCCTATCGATGCATGCTGCCGCTACACCTGTTGGAAGAGACTCCATAGCGATCCTCTTGACGAGCTCCTCCTTGCTCTTGAAGTACCAGAGCACGAGCGCTTTCGAGACCCTCGCCTCCTCAGCGATCTCCCTTAGGCTAGCTGCCTCGAACCCCTTCTCGGCAAACACCCTCCTAGCTGCCTCTAGGATCCTCTGCGCTGTGTCCACGGCCGCTCCTTCGGGGTTCTCGACCGCTGGGTTAATATCGCTTGGGGACAACCTTTAACCGGTCGGTCAAAGTGCTTCAGCGGGTAGCTAAGCTAGCTAGAAGCAACATGCTGTACCTAGTAGCGTTAGCCATAGCCATAGGGGCTGCGGTCGGCCAGCGCACCCACCTTAGCGAGAGCGCGCTTAGGATAGCGGTTACGTGCCTAGCAATAGCAGCGGTAACCCCATCGATGACCCTGGTGAGCGCCCGCGGAATCCTAGAGGCGTCTAGAAGGGGTAGAGAGGTAGCTCTAGGCCTAGCGCTAACATTCGTAGCAGCCCCAGCGATATCCATAGCTCTATCGACAGCGATAAGAGACAAGCTCCTAGCCCTAGGCTTCGTGCTATCGAGCGTTGTTCCAGCTAGCAGCGCCTCCCTAGCATACGTAATGATAGCTGGCGGAGACCTAGAGCTAGCCACAGCCCTAGCGATGCTCAGCATAGCTATAGCAGCGATAGCCGTGCCCAGCTACATCGAGCTCTACTCCTCCATAGTATCGCTGAGCGTGCCGCTAGCAGCCATAGCCAGATCCCTAGCACTAACAATGCTCCTACCCCTAGCCCTAGGGCAGGGGGCTAGAGCGCTGCTACTGCGCAGAAGAGCGCTAGAGAGAGCGAGGCCAGCACTCCAGCTAATCGCGGTTAGCAGCATCCTAGCCCTCGTAGCAACCCTAGTAGCATCGAGAGCTAGAGCACTAGCGGCAGACCCAGCCCAGGCAGCAGAGATAGCTGGGCTCCTAGGAGCATCGATAGCTGCAGCACTAGCGCTAGCAGAGGCTCTGTCCAGAGCAGCTAGGCTATGCCCAAGAAGAAGGGTAGCGATATCAATACTGTCAGCAACGAAGAACCAGAGCGTGGCAGCAGCCATAGCCGTAACAGCTGCCGGAGGAGCAGCATCCCTAGCACCAGCCCTAGCCCCAGTAATACAGCCAATAATAGCGATGAGCTACGTAAAACTCGTGCAGCAGAGGCTAAGAGCTAGAGAAAGCCGATGAGCCTAAGGCATCTATCGAGAACCCCCTTGTACATCTGCATGCATTCTCTACCGAGACACCTTCGCAGTACTGGAGCTAGATCTATACCGCACCTATCGTAGCCGGGCGACCAAACTATTGTGCCACCACCCATTTCTAAAGCCGGTATTAGCAAGGGTGCAATCTTCTTAATCCAGCGCTCGGTCTTCTTCGAGAGCCTTGATTGCAGCATCACTGATGCGAGCTGACTAAGCCTTGCTTCAGCTTCCGAGCATATGTCAGCTCCCACTGCTTCACATACGAGATCCTCTATTGTTCCTCTCGAGAAGTCTGGAGGAGCAGCCCATACAACTACTGCTGACACTACTACGTTATCCCTCTTTATCAGTACATACGGTGCTGGGCTCAAGTTAAGCTCGGGTGTAACATTACCTAGCTCTCTAGCAACACGGCTAGGGCGTCCTCTACGCTCTGATCTGCGTCTATAAAAGCTATAGCTCTAATCCCCTTATCTAGGTCATTTCTTAACCTTCGTAGTGATCCGCGCCATCCCCCACTAGGCATAGGGATTTCGCATAGCTCTCTACGAATTCCTAAATCCTCTAGAAGAACTGAAACAGGTACGGCGTCGAGACAACCTCGACATGGATTCTTACTCTCCTGCGTAAACTCATTACCTACACCCTCTACCGCGGTGTGAGGTTTGAGCTCCATTCAATACGTCTAAGGAGTACACGTTTCGTGGTCTAAGATATTAGTGTGTAGATCAACCTCATGTCTTCACCAGCAACAATTTCGCGTAGCGCGCTACACCCATGCATGGTAACGGATTTCAGACGCCTCTTCTCCTTCTTCAATGACACTAGAGATATCCTTAAATCACCTTCGTAATTCTGCTCTTCGTTCTCTTTACACACTTGCTCTAGCCTTTCAGCAAGTCTCGATAGCTGGCGCCACTCGGATCTGTGTAGCCCCATAGATGCAGCAGCTAGAGATCGCGCGGCTTCAAGCGACTGCGTTGTTACAATAACCTGCTTACTATTCCTAGCTATGCGAGCTATTCTCTCAGCTACGTTCATAAGCAGTTCTGGGTGCATTGCCGACTCGATTTCATCTATCATAACTATATCAGCGTACTCAAGAGCTGCTAGCATGATAAGCGCTCTCTGAAGTCCACGACCTACCGCGTAAAACGTTACTGGCTGTCCGTGCTCTATTACGTACGCTGCTAGCTGCCCCCAATCATCTGAAGCTACGTCAACTGCGTAAGTAGTTCCATCGATTTCTATGCCTTTAGATAACGTACTCCAGACTCTGTCTCTGTTCCTCTTAGCCATTCCTACGAGCTTGTCGAAGAAGTCGTAGGGATACATACCCGGTGTTACAACCGCTACGGACACACGTGACCCTTCTACGCACCTAGCATGCATCCCTAGATTTACATGGCCATTACTTAGAAGTCTGTAAACAATTTCGCAGCCTCGAGGCTTAGAAACCATCTTTACCTCTACCACAGGTCTTATGGTAGATCCAACAGCTTCGTAGGACACCTCTCTCTCAAGCTCTAGCTCTACAACCTCTTCTCTATCCCTCGTTTGCACAATCCCCTTAACGCTTCCTTTATCTTGAACAAGCGACGCTATTGAGTGCGGAGAACTTCCTCTAGCGGCGTGCAGTAGCGCTAGGTATCCGTGAGCTTCCCTAAGGTTAGAGTAGCTTAGCGCTAGCAGGTACGCTAGAGCTTCAACTATGGCTGTTTTGCCCGAGCAGTTAGGTCCAGCTACTATATTCAGTCCCGGCCCTAGCTCGACACATCCATCGAGCCCCTGAATCCAGAGAGGCAAAGCTTCTTGACCCACATAATTTAAAAACCTCTGGATAGTCTATACTGAATGCAAGCATAAAGCGCTTTGGCTAAGTGATTATGGCGACGTGGGTTCTCAATACTAATAGCATTGCTAGGAAGTTCGGTGGGTACTACTGGGTTGTGATCGCTATGAGGGTTCCAGTCGATGAGGTGCTTAAGGAAGAGGATGAAGAGCAGGAGAAGAAAGAGGATAGGGCCCTGCCTAAATGGGTTAGGAATCTTCACTGCGCTGCGGTGTAGCGGTAGAGGGTAGAAAGCGGTTTTAGCTTGATAGACCCATCTTCTTGAGCACTCCCCTAGCTGCTATCACTCCCGTTGCTGCAGCCACGTTGATTCCTCTTGATAGCCCAGCTCCGTCGCCAGCTGCAAACACGTTGCTAGCTGTTGTCTCTAGATCCCTATTCACCACTGCTCTAACGCTGTAGAACTTGATCTCGGGTGCGTAGAGAAGCGTTTGCTGTGATGCTACTCCAGGCATTATCGTGTCGAGCCTCTTCATAGCCTCTATGATGTTGGCTATAACCCTGTAGGGGTAGGCCATCCCTATGTCTCCAGGGGTAACGTCCTTTAGCGTGGGCTCTACCGAGCTCCTCTCAACCCTACTCCATGTGCTTCTCCTACCAGCCTCTAGATCGCCAAAGCGCTGGATTATCGGTTTTCCACCCCCTAGCTTGGTTGCTAGCCCAGCTATGTACTTGCCGTAGGCTATCGTATCCTCTAGGGGGTCTGTGAGCTTTATCGTTACTAGGAGGGCGAAGTTAGTGTTCTTTGACTTTATGGTCTCGTAGCTCTCCCCGTTGACCCCGGTGGTTCCGTCGCTGTACAGCTCCTTAACCACGAAGCCGTTTGGATTGGTGCAGAAGGTCCTAACCTTATCGTCGTAGACACGCGTGTACATAATTATCTTCGGATCCCTAACGATGCTCGTAACCGGCTCGGTTATGTACGCTGGGACCTCCACCCTAACACCGATGTCTAGAGGCCCAGGCTCAACCTCTATGCCTAGCCTCCTAGCAACCTCTGAGAACCACGGAGCTCCTCCCCTACCGGGAGCCAGTATTAGGTACCTAGCCCTCAGAACGCCTCTACTCGTCTTAAGCTCGTAGAGGCCGTCGCTAGCCCTAGCTATGTCGAGAACCTCTGTCTCTAGGTAGAACCTTATCCCGCACCTAACGAGGTGGTCGTACATGTTCTTTATGACTCTAGGCGTGTTGTCTGAACCCATGTATCTCTGAGGCGTTGGAACGAACTTAGCCCCAGCCTTAGCAGCTAGCCTCTCTAGCTCTGAAGCTGCTGAGCTATCTATCCTAAACACGTTGTTTGGAGCACCGAACTTCACGAAGACGCTGTCGATGTACCTAATGAGCTCCTCAGCCTCCTCCCAGCTCCCAACAAGCTTATCCAGATCTCCGCCAACATCTGGCCTCAGGTTTATGGTTCCGCTACTTAGAGCGCCAGCGCCGCCCAAGCCGTAGAGGATGTTGCACGGGTTGCAGGAGTTGCACGTTCCCTCCCTAACCTTCCTCCTCTGGTTGAATAGCGGGCACCTACGCTTATCCACGTGCCTACCCTTGTCTATGACAGCGACCCTTATCGCTCCCTTAGCTACGTAGCTAGATAGCTCGTAGGCTGCGAATAGCCCAGCTGGCCCAGCCCCAACGATAGCTACGTCCAGCTCTGTCAAGGCTCTACACCTAGCTCCCTCCTCCTATCTATAGCTACCTCCACATCCTCTCCCGTGCTAACTATGGTTACCGGAACCCGGAGCTCGCTCTCGATCCTCTCTATCCACCTGCGGGCCTCTAGCGGAAGCTTGCTCCACTCCCTAACGTTTCTAGCCTCGGGGAAGAGGGCGTCTATCCTAGTTATGGCTATCTGGGTAGCTGAGTTCAGCATTATCGCCCTCCTAGCTAGCTCCATGTTGAACGGCGCTACCCTCCTCCGCCTCCCGGTAACCGTAGCGTACTCCACGAGACCCATCCTCTCAGCCTCGTCGTCGCTCAGCTCCCCTGGTAGGGGCCCAGCCCCAACCCTAGTTACGTACGCCTTGAACACCACAATGACGTGATCCACCTTCCTAGGCCCTAGACCAACCTCTGAGGCGAATGCCGATGCTGTCGTGTCCCTGCTCGTAACGTAGGGGTACGTGCCGTGGTAGAGGCTTAGGAACGTCCCCTGCGTACCCTCAACGTGAACTACCTCCCCTCGGTCAGCAGCCTCGTTAACCTCGGCAGCCACATCCGTTAGCATCCCCCTAAGCTCCTCGAAGTCGCGGGCAAGCCTAAGCCTCCTGAGAACCCTATCAGCCATCGCAGCCCCAACCCCCTGGAGAGTAGACCCTATCTTCTTGCTTAGGTGGGCGCTCCTGCGCTCCTCCTCAACGTGCCTCTCCTCGATTATCCCCGTCCTCTCGTCTATGAAGAGCCTTCCCCGCGTCTCGGTAGCGCTCATCTCTCGGAACAGCACGTCTAGCCTAGCTAGAGCCCCGGGGGCTATGAGTAGCCTAGTGCTCTTCGAGACGAAGGCGGAGGGAACTATCCTCAGCTTATACACCCTGTCTCCCATCACCACCGTGTGCCCAGCGTTAACAGCTCCGCACCTAACCGCTATGGAGGGCCTATCCCTTAGGGCTAGGAACGACGCTATCTTCCCCTTACCCTCGTCGCCGAAGAACCCACCCACTATTATCGACACGGTCATCTAGCTAGCACCTCGAGAGAGCCCTCTCCGCGTAGCTCAGAGCCCTCTCAACAAGCTCCCGGTAGTTACCTAGGTAGTTCCGGGGCTCGAGACACCACCTAATCTCCTCGGGGCTCAGCTTCTGGGATACTAGCGGGTCGCTAGATAGAGCCTCTAGCGCGCTCCTCTCCCCGCTGAGCTCCCTAGCTAGCTTAGCTAGGTGCCTATGAGCCTCGTGCCTAGGAACGCCCTTCTCAACCAGCTTAACCATGATGCACTCAACCATGTTCCAACCCCTAGAGAGCTTAAGGTTCCTATCGATAGCATCCTCATCGATTCGGAGGCTCCTAAGCATCCTCTCGCAGTCTATGAGCATCTGATCCGCTACGAGGAGGGCGTGGGGAATCAGTATCCTCTCGCTACTGCTATTCGTCAGATCCCTCTCGTGCATAAGCGGAACGTTCTCGAGCGCCGTGATCACGAGCCCTCGAAGAACCTTAGCTAGCCCGCTCACCCTCTCAGCTATAACCGGATTCATCTTGTGGGGCATCGTGCTGCTGCCCACACCTCCATGAACCTCCACAACCTCGTGTATCTCCGGCCTGCTCAGCTCTCTAACCTCTAGAGCTAGCCTATCCAGGGAGCTCCCTAAGATAGCTAGAGCAGCTACGAGCTCGGCAAACCCATCCCTAGGAGCTACCTGAGTCGATATCTCGTGCATCGGTAGCCCAAGAGCTCTAGAGACAGCAGCCTCCACAGCTAGCCCCCTACCCATCCACCCAGCCATCGTTCCAACAGCTCCAGAGACCTTGCCCTTAGCAACCCTCTCCTCAGCGCAGCACAGCCTCTCGTAGCTCCTAGAGAGCTCGTAGACGTAGTTAGCGAACTTGAAGCCTAGGGTTATGGGAAGCGCGTGCTGACCATGGGTTCTCCCAACCATGACAAGGTCGATGTACCTCCTAGCAGCATCCTCGAGGAGCTTAACCACTCTGCGGAGCCTCTCCTTGATTATCGCTAGGGCGTCGCGTATCGCTAGAGCCCACGCTGTGTCGACAACGTCGTAGCTCGTAGCCCCTAGATGCACGTAGTTGCCGCACTCCCCGCACCTCTCGCCTAGGATGTAGGTGAGCGAGGCAACGTCGTGCCCGATCCTCTTCTCGAGCTCGTACACCTCCCTAGGATCGACGCTGAAGCACTTCTCTACGACCTCTAGGCAGCTCCTAGGAGCTATCCCAGCCTCGACGAGCCCTAGGTAGATAGCCTTCTCGACCTCGACCAGCCTCCTAACCATAGCGTCTAGGGTGAAGAGCCTCCTCATCTCCTCGGATCCGTACCTCCAGTCTAGGGGGCACACGAAGGGTAGCTCCATAGCGTTAGAGCACCTCTAGGCCTAGGTAACGATCCTGTCGATGCAGCTCGACTCTAGGCACTCCCGGATCTCCATAGCGATCCTCCTACCCATGCTGATGGGCTTGCCGAAGTACAGCTTGCTGTACTGGCTCCCTACACCCATGTATATGTTGGTCCCACCCCCTATCCTCAGCGCGACGTCGAACACCACGATATCGAGGTCCGGGGTCACCATGAGCTGCAGTGTGAATGGCCCTATGACCCCAGGGGGCTCTATCCTTTCGCTAGCTCTAACGAACGCCTCGCCGACGTCGAAGAGCTTGTGGAGCATGCTCTCCCTAATGGTCGCAGCCTCGTGCCCTATCTCGATCATCTCGACGTCGAAGACCTCCAGAACCTCCTGCTGGATCGGGGCTGGGAGCTTGAGCACGCCGTCTAGGTTTGTCTGGATCCTCCTATCGATGCTGAGGAGCTCTATTCTATCCCTAGCAATGCTGCGGAAGTAGTTGACGTTGAAGTGAGCCCCTAGCACCAGCTCCTCGATGGATGCTCTAGGCAGATCCTCCTCCCTAACAACGCCGTCGCTAACAAGCTTCCTGAACTTCCTCCAGAAGTCATCCCTATCGACAGCGACGAAGAATCCTCTCTCGACCCTCTTCCTAGCGTGGGGCATCTTCACCATTACTGGCCTATCTATCTCGTCTGGAGACGAGAACGTCTTAGGCCTCCTAATCCCAGCCTCGTCCAGCAGCCTATAGTAGCTCCTCTCCCCGTGCCTCTCCTCGTACCTAAGGAGGTACCTGTTGCCGAACACCGGTACGCGCAGCCTAGTCTCTATAGCGTCGTACCCAACGTAGACCGAGAAGCTCCTGTTGGGGACAAGTATAGCGTTCATCCTCCTCAGCTTCTCAGCGTTCTCCTCCCTAACGATGTCAGCGTAGCTATCGAGAACCATCAGCTCGTCGACAACCCTCGAGAACTCCCTGTAGGCCCTAACCCTATCCCTTCTGCAGATAGCTAGCGTCCTAAGACCCTCGTCCTTAGCTCCGTCGAACACGTCTAGAGCTGAGTGGCTAGCTATAGCAGCTACGGTCACGCTCCTAGGCGATAGATCGTATCCCCTTAGAATGGACTCTACGTCTATGGGCCTAGAACTCAATCCTCTCACCATCGAAAGTCTTTAACAGGACGCGTCCAGAGCCTCGAAAAACCCTTCCTAGAACCCACCACCTGAAGCCGTAGCTCTCGATGAGCTTACCCAGCTCCTCAACGCTAGCGGGGGGAGCTGTTAGAACGAGCCCTACACCCATGTTGAAAACCCTGTACATCTCGCTCGTCGGGATTCTCCCAAGCTCCTGAACCACCTTGAAGATAGGTGGGGGCTCAGGCATGCTTAGCTTAGCATCTAGCTCGCTTCCAAGAACCCTCCTAACCTTGGTGAAGGCGCCCCCGGTTATGTGGGCAGCTGAGGTTAGTAGCCCCCTCCTAATCGCGTCGACGAGGAGGTTCGAGTAGATAGCTGTTGGCTTGCACAGCTCCTCCCCTAGGTCAACGCCTTCAACAACGCTTCTATACCCTATTCCGCGGCTCTCGAGAACTCTCCTAACTAGGGTGTATCCATTCGCGTGTAGCCCCCAGCTCTCGACACCTATAACAAGGTCTCCATCCCTAGCGCGGTTCTCGAAGTCTTTGCGGATCTTCGTGCCTAGCACTGCGCACGCAGCATCAACACCGCTAGCTAGGTCTCGAAGCACAGCTGTCTCACCACCTAGAATAACGACCCTGCTCTCCCTAGCTGCAGCTGCGACGCCGTGCATCACCTTGGAGAAGGTCTCGACATCGTCGCTAGGCAGAGCAACGTAGTCTACGAGAGCTACTGGCCTAAAGCCTCCGCACGCAACGTCGTTGACGTTCATAGCTACGCAGTCCCACCCAGCTACCTCCAGCTTCCCCAGCTTCTCGAGGACGAGAGTCTTGGTCCCGACACCGTCTATGTGTAGGCACAGCTCTAGGTCCCCAACCCTTATGCTTGTGGCATAGCCACCGCTCTCCCTAACCTCGATCCCTAGCTCCCTAGCTATCTCCTCAGCTAGCTGCCTAGCGTACCTATGCATCTCCCAGTGCTTCGAGAGGTCTAGCCCAGCCTTGGCATAGGTCCAGCTGCTCAACGCTCTTCCCTGCACAGCGATAGGATCCTTAGGGCTAGGTGAGCTGCGTTCTCAGCGTTGTTTATGCCTACGGTTGCTACGGGGACTCCCCTAGGCATCTGGACTATGCTCAGCAGCGCGTCTAGGCCCCCTAGGGCAACGTTTAGGGGGACGCCGATGACGGGCTTCTTGGTTCTAGAGGCTATGAACCCCGGTAGGTGGGCTGCTAGCCCAGCCATAGCTATGAACACGTCGGCGTCGCTCTCAGCAATGTACTTCTCGAGCTCCCTAGGGTTCCTATGAGCGCTAAGCACCTGTATATCGACGTCCACCCCGTGCTCCACGAGTATCTTAGCTGCTCTCTCAGCAAACTCGAGATCCCTTTGGCTACCCACGACTATAGCCACCTTACCCCTGCACGCCATGGGGATCACCCAACAATCGAGATTCGCTCAGCTGCCTCCCTAGCCCTCCTCCTAGCATCGTCCACGCTCATCCCCCTAGCTATCACCACAGCCATCCTCCTGCCGCGGTAGGTGAACGGCTTTCCGAAGACGAGCACCGTGACCCCGGGTATGGATAGCGCTCTCTCCAAGCCCTCGATCCTAGGAGCCCAGACACCATCCTCCTCAGCGTAGATAGCGTAGCTAGCTGCTGGAGACACTATCCTTGGCTTGGGCACGGGGAGCTCTAGCGCTGCCCTAACGTGTATAGCGAACTCGCTGATCTCCTGGCTAGCTATGGTCACGAGCCCCGTGTCGTGGGGTCTAGGAGCAACCTCGCTGAAGAGCACCCTACCATCCTCGGTGTAGAGGATCTCGACGCCGAAGATCCCCAAGCCCCCTAGGGCCTCAGCAACCCTCTTACCCATCTCCTCAGCCCTCCTCAGAACATCCTGCGGAAGTGTTGCTGGCTGCCACGACTCCACGTAGTGGAACCTTCCGTACCTCCAGTGCTCAACAGGTTCGCAGGCCTCGGTTCGCACAGCGCCATCTTGATCCACAGCTCTGTAGGCTAGCACCGTAAGCTCGGATCTCAGCTTAACGAACTCCTCCACGATTACCCTGCCGCTCCTCCCCCTAGCGTGGGTAACAGCGTAGCGGTAAGCCTCCTCAACCCCCTCCCTACTGGGCTCTCTCACCAGCGCGTGTCCATGTCCGCTGCTGCTCATCTCTGGCTTCAGCAGGCATGGGTACCCAACCTTCTCGCAAGCCTCGTAGGCCTCCTCAGCGCTCGATGCGAAGGCGTACCTAGTTGTTGGGAGCCCAAGCTGCTCAGCTGCGAACCTCCTCAGCTCTATCCTATTCATAGCTATCTTCACGGCTCTAGCGTTAGGCACAACCCTGTAGCCCTCAGCCTCGAGCTCCTCGAGGGCCTCGGTGCTCACAGCCTCGATCTCCGGCACTATCGCTGTCGGCCTCTCCCTCTCGACAACAGCCCTAACAGCCCTGGGATTCATCATGTCGATAACGTACCTCCTGTGAGCTACGTGCATCGCTGGAGCCCAGTCGTACCTATCTACCGCAACCACCTCAACGCCTAGCCTCTGCGCCTCGATAGCAACCTCCTTCCCGAGCTCGCCGGATCCCAGCAGCAGTATCTTAGCGGGGCTCCCAACCATTGGGCTAGTCCAGCTAACCACGCGCATCACCTCCCTCGAGCGAGTATGGGGTTCGAGAAGAATCCCTTTCCAGGTACCCACACGTAGAACTCTCCGAGGGTTCCAGCAGCCTCCTTAGACCTATACACTCTCCTAACGCGCTGAGCTAGCTCAACCCTCTTCGAGAGCAGCCTAGAGGTCCCTATATCGCTCCTGAAGAACAGTGGCCAGCCGTCGAGGCTCCTAACGCACTCCGCAGCCACCCTATTAGCTAGCCTAGCAGCCTCCTCGTGGGAGCTAGCTGTGCACACGATCTCTATAGCTCTAGAGCCCCTCGTAACCATCTCGCTCCCCCTCATCTCGACGCTTCCGTAGAGAACCACGCACCCGAGCTCCCTAGCCCTAGCCTCGTCAACAGCTATCGGGTGCCCCTTACCCAAGCTCTTCCTAAGCGGGTACCCCGCTGGAGCAACAGCCTTCACCACGACAGCCCGAGTCTCGTCGATCTCGAGCTTCTTCGATGCTAGCCTACCGCTAGCAGCAGCATCGAGTATCTCCAGCATGTCGCTCTCGACCACTGGAAGGAGGTTAGCTATCTCCGGATCGCCGAACCTGCTGTAGAACTCTATCACGGTCGGCCCCCAGAGGCCTGTGAGCATCATCTGCCCGGCTATGGCCCCCACGTACCTCTCCCCAACCTCGCTCTGCAGAGCCTCAACAGCTCTCCTCACTATCTCGACGCTCCTCTCGAACTCACCCCTCTCTATGAACGGGAGGAGCCACCCTGGCCCCGAGATGCTTCCCATGCCCCCTGTCTCGGGACCTATGTCGAAGTCGAAGGCGTGGGGATGGTCCTGGGCTAGCGGTAGGGGTAGGTGGTAGCTGCCGTCGGTGATCAGCGTGGCTGTGTACTCTACTCCCTCGACGAGCTGCTCCACGAGCACCGTGTACTTCGTGTCGCTGTAGCTCTTCATCACGCCGCTAGCAACGCTCTCGATCGATCTCCTAGCCATCTCCTCGTAGTCCTCGTGCAGGTAGGCTCGGTACCCGCTGAGAACCCTAACTCCCTTGCCACCCGCCTGCCTAGCTGGCTTGATAACAACCTCTCCAGCGAACCTAGAGAACTCGCGAGCCTCCTCAACGCTCCTAAAGGCGGCGAAGTACAGCCTCCCCGGTATCGAGTGCCTCCACATGAGCTCCCTCGCAAACACCTTGCTCCTCTCGATCTCAGCGCACCTCCTCCCAGCCCCGAACACGGTGAAGCCCCTGCGCCTAAGCTCGTCAGCAACCCCAGCGAACTGGGGCTCCTCAGGGCCTATGACCACGAGGTCTGGCGACACTGCCTCAGCTACCCTAGCGACAGCCTCGGGATCGCTGCTCCTAGCGATCATGAGCTTGCCGCCGCTCTCCTCAGCAACCCTGCTGAGCCCTGGGTTAGCGTAGTCTGAAGCCACGTAGATCCTCGGCTCGCTGCTGCTCCTAGCCATCATGAGGGCTAGAGCGTGCTCCCTAGCTCCAGAGCCAACGATAAGCACCTTCATCTAGACCCACCCACTACACCGATGCCGAAGCACTTCGCGCAGAGGGGCACGCCAAAGACTCTAGCGGCTAGCTCTAGCGACGATCTATCGACCCAGTGGAGGCTATCCACCTCTAGGTACCTAGCAGCGTCCCTAGCGCTCATGTTCGCCGCTAGGAGGCTCCCCCTATCGTAGCTGAGCACGCCGTGGGGGCAGTCGCTCACGAGCGGCGGGCTAGCTATGAATAGGTGGAGCTCCCTAACGCCGACGCGGTACCTAAGGATCTGCGAAACGGTCTTCGCCGTAGCCCCGGTAACCATGCTGTCGTCGACGAGCGCAACGCTCTTGCCCTCCAGAGCCTTTGCAACGGGATTCATCTTCATGTGTATCGCTACAAGCCTAGCTAGCGGATCACCCTGCAGCGCTGCCCGGATCCTCTCACCACCTGTTGGAACGAACCCTATCTCGAAGGGCTTTCCTATAGCCTGCGATAGGCCTATCGCGTAGGGTATGGCTGTCTCCGGAATACCGGTAACCACATCTATGCTGCTTAGCTTAGCGACCCTACCCAGCTCGTACCCAAGCATCTTCCTGAAGCTGTAGACCGGGACACCGTCGACGATAGCGTCGTGCCTAGCGATGTAGAGGAGCTCGAAGCTGCATAGAGCGTGGCCCCGCCTAGCAGCACCCCTAACCTCCACCCTCTTAGCTAGATGCCTAGAGACCACAACTCCTTCGCCAGGCCTCAGCCAGTCCCTTGGGCTAGCTCCGCTGACCTCGATAGCTGGGGTCTCCGAGGCTATCACGGCAGCGTCGAACCCTAGCCCACCTACGGATAGGGGGGTTAGGCCAGCGCTATCCCTAACAGCAACTATGCTCCCGCTGCTGGTTAGGGCGACGAAGGACGGTATCTCGGTGTCTATAACCGGGTTCCTCCCCCTAAGCGCCTCGCTAACAGCCTCCTCGATAGCCCTCCTAGCGCCAGGGCAGGGTCTTGAGCAGAGGGCTATAGCCTCCTCGCCACCAGCCTCTATCCTAGTGACGCTGCAGTCGCTCGGAGAGCTGTAGACAGCCGCCACTACAGCTCTAGCCCCGGGGCTCACGCTCAATGCCCTCACGCTCTCGCCGGACGAGCACTCGATCCCCTTCTCGGTAGCGAAGCACGCTACAGCTCTAGACCCTCCCCTATGCTCGAGAGCCCTCAGCGCGTAGAGAGCCCTCCTACCAACCGGAGCGTCCTCGCTGAACGAGGCTATAGCTAGGAGACCGCTCATCTCCTCACCCCGAGAACCCTCTCAACCTCCTCAAGGTCTATCCCGGGAAGGGGGTAGAGCCCAGAAAAGCAGGCGTGGCACACGCTCGGGAGCCCAACTGCCTTAACCACGCTCTCGAGCGTGTTGTAGGCAACGCTATCCACTCCGAGATCCTTCGCTAGCTCCCCTAGGCTCTTCCTCCACGCAGCTAGCTCCCTCCTAACCGGAACGTCTATACCCATGAAGCACGGGTAGCGGAAGGGAGGTGAGGCAACCCTAACGTGAACCTCCCTAGCTCCAGCTCGGTAGATCCTAGAGGCGAGAGCCCTTATCGTAGTTCCCCTAACTATCGAGTCGTCGACGAGAACAACCCTCCTCCCCCTCACCTCGCTCCTTATAACGCCGTACTTCAGCCTCGTTACAGCTCCCCTAATCGATGGGGGCGATATGAAGCCCCTTCCAAGGTACTTGTTTATAGCGAAGCCCTCCCCGATGGGTATCCCAGTAACCCTGCTGAAGCCTATGGCTGCTGGTCTACCGCTGTCTGG
Source organism: Thermoproteota archaeon (assembly GCA_013154235.1). Classification (GTDB taxonomy): domain Archaea; phylum Thermoproteota; class Thermoprotei_A; order Sulfolobales; family Ignisphaeraceae; genus JAADCV01. The sequence goes on along the minus strand of JAADCV010000082.1, from coordinate 32,953 downwards.
AACCGGGATAACTATGTCTGCCTCGGCGGGAGCGTTGCGGCCTAGCTCCATACCCATCCTCAGCCTAGCGCTGTACACCTCGACGCCGTTGAACACGGAGTCCGGCCTCGAGAAGTAGACGTACTCGAAGATGCAGGGAGCTACCCTTCCCGAGCCGCCCCTAGCCCTAGTAACCTCTAGCGAAGAGCCGTCGAAGGAGACTATCTCCCCGGGCTCGACCTCTCTCCACCGCTCTAGCCCTATAGCCTCGAGAGCTGGGTTCTCGGAGGCTGCGTAGAGCCCGGGGCCTAGCGATATCGATAGGGGTCTGAAGCCTATGGGGTCCCTAGCGACCACGATCCTAGGCTCGTCAGTTAGTATGGCTAGGCTGTAGCTACCGACAACGTAGCTAGGTAGCTCCCTCAGCGCCTCTATAACGTCCCCACCGTGCTCAGTAGCTAGGTAGCTCACGAGCCCAGCTAGGGCGTAGGCATCGCTAGGGACGTGGGTTAGGCCAGCTATCCTCGCTATCTCGGCGTAGTTAACTATGTTTCCGTTGAACGCTAGGGCTATCCTAGGCCTCTTCCCAGCGACGATGGGCTGAGCGCCGTACTCCATGTATCCACCGCTCGTCGAGTACCTCACGTGTCCGATGCCGCACACAGGCTCCTCAGAAGCTAGCTCGCGGAGCCTCTCGATGGGCATCGCCTCGAAGATGGTTCCTGGGCCCCTTAGGAGCTTGAGCCTTCCATCCCTAGTTACCACAGCTATCCCGGCAGCCTCCTGCCCCCTATGCTGGAGCTCTAGTAGTATGGATGCTAGGGACTCCACAACCCCCCTGCTGTCAACGGGGTAGGCAGCTGCTATCCCGCACAACCCGCTATCACCACTCGAGGGCTCTAGGGAGAGACGACTCGTAGGCCTCCCTAGCCTCCTCGAGCCCTATCGAGGCGATCCTCTTTCCGCCCGAGCGCAGCTCCACCTCGCCGCTGTCCCTCACCTCTCCAATCACAGCCACCCTAGCGCCGCGCTCCCTAGCTAGCCTCTCGAGGGTTGGCAGAGCCTCTCTCGGAACCTCGATGATGTACCTAGCCTGGGTCTCGGAGAAGAGGAGCTGGTCAAGCCTCTCGATGCCTCGGCTCGGAACCATGTCTAGGTCTACAGAGGCTCCTAGACCGCTGCAAACGCAGGCCTCGAGGATTGCTGTTGCTAGCCCGCCGCTACCAATATCGTGGGCGGAGGCTATCGCTCCCCGAGAGGCTAGGTCCAGCACTAGGGATGCTGCCCTAAGCTCTGAGGCTGGCCTAGGCCTAGGAACCTCGCCAGCCTCGATACCGTGGACAGCGTAGAGGTACTCCGAGCCGCCGAGCTCCGGGTAGGTCACTCCAACGATAGCTATGAGGTTGCGGGGCTGGGAGAAGCACGCTGGTAGGGCTCTCTCAACGTTATCGATCCTCCCAACGCCCACTATGGTCGCTGTTGGCTTCACCTGCCTGCCGCTAGCATCCTCGTTGTAGAAGCTGACCTTGCCCCCCACCACGGGGAGGTCGAGCTCGCTAGCCATCCACGCAACCCCCTTAACCATCTGGTCGAAGAACCAGTAGTGGTGCGGCTTCTCGGGGTTGCCAGCGTTTATCTCGTCCACTATGGCTAGGGGCTGAGCCCCGGTAGCCACGAGGTTCCTAAAGCACTCAGCTACAGAGTTAGCAGCTCCGCTGAAGGGGTTGAGGGACGTGTACCTCGGGTTAGCATCGCCCTTAACGGCTAGCCCTCTGCCAGAGCCGTCTAGGAGCCTTAGGACAGCAGCGTCTCCGTACCCCGGCTTGAGAACAGTTCTGATCCCAACCTCGTGGTCGTACTGCTCGTAGATCCACCTCTTCGAGGCGATGTTGGGGGAGCTAAGAACCTTTAGAGCAGCCTTAGCGAGATCCTCTGGCTCCCTAACGGGTGGCGGGGGAGCTATTCCCTTGAGAGCCTCTATAGGTGGCCTAGCCTCCCTATAGAGGGTTCTAGGCTTAGCTAGCTCCCTAGCTGGAACATCAGCAACCAGCCTACCCTTAAAGAACGCCCTTATCCTCCCGCTCCCATCGAAGCGCCCGATGATGCTGTAGGGAACCTCGTACCTCCTAAGGATCTTCTCGACCTCTGGAAGCGAGCTCTCGTCGACTACAAGAAGCATCCTCTCCTGGCTCTCCGAAACGAGGATCTCTAGGGGAGTTAGCTCCTGCCTCGTGTGCAGAGCGTCTAGGTGGAGCTCAACACCTAGGTTGTGGTCAGCAGCCACCTCCGATATCGCTGTCGTTAGCCCGCCGCCCCCAAGGTCCTTGATGAGCTTCGCTAGCCCCCTCCTAGCGATCTCCGTGACTGCGTCTATGAGGAGCTTCTCCATTAGCGGGTCCCCAACCTGCACAGCAGCGATGTCGCTATCGCTATCCTCGAGGGGCTTCGAGGCGAAGCTGCTTCCTAGAAGCCCGTCCCTACCCGTTGGGTTTCCAGCTATGAGCACGAGATCCCCTTCCCTAGGCCCTCGGAGAACCGAGGCGAGGGTCTTCGTATCCACTATGCCTACGCACGCGACGTTGACCAGCGGCTGCTTGTTGAAGGCTGGGTCGAACCACGTGTCTCCAGCTACTGTGGGAACACCTATCCTATTACCGTAGTCGCTGATCCCCTTCACGACGCCTCTCGCTATCCAGTTTGCGTGGGGGTTCCTCGGGTCGCCTAGGTAGAGCATGTCTAGGAGGGCAATGGGTTTAGCTCCTAGCGTGAGAACATCCCTAACTATCCCACCTATGCCCGTAGCAGCCCCGTTGTAGGGGTCTACAGCTGATGGGTGGTTGTGGCTCTCGATCTTGAAGACTATGGCTACCCCGGGAAACAGCTCGATGGCTGGAGCATCCCTACCCCTACCGACGAGAACCCTAGTCCTAGACCCCTCCTCGGGTAGGAGCTTCAGCAGCCTTCTGCTACTCCTATACGAGCAGTGCTCGCTCCACTGCGCCTCGAACATCGCTAGCTCCTCCCTAGTCGGCTCCCTACCCAGAATCCTCCTGATCTCCTCGATGTCCTCCCTGCTCAGCGGCACCTCCTCACCACCCCTCGCGAAGTGAGGACGCTAGGCTCTCGAAGATGATCCTCCCGCTAGGCTCGAACCCCCTTGGGCACAGAACCCTGTCCACAGCCCTCTCTGGGTGGGGCATCAGCCCAAGAACCTCGCCGTTTCTAGAGCCAACGCCAGCGATGTTCATCTCGCTCCCGTTGGGGTTCCAGCCATCTAGGTAGTGTATCCTAGGAGCCCCCTCGATCCCTCTGGGGTCGGCAGCTACGTACCTACCCTCAGCGTGCGCTACAGGCATGGTCAGAACCTGCCCGTCCTCAACGAGCTTTAGCCATGGGCCCCTAGGGTCTCTAGCTACGAGCTTAACCCATCTGCAGACGAACCTACCGCTCTCGTTCGGTAGGAGGGCCCCGGGTAGGAGCCCTGCCTCAACGAGTATCTGGAACCCGTTGCATATGCCTAGAACGGGTATCCCCCTATCGATGCAGTCAGCGATCCTCTCGACAGCCTCGGTTCTAGCAGCTATGGCTCCAGCCCTTAGCCAGTCCCCGTAGCTGAACCCCCCGGGGATTATCACCGCGTCCCAGCCCCTAGGGTCGAAGTCTCGGTGCCACACGATCCTAGCGTCTAGCCCTACGCTCCTAGCTGCGTAGAGAACATCCTCGTCGCAGTTCGTCCCCGGGAACTTGACTATGGCTACCCTAGCTATGGATCCTCACCTCGATGTCGTGCACCACCGGGTTGTAGATCCGGAGCTTCTCGCAGAGCTCCCTCACGTAGCTTAGGGCTCGCTGGGGATCCTCCTCATCGACTAGGAACAGGAGGTACTTGCCAGCCCTAACCCCCTTAACCCTGTCGTACCCCTTCTTCAGCACGAGCTGCCTGTGGATAGCCTCGCCCTCCGGGTCCCTAACCCCCTTCTTGCTAGTTATCACCACCTCTACCTCGAGCGACGTCGCTCACCTCGAGCCCTAGCCTTCTAGCTAGCTCGGTGTAGGCCTCGATGAGGAGCTTCGGGTCGCCGCTCCTCCTAAACACCTCCTTGTCTAGGTGCCTCCCCCTCTCGTCCATCACCCTGATCGTGTCCCCCGATATCTCGTCAGCTACCAGTATCCTTCCGCTGGGGTCGAACCCCATCTCCAGCTTCATGTCTATGAGCTTCAGCCCCCTGCTCCTGAAGACCTCGGTCAGCACGTCGTCCACGCGTATGGCTATGGAGACAACCTCGTCTAGCTGCTGGGGTGTTAGGAGCTTCGCTGCTAGGATGTCCTCCCTCAGCACGAGGGGGTCGTGAAGCTCGTCGTTCTTGAGGTGGAACTCGACTATGGGTGGGGATAGGGGTGCTAGCCTCTCTATGAGCGGCATCCTCCTCAGTAGGGATCCGTAGGCGTAGTTCCTAACTATGACCTCTAGGGGTATCATCCTGAGCTTCCTAACCCTCAGCCTCCTACCGCCGTCGTACTCTATGAAGTGGGTCTCGATGCCCCGCTTCTCGAGCTGGGAGAAGAGGTAGGCTGAGATCCTAGCGTTGAGAACGCCTTTTCCGGGGGCTGTGGCTCTCACGGCTCCATCCATAGCCGTTACCTCGTCCTTGAACTCGAGCACGAGCTCACCGTCTTTTTCATAAACGAGCTTACTCTTTCCCTCGGCCACGAGCCTCATTATCTCCTCGACCTCCAGAGCTTGAGCTATGTATATCCCCGGTATTTAACCCTCTTTTTCCACGGCCAGCTAAATATACATAGCTGTCTAAAAACATCTTTTTAGAGATGAATGGCTGGTCAAAGGCTTTTTGCCCCAGTTTAAACAGCTGTGCGCAGCGGGGCTAGCCATGATAGGGAGGGATGTTGCGTCTAGCTACGACCTAGATAGGCTCTCCATAGCCACCCTAGCTAGCCACAGCGCCCTCCAGATAATGCACGGGGCTAAGGCTGAGGGCCTCCGCACCCTACTCGTATCCACTAGGGAGAGGCTCCCCCTATACCGCGAGTTCAGCCACATAATCGACGAGATAGTGGTGGTGGATAGGTGGAGGGACCTCTGCAGGCAGGACGTGGTGAAGAGGCTTAGGGAGAGCAACGCGATCCTCGTCCCCCACGGGAGCCTCGTGGAGTACGTTGGGCACGAGTGCGCCGAAAACATAGAGCTCCCCATCTTCGGCCTCCGCACACTCTTCCGCGTAGAGGCTAGCCAGCGAGAGAAGATGGAGCTCCTTAGAGACGCTGGTATACCAACGCCACCTAGCTACAGCATCGACGAGGACTTCGAGGACCTAGTCATAGTTAAGCTCCCTGGCGCTAAGGGTGGGAAGGGGTACTTCATAGCCATGAGCTCTCGAGAAGTTAGGCAGAGGCTTAGAGAGCTCGTCGAGAGGGGGCTGATCAAGGATCCTAGGGAGGCCCTCATCCAGAAGTACATCGTTGGGGTCCCGATATACATCCACTACTTCTACAGCCCGACCCTAGATAGAGTCGAGATAACCGGGGCAGACATAAGGTACGAGACGAACGTCGATGGACTACGAAGACTACCCCCACGCATACTCGAGGAGATAGGGATCGAGCCAAGCTTCGTAGTCGTAGGAAACATACCGGTGGTTCTCAGAGAGAGCATGCTGGTTAAAGCCCTAGACTACGGCAGGAGATTCGCTGAAGCAACGAAACGAAAGCTACCCCCGGGAATCATAGGCCCATACTGCCTAGAAGCAATAGCAACACCAAACCTAGAGATCGTAGTATTCGAGTTCTCCGGAAGAATAGTAGCAGGAACAAACCTATACGTAGCGGGAAGCCCCTACACGCACCTCTACTGGAACGAGCCAATGTCGGTCGGAAGAAGAATAGCACGAGAAATCAGAATAGCCATAGAGAAGAACGCCCTACACAAAGTAGTGACATGAATACATAGACCCCTCGTCTAGACATGCATGACCCCAAACGCGCAAAGGGATCTTCATTACATACATAGAGACGGCTCTACTATCATCAACGTGAAGCGTGAAGTGGGCCGAATAGAGATAGGAAAGGCATTCATCGTTGAGCACATTCCAGAAGAGTAGCCAGAAGAGTAGCTAGAGAATTAGCTACCCACGCACACTAATTCCTTTAGTAAGAAGGTGCTACCTCACCTAGATCCCCTCACAGATTTCCGCCGAGCAAGAACCTTGGAATCCCTGTGGAAGCGGGGAGCACGGTAAGCTACCTGTGTCCAAACCCAAAACCTAGCTCTATGTAGCTAGGGTAAAGCGAGATACATAAACTCCGTAGAACCCACCTACGTGGGGAAGCTCTTGAATCGAGATGATTCTCGAGATTCGAAGGGAGAGGTAGAGAACATCGAAGAGGATTTCACAGTTACGAACCTCTGGGGCTTCAGGGAGACGTTATGGGGCTAAAACGATCGTTGAAAGAGTTGCGGGAAGAGCTGGAAGAACTGGAAAGGGAACTAGAGGAACTTGTGCGGGAGTTAAAGAGAAAGTTAAGGATTTTGCGGATGGTGATAATCGCTATGACTATCCTCGTGGTGATAATAATCGTCCTGTTCATGTCTTGACTGAGTTGTGTAAGCTAAACTTCTTCGCTACGTCTATCCACCTGTCTCTACTTCTCTGAGTAGGTACTTGATCCAGTTCCTTATGCATATCTCGCCGTGCTTCTTCCTGAGTATCCCTCTATCGATTGCTTCGACGATCTCTTCCTCGCTTAGGATCTGCATGGCTATGCCTAGATCTATGCATTGCCTATCACTAAACGCCTTCGCTATCCTAGATAGGTAGTTCCTATCTATTGCTATGGGTGGTATCGGTAGCGATACACCAACCCTAAACGCCTCGTGGATATAAACCACAGCGTTGGCACCCGCTAGAATGGAGGCTAGCACGAGGAACGATACCTCAGCCTTGAATCCGGGAGCAGCGTTTACGAACACCCTCCTACCCCTAGCTCTCTCACTCTTAACACGCTTGACAACCTTGTCTAGAACCTCGAGCGCAAACTCATCGAAATCGTCTTCGCTACCAACGTATCTAAGAGGAACCGTTTCGACACCGACGTACCTAGCCCTTAGGAACCTCTCGATAGCTCGCGAACAAAGCAGAGAGTTACAGGTCTTCGTGGGGAGCAGCACAACTAGCGTTTCGCTCGGATTGATAGAGTACATACTTCGAATAGCCTCAATACCACTAACCTCAGCACAGGATCTAGCACCCCACTCCTCAACAAACCTAGCTAGAGCCTCAACAACATCACTACCCTCAACAAAACCACACAGCAAACCATCCGGATACCTATTCCTCTCATCATCTAGACCAAGCCTAGCCCACCCATCAATACCCAAACCCTCGAACCTCTCAACAACCTCCAAACAGTAACCACAACGACCAGACCTAGCAGCACCAACAAAATTACCGAGAAGCGAAGTACCAACAGGACTAACAACAACATTCCGATAACCCATACACAACACCAACCAAAGAAAACATCCACACCCCTAAAAACCACATAGAAACACAGGGCAAGACCTCTCCTGCCAACATATTCAGTACTTTAAGAGGTTTTCGCTCGATGGTTATGAACCATTGACTATCGATGATCTTCTTGAGTTTTCTCCATGTCTCGTAGTAACTTCTTAGCAGGTAGCTAAATGACCTGATGAATCCTTAGCTCCCCAAGGTGTGATTATCATTAGATGGCTATGGACAGAAACCTGCTTAAGAGTGTTGATGAACCAAATCAATTTATATATGAGCAACACTATGAAGAACCCCGGAAAGCAGCACCATGAAGCAGAATCCCATAAATGGAATTGAAATATTATAACAGCTACTTGGTGCTGAGGGTGGGTAATGTGCGCTACGATATTCAGGAATCCCATAAATGGAATTGAAATGTTATTGTCAGTATGTATCGTGAATACATGTAGGGACTAATCGGAGATCAAAAGAATGGAATTAAGAGAGCCTCTTGATTGTTTCGATGCGGTAGGCCGGTGCCTTTGCTATGGACTTTCATGAATTGCTAGTTTCTTACAGTTTTCGTAGCTAGCTATGAATAGGCAATTTATTGTCGCCGAAATTAATGTGAAGATTTGTGTTCGTTACTTTACGCAGGTGATCTTATTAGCAACTTTCTCTAGGTATTTAGTTAGTTCGTTTTCGATGCCTAGGTCTGTAATGAGCTTCTGCATCTCGGCTCTGTACCTAGATCTATGCGTTGCATGGGTGTGTAGGGCGCATACTTTCTCTACGTACAGGTCTACCGCGATGATGTCGCTCGCCATGACGATTCCGCTCGCTAAGCGCTTGATCTCTCGCTCATTTACCTGAGGAAGGTACTTAGATATGTCGGGTAGCTCGAACACCCTCGCAAAGCTATGAACGTTGCAGACGTCAACTCTAGAACCTCGTTGTGCAAGCACCTCGGTTCCACGACTAAGAATCTCGACGATGTTCGCAACTGTGCGAAGCTCTGGTACGTCTAGACGCCCTAGCAACGTAGCTAGGCTTCGAAGTTCTTCACCTAGGGATCTAAGATCTTCCACCCCAACGAACTTAGGGCTACGAGCAACTCTATCCCTAAGCTCGTAGATGTTAAGCCACCATCGAAGACCTTGGTGATGCGATGCTATTGAGGCTAGAACGAATCTCTTGATGAGCTCTAGATCAATCCCTAGAGCCTCACTAACATGCCTCTTCAACTGTTTCCACGACTCGAAGGTTTCTCTAGAGCTCGAAACAGTTCTGAAGAGTTGCTCAGTCAACAATGTCGATACGATTTCGTGCGGGGGATCGGAGAAAGACATGCGTTGACGAAGACCTTCATCAACCTCTGCTCTCTGACGCTGGTAGAAACTACATGACTTGCCAACATCGTGCAGTGCTGAGGCTAGGATCGATACAAATCCTACGAACTTAGCGATCCGCAAATCCAAGCCTTTCAGCAAGTTTCTAGAGATAGCGTAGGAGCAGCACGTCGCTAAGAAGAGATGTACGTGTAGAAGCTCCTTGACTCCGTAGCGTTCGTATCTAGACCAAATCAAGACCATCACCTTAGGCTAAGGATCTCGACGCCCTGAACATCTCCAAGCCTAGCGAAGGCGCTGTACCTCGATAGGAATCCTGCTAGTGAAACACTTCTATGCGCGAAGCGCTCCGACGCCTCCTCGAGCTCCATACCTATCGAAGCAACTACTTCGTGAAGAACCCTCCTCAGGCTCGTCAGCGGTTTCCTACGAAGCTTAGACACGTCGTCGAGCGAGGTCTTCGATACGCATAGACGAACGCCATTCTCATCCTCGTAGAGGTACACCACCTTGAGAGGTACTTCGAGAACCCTACTCCTGTACCTCTCGATGAATAGCGTATCCACTTCCACAACGCTTTCAAGGATAGAGTTGATGAGGTGATGATCTAGGTAATCGCTGCAGCAGTGATCAGCATCCGCATCGATGTAGCTAGCGATGCGCTCGCGCGGAACGACGCTAAGCAGCGAGGTTCTCCTAACTATCGAACCACCGAGATCATCTAGAATCCTTAGAGCTACTCTAGACGTGCCAACGGTGTTCTCGAGAACGCTGAGCTTACGACTAACCTCTGGTACGAATCTCCTTAGGCGAGCCTCTACGCAATCGTCTATGCTTAGAAGGAGCTCTAGGTAGTCATCGCCATCGGCGTGCGGAACCCTTAAACGGTTACCGCTACACCTACCGCGAGAGGAGATCCTCTTCAGTACTTCGAGACCCCTACTAACGATCTCTGGATCGTAGATACCCCTAATCATCTCATTCAAATCCTTCGCGACGGTTACGAACCTCCCGCACCTCTCGAAGTACCTAGCAACCCTACCGCAGCGCTGAACGATAGATAGAGGAGAAGCGATCTCGGTGATCGCTACATCGAACGAAACATCGATACCAGCTTCAACTACCTGAGTAGCTACGAGAATCACCTTCCTACCGCTCTCTAGAGAGCGAAGCATGCGAGCCACGAGACTCGATCTCGTATCCCTAGGCATCCTACCGTGTAGAAGGAATAGATCGATGTCTCCCTTCGAGACGTACCTGCGCAAGTGCTGATAGAGCTCTACAGCTCTTCGAGCGCTATTGAGGAATACGGCTAGGCTATGCCACGATTCCTCGAGCTCCCGATTAACTACATGAGCTAGGTCCTCGTCTTCAACAATCTCGAGGTCTATGCATAGCCTAGAAGCATTCGCTAACCAACCATCGCTCCACACGGTAACGACCTTATCGCTACCGAGATCGTTCCTCAGCTTCTCTACGTATCGATGGTTCGGAGGCGCATACACGACAACACCGTAATCACCGAGCCCCTCAGCAACGACCTTGATCATCGATGGGCACAGGGTCGCGGATACGGTTACGAGCTTCGTACCGTACCTACAACACCACGAAGCGATCCTCCTAACGAACTCTACAACCTTAGCAACCTCCTCGAACTCAACACCGTCGCTATCACCAGCATCGGGATTCACGACGAGGTGAACCTCATCGAGAACGACGTTGGTAGTCCTAGCGAGTAGGTAAGCAACATCGCTATGCCAATACATTCTCCATAGCTCGGCTACCGGTATACCGAAGAAGTTTAGCGAGAAGCTATCCACTGTAGAAACTACATACCTACCGCTTAGGAAGGGGGTCTTAACGACGTCGCTAAGAACCATACCAGCTTGGTAAGATACATCGCCAAGCCTTTCCCTAGCTCTTTCAACGAGCTGCTGAACTAGCGCGCGCAGAGGTAGTACGTGTACGAACCTACCGAACCTATCTAGAAGCCAGGGGTTGTGTACTACGAGATGCGATTTTCCATAGCCCGTGGGAAGCACCGCGAAAACAACGTTTCTACGCTCGAGCTCCTCAAGTAGCTTAGCTATGGCGAGCCTCTGCATCTCTACAAGCCCTATCTAGACGAGTGATGCGCATGCACCTACTAGGTTCTGCGCAATGCCCTGAGGAAGGTTGCGCGACTCGAGCTCGCATACCCTAAGGAATCTGTAGAGGTCCTCCAGATCTATTGCTCCGCGAGATACGGAATCTATCACGAGCCTAAGAGGCTGAATTAGCTTCTCGGCAACGCTATCCATCCCGTTCTCGAATAGTTGAGCTAGGGCCTCGATAACTCTCTCCAAAGCGCTCCGTAGTGACGAGCTTGACACGCCAAGCATCAACGCTGCGCTAGCTATGGCTTCGCTAAGCATGTGCACATCGCTGCTCGACACGCTGTCCCCTACGTAGACGTACTTGTACTCAACGTTCCTTCCCCTCCCACGATACTCAATGTCGTAGAACCTAAACTCGAATACGCTTCGGCTAACGTCAATCCCCTGCCTACTTAGCGCAGCGATCATGCGGAGCTTCACGTAGAGCGTAGCGATATCGGGGTACTCAGCGCTTAGCTTCGTGCCCAGAACTCTGCGTAGCCTATCCCTAACCTCTATACTGTTTCGAGGCATTGCGTAAAGTTCGCTGAATATAGCTGCTAGAGAATTTAGCTGATCCTTCGAGGTAGGTACCGATGATAGCACTAAGAGTATTTCCCTACCGACTTCCTCGATTCTTATTCCGCGGATACGACTCACAGTATAGTCTATCACGCTGTTTAGATATACGTCGAGGAAACCCTTCCTGCGCCTCGGAGTACCCCTAGAAATCTCTTCCTCCCTAACGAAGGTTTTCCAGTCCCTAGAGTAGAAGAGCCTCGATACCTCTACCAGTTTCGCGCCATACACAAACCGTTGGAACCTCCTCTGCGCACATCGAAGTATGTAGGAATGGCTAACGCTATCGTAGTGGAACTCCCAATCGCTGAACACGGTTTGAAGAGTATTCTTATCGATACGCGGGTTGAGCTGCTTCAAAGCATCGACGTACTTATCGAGGCCTGACTCATCTTGGAACCGGATCTCTAAGTACTCGATCCCCCTACTACGATCGTAGAGATAGTTCAGCGCCTCAACCTCGTTCACCACAGCCGTCAACGGGTATATCATCGCTGTGAGGTACGCATCGCGAAACGCGTGAAGCGTTGGTGGTGGGATCGCTATGCGTAGAACGGTGGAGCTCAAGATCGTTCACCCGGTATAATCAAGCTAAAGATCTTTCCATCGATTTCGAGCCTACAGACCCTAACTCTCCTCTTCACCTCGACGGCTATGGGCTTCCTAGGGACAACGACGAGCTTCTGCGGTGGTACGAACCTCGTTTCGATCGATAGCGATAGCAGGTGTATCCAGTCATCGACGCTCTCTGGAGCTAAGGTCGTCTCCTCGATGTAGTACGGATCGACGGGTTCGCACCATTCGCGGAAGAACGAAGCGATGACGTTCTCCACGGTACCGCTCTCCACCTCCTCGAGCTCAGTGCATTGAAGGGTATCCACGCGGTTCACTGAAACAATAGATTCCTTAGAGCCTAGCCTAGTCAACGACCATAGGCAGCACCTAGGGATCTCCACGCCGTTCTCTGGAGCTATGTAGAGGTACATCCTTCCATGGTTACACATGGTGTATCCAAAGCTGTAGGGGCCAAAGGCTTCGGATAGGACTCTTCTCTGAGCCCACTGATCAATGTTTACCTTAGCTTGGTAGTGGCCAGTAAACGTCCTAACGATCTGTGAAACACGCACTAGCGGGGGTGCCTCCTCGTCTTCCCCCTCTCCAGAGAATAGACCTATCGCGACGTAGGGAGCCCCGAAAGCATCGATGAATTTCTTTGTCGCGCTCACAACCCTCCCGCTCTCAAGGCGTATCTCCGCGAAGCTCTTCTCGAAGCACCAGCTGTAAGCTCTCGCAAGAGCTCCGAAGACCGTTGTTAGTGGAGGGACGAGGTAGCTCGGTTGGGAAGCGGAGCCGGGGAAGGGCCTTACGCTGAAACCCCAGTGTAGCTCTAGCTCAATCCTAGCGATCTTCATAGACCCTGCCCATTGCGACCGAGCTACCTTGATAGCCCTAGGCTGTGCTTGATCCTATCGATGAAGTCTCTAATCGATGGCGATACTAGTAGCTCTATTCCTAGCCTACCGCTCTCGATCATCTTCTTGTACTCTTCGCCTAGCTTGCTCTCCACATCGTTTAGGATCTTCTCAACCTCCCTAGCTATGTCGCTGGTCGGCGCCCATAGGAACACCCTCGCCTTGGCATCACTTACATCCTTTAGTGCCCGGAATATCCGCACTACGCTATGCTCGATGAACTCCTCGAATCTCTTAGTCGGCGGAGATACGGTTAGCGAAACATTCCTCTGAGCAATGGCTAAGGCGATCTCGTAGTCTATTACTGGGTTGAATCTCGTTAGCTTAGCTCCGAACATCTTGGTATCGAGCATCTCCTTCAGCGCGTCGAGAGCAGCGCTCTTCCTCTTCTTAGCCTCGTCATCGCTAACGATACTCTCGCTAGTCACGGAGCTAATGCCTATACCATCGATCTCGAAGTTCATGGTCACTCCGTAGATCGCGGAGCCGATCTGTACGTAGTAAGGTGCTTGCGCAGCCGCGCGCACCTCAGACATGGTTGCTCTCTTGGCCTCAGCCTCTGGAGCGTGCCTAACGAAGAACTGGTTGTCTAGAGCAACGGCACCGCTCTTCACGCTCTCCTCCGTTGGTAGAGCGAACGACGCATAGAACCTCGAAGTCCTCTTCGTGGGCCCTTGCTGAACTAGGAATCCGCACACGTCTTCAACTACGCAGCTACTAACGATAGCTCTCTCTATATCCTGTATATCGCTAAGCGAGAACTGCTGCTTCGACGCGTAGCTCTGAGCTATCCTCTTCTCCTCATCGCTATAGGGTAGCGCATCCATGGTTCTCAGCCAGAACAGCAGATCGAAGTGCTTAACGAACTCTCCACGCGAGCACCAGTAGCATACAGGTAGACCCCTACTCTTAGCGACTTCAGCTAGGTGAAGCTGGTACGCGTGTGCAAGAGCTTCCCCGCTTATCGCCGGTACCCACCTCAGCACGTAGTGACCTGGCCTAATGCGAAGCACGTAGGGCACTACCCGGTGCCTAACCACGTTACCTACGCTCTCAACCATGTTAAGCGCTTCTACGTTTATGAGCATTCGAAGCCCGATGGATACGAACCTATTCTTCTGGAGGACCACGGCCATCACCCCCTGAACCTCTTGGCAAGCGCGAGAACCGCTATGGATCGAGAAAGCTCAAGTGCAAGCTCTAGGCACTCCTCCGAATCTAGACCAGCGAGAATCTTAGATACGACCTCTTCTATGCGAGAATCTCCCCTTGCCTCAGCAGCTCTCAGAAGCTCGTATAGAGCAAACTTAACTACTGGCGTACTCACACCCGTTGCAAGCCTATCAACTACAGCAAAACCACGCTCCTCCCTAAGGAACTCGCCATAGATCAACTCAGCAACACTATCAAGGAGCTCTCGATCACTGCGCAACCTTCTAAGTTCGCTACACACCGAAACATGCCGCACAGCTGATGTATTAGCCATGGAGCTCTACCGGTAGTATCTACCTGCGCTCTGAGTAAAAAAGCCTAGTTTATTCAGCGCTATACATATAGATTGTAGAAATACTACGCGTAGATTGACATCACACGGAGATACGAAGACCGTTACCGAATATCTCACCACGACTCTTGCCTCAACTCTTTCACCAGTACTACTCAACAGCTTACAGCTGAATAAGGGGTACGCGACTCTAGCATCTCGCGATATAGCTGACTCAACAGGCAGGGTGTGAGCTAAGCAAAGCAGGTATTACCAAGCTCCTACAGATGAAAGGCTAGCATTTCTATATCGAGCTACACATCACTCCCGAAGCTCAACACCATTAATCAATAAAGCGTAAACACATCACCTTAACGCACTTGCTCTACGACTTTATGTTTTTAGCATAGATGGTAGTTACATCAAATGTATAGGTTTTAGTGGAGGTAAGATCTTGAGAGTAATGTGATCCTTAGTTTAGGTACAGAGCTCTATAGAAAAATTGTAACGAGAAGATATTCATCAGGTGTAAGGAGGAGTCAATGCCTCCATCGATGATAGTTGCTTACAGATATGGATATAAGAAGAACGTGTTGGAAGGCTATCAAGTGCTGCGAAACCTGTTCCTTACTTTACTTACTCACTAACCCTTCACCCTACAATCAATTCTTTTTATTCGCATGATAAGCCTGTGTCCCAAGCTAAATTTCAAGAACAAAATGAAGGTGTTACTAAACAATGGTCTAAAACATGATTACTTTATCAGAAGTTCAAGTTAGTAATGTTGGGGATATAGTGTTTAACCCATAGTAAATTATTTACTAACTAGCTATAATCTTCTTTGGTAAGCGTAGGTATAATTCATGAACTTTAATAGAGTTGCGACGGATTTGCTTATTGAGAAGCATAGGTATTAATTAAAAGAATGTTACTGAATTGCATTTAGAGAGAGTTTTGAAGAGAGGCTATTGAGGCCTTAGGTGTATAAAAACACGTTCCTAACCTGATCCTAAGGATAAATCTTAGCTTAGACAGGAAGCTTAGGAAAGCTCTTCGCCGGAGTGCTCTGTAAGTTGCGCGGAACAATGAATGTACTATTTGCATATGATTATCTCGCTTACATTACTACGCATTAAGCAGTAATCTTATATAGTTACTAGTCATTACTTTAGTGTACGGGGTAACCTTGGATAAGGTTGCAGTCATGTCCTTATCAACACTTGGAGATTTCGCTAAGTATAGCCCGGTATTCTATAGGGTCTATGTTGAGAAGGAAGATGGTAGCCGAGTACCCATAGTAGTCGCTACGAATCTAGGTCCTTTAGCACCTTTAGCAGCACGCCTAGTGTACCTAACCAGTTCAGGTTTAAATGTTGCAGAGTTCTTCTTGGGGTTCGTAACGCCTATGACCTTAACAATAGCAATAGCAAACTCGCTTGAGGATTTTCAAAACATTCTCGCTAATCCTCGTATTTTCTTAAATAAGGTTAGTGAGGAATTAGTTAATAACATCCGTAGTAATTACGAAGATGTACAGAAGTACATTAAGGAAAATCGCGAGAAGGTCGATCTCCTATGCAAGGAAATCAACAGAAAGGTCCACGCTGTAACCATGGAACTCAGCGGCGAGGTTTCACTTAGTGAGCCGGAACTCGTAGCTCAACGCATAGTCGTAGAGAATGAGAATGAAGGTAGAAGAGAGGAGACGGGAGTAATTGCAAAGAAAATTAAGCTAATTGTACACGATATCTGCTCTTCTAAGGAGCATGAGTATTCAGGATATATGGGACTATCACTAGTTCCGCAAACGGGTAGATATAGCAAGAGAGTAGGCGCTAAGAACATAGTTGGGTTGTTTAGAGAGAAGCATGTTGCCGATGTTAGGGTCTTTAACAATGTTCTAAAGGCGGCTTACATTAGAGCTATTAGCTTCTCAACAAGGTTCGTGCATAGCAATATCTTTAGGAAGTGTGATGTCGATAGAGCCGAAGTGCTGATAGATACCACCCACGGGCTAAATATAGCTACCACCATGCTTATGCAAGCCCTTAGAGATACATTGCCATTAATCAAATTCGAGCTCTACAAGGCCCTCGCGAATCGGGATAGTGCTCACGGTAAAGACCTCAAGAAGATAATTAAGGTGTATCTATACAATAGCGATCCAGTCCTAGGGCTCAGGAAGCAAAACTGGGAATCGCTTAACATCACCGTGGAGAGTAACGTTAGTTACTACTTTACGCTTGAGGACTACAAAAGGATTGGAAGCATAGGAGAAGTGATTAAAAGAATTGAAGATTTGATATTCGAAGGAAGAATCATCGAAAGCAAGGATCTAGAGAGCCTCGGACGATACTTAGAGGCATTGTACCTAATTAGTCGCGGTCTTGTAGTATGGGGTTTATACGTATTTGATACGTATAAGGGAGACTATATAATTTCTCCCAAGTGGTTAAGTATATCGATTAGGAGTAAAGATAATAACACAATACACATTAACTTAAGTGTTATAGGCAATAGAGAGAGAGCCGAAGTTGCTGATAAAATAGAGATTGGTGCTTGGCTAACATCACTAGCTAGGGATCTCATCGAAGAAGTATCCAAAGCTATAAGTGCGAATGGATCGAGCTGTTGGGATGAGGTTATAGAGTATGATCGTGTTAAGTGTTACGACTTTGAGAAGCTCATGAAAATTGTAAATGCAATTACTAAGTCGGGATCCGATCCCAAAGGTTATGGCAATCAAGATCTCGAGAGATTAGCCATTAGTAAAGTAACCCTAGACTTCTTACGAGAAGTAATCGAGAACATAGCAAAAGTTATTCTGAGTAATGAAGTAGGAGAATGGCTAAATAACGCCACTGGGAGGGTATTGTACTTCGCTCCACCAGTATTTAGTATAGAAATAGAAGTTGAGAAATTTAGGAAACATGAATGCTCGCAGATCCTTAGGACTAAGAGTGACAATTATGGTTATTACTATTTAACACCAATGAAGGTACAGATCGAGCTACGCAATATACTAGCGCACGCTGGGTTAACTGCTGTACACAGATTTGTTGCTATAGCATTTAAGAATGTACAGAAAGATAGTGGTGAAAAGGAGTGTAAGGCTAGTGCATTCTGTATAGCTGCACCATTTCCTCGCGAGAAGCTAAAGGAATTGCGTAACTTGACGTAAAGCCATCAAGATATCTAGCTTCATACTCAACTTATTTTGGTTTTAATTCTCACAAAACCTTCAATTACTCCTTTCTATACTCTTCATCGAAACCATATTAAAGTTGTTACGCATATAACCCCCATTAACGCTCAATTCTGTTAATCTTGGACTAAGATTACAGCTAAGCATTGAGATACCCAATTAAGGTAACACTCTCGATATTCATTATTCACTCTTAGAATTCCGTGATTACAAATATGCTTAGGGGAAGCTATAAACCTTCAATTCAATTTCCGAATTTCTCATTACTTTCATCCCCAAAGCACTGAAGCTGTTAGTTGTTAGCTTTCAATTCCATTCTTTGTATTTTAATGTTTCACTCCGAGGAAGCTCTCATTGTTCTTGGCATAAAAGTTTATTTTCAAAGTTAATTTTTGTAGTATTTAACTAGCGTATGAATTCTATGTATCAAATTAACCTTTGTATTAGGAGCGATAGAAGTTACGTTAGAGCAAATGACCATGAAACAGAATCCAATAAAATGGAATTGAATGTTTAAAATACCTCGAGCCTTCCTTTTGAGTAACCCAATGTGTACGAAAATTCTAAATTGAATTGAAAAGGATATACGCATGACATGCATACTCCTAAGAATAAATTCCTTTCTCAGTTAATGTAACCACTATTGCTAGGATAAGACGGTGCAAAGAATATTCAAAAACGGTATCATGAAGAGCCGAAGTGAATGAGCTTAGTGATACAGTTAACACCACTATTGAACAGAAAGCTTAGCTAAGCGTATCTAGCGAAGATACTCGATGGTCTATTCTGTTCCTGCCCAAAGGGATTCATATGCTTCGAATCTCTCGCTAAGCATTTTAAGTGATTCATCGAAGAATCCTGGTATACTTTCTCCAGGTTCCCATGCTTTAGCATATATCTTAATGCCTTGTCCTTCTACACTAGGTTTCATAACGTACACTCTAGGTCTATTGTTTATCGTAGCTCCACCATCCTTAGCTCCAACAAATATCCCCGTCAATACGTACTCGCTATGTGTAGTGACTAGCGTAGATAGCTTCGCACCATCCCTTGCTAAGCGGTAAGGTATATAGCCAAGCAAATATCCAAGTGCAAATTGTGCATAGGGATGAGCTTGCTCTTCGGGCTCTTCAACAACTACTAGCAATCTACGATCACGATTAACGAATGCATTAATTGTTGCTACTAGAAGGACTCTATATACTATCGTTGCAGCAATGCCCGTACTTATGAGGAACGGATTTAGCCTGGCATGTGTACGCTTATCGACAAATTCTACACGGTCTTTTACGACAACTAGGTCTAGAGGCATAATATCGAAATCCCACGAAACCTCAAGTAACTCCTCAACTCTTCGCTTACAATCCTCAGAAATACGCACAACATATTCAAGACCATAACCTACACTAGCGCTCTCTTGCAAGAGCCTTACCCACGGGTATAGGTACTCTAATTCCTCATATCCTGGAAGGTTGTTTTCTCTCAGCGTATCAGCTGCTTTCTGAAGAACTCCTAGATACGGTGCTATGACTCTCTCTGGCCCTATCCACAAAAAATCGTCAAAGATTCTTTCTTCGCAACTAGTCTCTAAGATGCATCGATACCTCAAAGGACTGCCATAATCTCCTCTAACCGAGTTAATAGCTAAGCAACAAGCAGTAATGCTCTTCAAAGTTGAATTGGGGCCAAGTATCACTGTAGTGCCATCTATACATACATCTATTGCACCCTCAAAAATGAGGGATTTAGTAGTACCAGGAAGAGATCCCTTAATGTTGCACAATACCATGACTTTACACCTAAACCCAGTGCCTTTAACTTTTAAACTCCTAAAACCTATTTTAAGAACTTGCAACACAGAATAAATAACGCCTCACCTTCGCAATCCATGACGTCACAAGCACCAGAGGATATCTCTATAGTGAAATTATTATTATGACAAAGGTTTTCAGCACATCTAAAGCCACAGCAATCCACTAAAAGCATGCATAGTTTAGTTCCTTTACTAACCTTCTTAATGTACTCGTTGCAGTGTGCAATACAAGCTAAATATTTAAAGGCTTCAATAGTATCCTTGTGCCATGACTTGAAGTAATCCTCAATACATACTAAACAATTCACAGAATTCTGAACGCCACGAAACACCTCTTTACAACTTCCTAAACATACTTTTAATATTGACGAATTTACTACTGGATCGCTTCTAATTAATGACGTTAATAAATATTCTAAAGGTCCTATGCCTAAGATATGAATGAGCTTAAAGAATTTATCGAGGTTCCTTCGTTTCGCAATATACTCGAAGTCTTGCAGTCTCGTATCCCTATCTAGTATTCGCATAACACCATAATACGGGGTCTTATATATAACGTCACCGAATACTTTCTTAATGAATTTTATTACATCTGCCAATTCCTTCAAGAACTTATAGCTTTTGCTATGATTCTCGCTAAGCCTCCTACTTTTGTAATAAATAAACTCTCCGAGTGCTCGCCTTAACCACTCTATTATTTGAGGATCTACAATTACAACTACTGTATTGCGTGACATCACGATTCACCTTCACGATACACGTAAATAAGAATTGCTTTAGTTCCTAATGCACCTGCTCCTTTCTTATACTCATTTAATCCAAAGCCTTTTAATTTCTCCCAACGCTCGTATAATGGGGCAGTACCTTGGCTTCTCACGCTGTACTTAATGATGAAATTTTGCATCATTACGGAGCTGTATTAGGATTCGTACTGGGATGCGGTAACATCGAGAGGTCTCAAGTGCAGAAACTGATTGAGATTGTGAGTGCTTATCCCGAGGTTGCGTACGATATGTTGCTAGCTTTCATCGCTTACCAAGTAGGTAGGGGATATGTAAGGGATGGTGTTGCTCGTAGGTTCATCGAGTGCTTAAAGGGGTTAAGCAATATGAAGGGCGCAAAGCTATCTAGAGATGAATTGCTGAAAGTATTGGGTATGGCTAGGTGGGTATATCAAGCCATTAGCCGTGGTCGTGGTTACGTCTGTAGAGGCATCAACGTAGATAGAACTATGTTCAGCGATCTTCTAAATCAGTTCGCTAGTGTTGAGGCTGTGATCTCGCGAGTTCTAGGGGTTTGAGGTGGTCTAGGTGTCTAGCGTGCGTATCGATGAGGTTATAAGAGCCTTTAAGGACACGCTTCACGAGCAATTAGCTACTCGTAATGTGCTCGATAGGGCTCTGCATGCCGCTCTTAGAAAGCTAGGATATGCAGATTTCGATGAGTATAGGGTTGAATATATCATCGAGGGTAAACTCATAACGTTCTCACCAACACACATTGGTACAAGTGCTGAAGACCCTTACTCACCTATAGATAAGCCTATCGTTAAAATACGAGGTTTGACCCCTTACATTCCTGGCTCTTCGCTCAGGGGTGTACTTAGAGGTTTTATTGAACGTTTAGCTATTGCACGAGGAGTCATGAAACCCTACGTAAGGATTAGGATTGTAGGATCTCAAGAAATAGAAATCGGGTGTACTGGGGAGAGTCTATCTGATGCATATAGTGCACTTAGTAGGGATGAAGTTAGGCGCGCCCTTTTGAATCTTGACGAGGCAACACTCAGCGATTTAATCTGTAAGTGTCTATGCTCACCAGTGGTAGGGCTTTTTGGTGGTCCATGGTTAGCTAGCCACGTAACGATACTCGATGCCTATCCTACGTCAGAGGTTCGAACGATAGTATTGCAAAGGGTAGCGATAGACAGGTTTACGGGCACTCAGAAGCCAGGGCTTCTATACTCGCTCGAAGCTGTTGAACCTGGAGCTGAGTGGCTATTCAAGATGAAGATCGTTAACGTGGATCTAGAGAGTGGTAGTAGTGATATTAGGATCGAGTTGATAAAGTCAATGCTTGAAATTCTCATAGAAGGTATTCAGATTGGGGGTAGAAGAAGTGTTGGTCTAGGGCTCGTAAAGCTTGTCGAACCCACTTACAAAATCGTGAGGGTTACACCAGACAAAGGTCTTGTAGTTGAGGGGCCCAAGCCCCTTAACCAGTTGCTAAGGAGGTGAACACATGGTGAACCTCTTACACAATATATGTGTAGAAGATCTCGAGTGGCTTGGACATAGAGTGATCTGTAGATCAGTAGAGATAGAATTCGATATTGAGATTCTAGAACCGCTAAGGATAGGAGTTGGAAAAACTACGGACCCCTACTCACCAGTAGATCTTCCCGTGCTTAGATACAACGTCGTTACTGATAATGGCATTATTCGAGCTCCCGTAATCCCAGGATCGAGCTTCAAGGGTGTATTAAGGACTGCATCCATGCTTCTTGTTGCAACTTGCGGAATGAGCAACGTGCATAGCGGTGTTGGAGATGATGATTGCGTAACAGCTCTATGCGGCTCATCAAGTACCTTCGACAACATTAGGAAGAGTGTTAGGATTATCGATCTCAAAAGGGTAATCCTTGGGTTCTGCCCTACATGCCTACTCTACGGCACTAAGAGCTACGCCTCTCACGTAATTGTAGGAGATTTCGCACCTCGAGGTAATATTGCTACGGGGATCAAGACAGGTGTAGCTATTAATAGGAGAGTGGGAACCGCTGCTCACGGATATTTGTACAACGTTGAGTACATAGAGTCAGGCTCAAGGTTTCACGGAACGATAATGGCTAAAAACGTGACTAACTGGATGCTAGCATTGCTCTCAGCGAGCATACTCCTTATTCATAATGGATTTCTAAAGCTCGGAGGTTTCAAGAGCAGGGGTATGGGTAGAGTTAAGATCGCTGAGGAAAGCGTAAAGATTGCGATAAACCCTGTTAATGGCAATACTCTCGAGCCCCTTGATAAAGATATGGATGAGAGTCATTCATTGGACATGTGCGTAGTGCAAGGGGATACACTGATATGTGAGGGTACTAAGGGTTTCAAAGCTTTAGAGACCTTGGCTAACGCTTGGCATGAAAAGTACTGTAGTAAGCTGAAGGAGATCTACGAGTCGCGCCTCAAGGCTACCCAGAAAATCGTGAGCATCTTAACATTTGGTGGTTAGCTATGGAGCGAGAGATCTGCATACCCACTCTTACAAAGAGCGAGGTCCTAGTTGAATCCCCGATTGATAGGGTTAAGGCTGTTGCCGAGCCCGATAGGATCAGTGCTAAGCTACGCGTTAAGATTACCGTGGTATCGGACTATCTCTTCGTTGGCTCCGGAAGGATCCGCTACACGTATCTAGAGGATGCCGTTAAGAGATACGGTGGTGAAGAACTATATCGTAATCCAGTACTACTTAAGGGTGTCGAAGAGTTCAAGGAGTTCTACAGAGCTGAAGGTAGGCCCGCAATACCAGGTTCTACATTAAAGGGCGCTGTTCGAAGTAGGATAGAGCTAGCTAGTCATGGTCCGCAAACTGTGGCTACATTCTCGTATGGTGGCGATACCGTGCTGAACTCCTTACCGCCGAAGGGTTTTCATGGATGGAGGCATGCTAGAATATGGTGTGAGAGCATATTTGAGGTGCGAAGCATAGATAGGTTTAAAGGCTATAGTGTCCTCGAGAACTTGCTCGGGTACGCTGGAAGAGGAGCTCAAGCCATAGGTTCGCGAGTATACTTCGGAACACTCCTAGGTACGTCGGTTAAGCTCGACAATCTAGTTCTTGATCACAACGAAAAGCTAGAGGCTGCAGTCAAGGGTTCTGTATTTGAAGGTGAAATAGTGGTTCTAGGTCTATCGAGTGCAGAGCTAGGACTCCTGCTCTACGGCTTATCGCAGGACAAACTTCTATGTAAACGTGAACCCCTAATGCTATTAGGAGCCTCTAAGTATCGCTGCAGGACTGTTGTCTCTAAGGGTGGTGTTAAGGCCGAGTTTGGAGTGGTTAAGGTAGAGATTGAAAGCATTGAGCCTGCACCATGGTGTAAGGAAACTCTTAACCAATTACTTGGCGCATCTAGCGTAAGTAAAGTGATCAAGGAATTCGTCGAAAAAGCTCTCGAGACCTATCCAGGTTTACGTAAGTGCTTCGACGAAGTTGAAAGGAAGAGACTTATTGAGCCATGTAGGGTGTGACCGAGTCATGCAGGTGAAAATAGGGCACCGAGTCCTCGCGATAAATAAGTTACTAGACGTAACATGCAACGGTACTGAGATTGAGACTGAGATTGAGTTAGCAAGTCCCGAAGAACAGCGGGAATACGATATCGATGAGATTAAAGGGCTCGATGATATACTAAGGAAGCTTGAAGGCAAGAGTGACGAAGAGTTTCTCGAGAGGGTACTTAGCAACGCAGAGAAGCTAAAGCTCCTAGTTAGCGACCCTATGCTTTCAAGTCTTTTAGGGTACCTCGATGACACTACGAGGCTTTACCAAGATCTTGATAGGGTCTGTAGGGGGTGATGAACATGGTGATCGTGAAGGCTAATGTTATTCCCGTTCGAGTAAAGAGACTACTTGAACTATCTAGGGAAGTCTTAAGCGTTAGCCAGCCTGAAAGGACTCTCGTACTTGATGGTAATGCTTTTAGCATTCAGTCGAGCTGGATTGTAGGTCTAAGCGATGCACATGCCAAGATGCTTTGGAACGAATTCCTTGAGAGGCTTAGGGGGCTCCTAGAGCACCTTGCTAGCGCTGTGAGGGTTCTCATCAGCAATAACAAGATGGGTAAGGATAGAAGTGAGATCCTCGCTGTACTAGATGCTACAGCAGACATTATAGCATATGCATTGAAGTGGCCTCTCTATGGTTATGGAGCTAGACATACCAACATTCTCGCGCCTCATATTGGAGTTATAGCCTACAAATTACTTAGGTTAGTATGTAGGGATTTCGTAGAGAAGAAAGACCGCTTGACGATATATCACCAAGCATACGAATGGATAATGCATGCTAAACCCAATGCAGAGAGACTTTGTGGTTCAAGTGATGAAGTAATAACTAAGGCTCTAAGCGAGCTTGGCGCGATAATTAGCGAGCTTGCAGGCGTAAGAATTGGAGCCAAGAGCCTTCAGCAACTACTTGAATACATCCTCTATACAATACCGGCGGATACAAGACCGGGATTAAACGTTTCTAGCCTAAATCTACACTTACTACTATCTTCAGCGATAGCCTCAGCTTTCATGGGAAGCAATGATGAGTTAAGACCCATCGTTAGACTCGCTGCACTTTTACATGATGTTGGTAAGCCATTTGATTATGAGCATCACGTAGAAGAGTCCGTCAATTATGCAAAGCGAATCCTAGAGCCTCTTGCTAGCTTAGAGCTAGAAGGTATAACTAGGTATTTAGAGATCGTATTCAAGCTCATTGAGACTCATCATAATGAACTTGAGTGCATCGATGCTCTCAGCTCAGCGTTAGACGGAAACGCTAGAATTGTATGTAATGCCGTAATCAATGGCGATAGGTATTCGGCTAGCGTAGATAGGCTTGTAGACTTAGTAATGCATGCTTACGACTGCGCTACGGGTAAGAGAGACAAAGCTCTTTGTCGAATTCTCGAAGAACTAGAATTAACTAGCTCGATCAAGGAGCTCGCTCAAGCGATAATAGAGGAACTTAGGAAGATTGGGATAGCGATAAAGGAGGGGCCTCAAGCCTTAGATATAGCGTATAGGGGTAGAATAGAACGCGGTAAGAGACAAGTCCTATGGAGCTTATGGAAAAACTTATGGGCTCAACGTCAAGACCTTCTCACTCAGGTATCTAGGGCTTTAGCCAAGGCATTATACAAGCTTAGCCCACAGATGCTAGGAACTAACAGTCGAAGTAGTGATGGATCCGCTAGGGTTAAGCTCCTAGTAGTCGATATCGGTGGTATTCAGACGTCGATTCGAGAAACCCTAAAGCTTAGGGTATTAGCAGGGATTAGTCTAGCAATTGATTACCTTACCTATGTCGCGATACCGCTAACGATAGATGAAGTGCTTGGAGCACCGATCGAATCCATAGTCTTTGCTGGTGGGGGTACCCTTCACGCTATCGTGAGACCGGATGCTGATTCGTCGTGTGGGGATAGGGTTAGAAGGCGTGCCCTCGAGGGTCTACTTGGACTTGTACTGCCGGGAGTACATATAAGGATCGGGTTATCGGATATTGATCTAGATGCACCATTCGGATACGCGTTCGCTATATCGCGAGCCTATAGCGCTATCGATGCTGAGCGCATTAGCGTGAAGAAAGTTAACGGTCTTAGATTGAATGCGGGTTTACAGCGCTTTACGAAGCCATGCGCATATTGCTACGTGAGACCCGCTCAGCTACGTCTAGGTAGTGATGCAGTGTGCTTAACATGCTTCATCAGATATAAGGCTTCTGAACTCATGGGTTACAACCACCGCCTTCGGAGGCTTGAGCACTTGCTTGAAAGCGTGGATCCCAAGCTTATAGATAGGCTTAGGTCCTACCTCAAGGACCCCTTAAGGCTTTTAGCACTACCATACCGAGACTCCATAGCGTTCCTCAAAGCCGATGGGAACTTAACGTCGGTACTCATGTCTGCCTCTATCACACCTTCGACTTATTACGAGAAGAGCGTTCGCGTAGATCTAGCTCTACGGCGTGGACTACAGACAGTCTTGGAAATTCTCAACACCATGCTTAGACGCGGAGCAAACGAACGAGAAGCCGTGGCAGCGGCCTCAACATTAACGCTAAGTCTATTATATGCTGGTGGTGATGACGTTGCAGCAATACTACCGGCAGGGCTAGCACTACCCTTCGCAATGCTTCTCTCTTACACTTTTGCGGCCGAACTAGGATTCCTAGCGAGTCTATCCGTAGGTATAGCTGCTGGTCCTAGGCATCAACCGATCTGGTGGCTCTATGAAGCAGCTGATAAGTTGCTAGAGGAAGCGAAATCCAATGCTAGAGAGCTAGTCCTAACCTCACTCCTAAGCGTACGTCCACTCGAGAGCGTAGCATCTCTATGCTACGATTATTCAAGAAGAGCTCTAACTTGGACAAAGGCCATTAGAAAATTACGCGAAGAAAGGCTAGGGCCCCTACCGCTTTTCAGTCGTCAGTGGAAATGTCTGTTACACATTGCAGCAGCATTAATGAGCCTCGAGGTATCTCCACAGGAGTTCCCATTGACTCTTAGTAGGGATGAGGAACTCGAGAAACTTCTCGCGAATATCCTTAGGAATAGTCTCTCTAGCACGAAGGCGTTAGAGAATATGAAGGAATTGAATAGAATACTCACGATATATCCATCGATATACGCGTTACCCTTCATCTTAGCCGAGGAAGATGGTGGTAGGCATCCGCTCTACAGGCTAGTAATTGAGGTATCAGCTAATGACATCAAGCTCGTACCTAGGCTACTTTTGGAACTATACACGGTCTCGAAGCTCATGGGTGGATAGCTATGGTTACGGCTAGGATGGGGATCTACCTCTTAGCCCTAAGCCCCCTTCATGTAGGTGGCGATGAAGGGCGGTTCGGCTATGAGGAAACGATAGTAGTTAGACGTACATATAGAAACTATGTGCCGTATGTTCCTGGATCAACTGTTAAGGGCGTACTTAGAACTGCTGCATGTTATGTAGCTAAGCTTGTGGGAGCTACGTGTTGCTGGGCTAAAGAGCCTACCGAGATAGTTGATAGACATAGCAAGATGGGAATGCCATGTGATGTATGTAGGATCTGGGGTTACCCCGGACATAGAGGTATGCTTTCGGTTACAGACTTCGTGCTTGTAGATGGGATCCCAACAACTATGCTTAGGCTAACGCATATCGAGATAGACGATTACACCGGTAGGGCTAAGGAGGGAGCGCTCTACGTAATGGACTACGTCCCGGCCGGCACACTATTTAGAGGCATGCTTGAGCTCGAGATGGAGAGACCCGTGGACTTAACGCTCGTCTTATCGTCAATGTATATACTCGAGTACGTGGGCATGGGAAGAGGAGGTATCGTGAGAGCGTACCTCGAGAGCTTGGAGTTTAGAGACATTGGCAAGAAAAAACTTGAGGTTAAAGATGAGAACGATCTTCGAAAAGCCTTAACGCAAGCTTATGGAAGCGTTAGTGAGGTTGAGCTAACCGTGAAGCTTTACCGCGAACTACACCTTCCTCCCGAACCTGAGCTCGACTTGCTTAAAGAGCTTTCTGCACCTCGCGTATGGAGGTGGTAGCTAGTGGAATTAGCTTACGTACTCAAGGTAGAATCTCCCCTCTTAGTAGCGTCAACATACACGAAGACCGGGCCTAGACCTGTAATGGAGCGTATACCCGGATCCAGCATAGCCGGAGCTTTAGCGAGAGTTCTAGCTAAGGAGTTCAACTTGAGTCTTAGCGAACTCCATATTCGTGCTGCAAGAGGCGAATTCGTCATAGGCGATGCCTATCCTATCCGTGTAGCAGAAGGTGGTCACCTATACCCAAGTATGCCAGCACCCGCCTTTTGCGTAAAGCTTAAGGTTCGTAGGGTGCTCAAGAACCTAAGAATCGAGGGATCGGTGCTGTGCTTCGTCAAGGGTCTTACGAATCTAGATCCCGATAAATACGCAGAGGCATTCAAGCAGTACCTGGATGCGTTAAACGAGTACCTAATAAGCGAGGGTATTGCTTACGCTGGACTCGTAAAGCCCGTGATATCCGTACCCGTCGTACCCCTGAGAACTGCGCGACTCAGCGATCTAGACGTATTAGCTATGGACGAAATCGATGTGGTTTCAGAGTTAGGGATCGAGGTTAGGACTTCAGTAGCGATAAATCCCCTAGCTAGGCGTGCTGAAGAAGGCATGCTATTCAGTTACGAAGCTCTATCGCCTGGAAACATGTGGTGGGGTATAGCTGAGATACCGGATGAGCTAGCTAATAAGTTATGTCGTAACCCCTTAGAGATTTGTATCGGGAAGGGATGTAGTAAGGGTTTTGGAAGAGCTAGGATAGTCTTTAATGTAATCGAGTTGAAGGAAGGCGATTCACGGTGGTTCGTGCTTTGGTCACCCTTACCAGCATCGAATAAGGTAATGGCGTTCACGCCTAGCGATAAGGGATTCACGGTCTTAGCTAGCTGGTCTCAGCATAGAGATAAACCTCGAGCCTCTGTGATAGCGTTAAGACCTGGAGTCGTAGTATGGGTGCATGGAAGTGTAGAGAAGGCTAGGGCTAGAGGCTTAGAGCCTCCATGGGGTCAAGCAGAGAGAATCCATTCACGTGAACTCCTACCCCCAAGTCTAGTGGAGACCCGGAGAATTCTTCCGCAACTCACGAAGGATCTCAGGTGAAAGCCTTGAGCTTATCACGGGCTCCAAGCTTCATGACCGCTCTTAGGGTTCGCTTAGAGCTCAAGGCCTACACATTGATCGGGGGAGGAAGGGTAGGTAACGTCATTGAGCACGTCAAAGACATGATTATAGAGCGAGTGAAACTAGGTAAGGGCTCTATCGCTAGTGTGCACTGTAAGTTAATGCCTTTAGTACCCCCAACCAGTATCAAGGGAGTCCTAAGGTCGATAGCTGAGAAAATCGCAAAGCGTTTGTTTACAGGTAGTAGCATTCCGGAGAAGCTCGCGATACTCCATCACCAGCCCACTCCCTTTGAGGAAGACGCTAGGCGTAGGAGTAATTTACTCGTAATTAACACCGTGCACAGCGATATGAGAGATGTAGCTACACTAGGCTTTGAAATACAAACTCTTGAAGAGCTCGAACGCAATGGGGTTATGGATAGGATTCCGCTAGGGGTCGATAAGGGACTAAGGATTGCGATACCTAAAGACGAGAGCTTGAAGAAAGCATTTCAGGAATACTTGAGGAGCCTAAAAGCGAAACCTAGCGAGAGATTGGCGATCATGCTTCAGGGGCTCGAAGCTGGAGCTGATAAACTCTTCGAGATCTGGGCCTCAACATTATGCCCTATATGCATATTGTTCGGAAGTCCATTCCGTGGTAGTGCGTTAAGATTCACAGCATTGCTTCCTGCAGGACTTAGAGTCGAACTAGCTAGGAGATATCATGTAGCCATAGAGCGCAGTAGAGGTATTAGGGCTGAAGGTAAGCTGTATAGCATTGAATGTATGGAGCCTGGCACGATTCTAGAAGGGCTAGCATACTTGTTATTACCACCGGCTCCTCCAGAAGCTGAAGATAGTGATTCAGTGCTTAGCAGCGAGTATAGCAAGGCCTTGGATTGCGCTCAGAAACTCTTCGAAGCATTGATGAAGTACTTAGAGAATCTCGATATCTTGATAGGTGGAGCAACTAGTAGGGGCTACGGCCTAGCTAAGCTAAGTCTTGAATTCATTAATCAAGAGCTAAATCGTCAGCGCTACTACTTTCGGAGTAATTAACCTATACAATGGTACCCACCATGCATATCTCTTCCCTATTCCGAGTTTAGGCTTCGATATGTAAAGATTTTACGTTAGTAGCGACTATTTCCTGTACGTTAACAGATTTTGTCAATTAGGTAGTCTATGTCTTCGTTTATTCTCTCACCTGCTTTCTCTTTCTCGCTATGTTTTGGCTAATTCTAGGAGTTTACTAAGGGTGTTTTTCTATTTGCAGTTTCCTACATTATTTTAATCATTCTGATATGCGTATGATTAGATCATTTCATCGATGCTTCACTAGAACCTCGTTGCTAGCTTCACAAGATTACTTCTGAGTAGTTTCCATATGGTTTCAAAGTCTATGCTTGGTGAGGAACCTAGTTCATGGAATAGTTCTTAGAAGCTATCCCTATTCATACTCCTTAGAAGCCTTACCCCGACGTATCTATGTCTAGACACGAGGTCTAGGCTAGCTAAGTAACTAGGGATAGCATCTAGAACGAACCTAGCAGAATCCCTTGATATCGATGGGTACAAGCCGATAGCTTTACCGATATCCAAAACGAGAATATTGATATAGATAACGATAGCATCACCGCTGAGAAGCTTCTTAACGCGGACAACAAGTTCTTTTATTAACCAACTTAGTCTCATCACAACTCCCAGTACCATAGGTATGTAGGTATAGAGGACAAACCTCAGAACAAAACACCCAACGACTCAAGGCATTGCGTTCCTCAATACGATCAACAAACCTAACCAACACCACTAACCCAACAACAAAACACCTCACCACCCTAATCAGCAAAACGTAGCTCTAACACCCTGCACTCCGCCTAGCGCCACAGAAAGAGACCCGCCTCCCGTTCTCATTGTCTAGGACTGTTTTTAGCGTCTAAAACCATTTTTCTGGTCTGGGGCGAGGCTAGTGGGTCTAGTCATTAAGACCCGAGTTAGTAAGAAGAACATGCTTTACATACCTAAGGCAATTGCTGAAGCCGTTGGTTTGAAAGAGGGTAGTGTCGTTAAGCTTAGGGTTAAGGGCAGCAGGATCGTTATTGAGGTCGTGCCAGATCCCTTCGAGCTCGCGCTGAAGTACCCAAAGTTCGCTAAGGTGAGGTTCGAGGAGTTCGAGAGGGAGTCTGAGGAGATGCAGCGTGAGCTCTTCGGGGAGTAAGCTAAGGGTTTTGCTAGATACGACCTACCTGCTACCAATCGTAGGAATTGATGTAGAAGGCATTGAAAAGCCTCTGAGAGTACTTAGCGAACTACACAGGTTAGGGAATATCGAGATCTTCTACACGCCATTCAACATACTTGAGATCCTTGGTAAGTTATCGAGAATGAACTTCGATAGAAAGAGAGTTGAACTAGGGTTAAAGTCAATTAGAGAAGCGTTTAGAGTTACGCACCCGACGATCAGGGGCTACTTGAAGGCGCTAGAGCTGCGTAGAAAAGGATTCAAAGACCTCATAGATCTCCTTCTGTACACAACGTCAAAAACACGAAGACTAAGCTTTCTAACGAGAGACGAGAAGCTAGCAGAGTTTCTAAGGGAGGTAGGTGAGGATATTACGACTGTGATCCTCGAAGAGGATTTCATTAAGCAGTACAAAGAGCAGTAGGATCAGTTATTAGAAGTCCCCTAAAGGTCTCCAATCTATCTCTACTCATTTGAAGTCACTCCTTACAGTAACGTTGTAGCGATGATCTCAACGTACTTATCGTAATATCGAGTAACTCAATTAACGTAGTTGAAAGTATAAACAGCTTAGAGACCCCGTTAGCCATTGCACATAGTGGTTTCGAACTCATTGGACTAGATCGAAATAGAGGCCTCTAGTGCTCGGCTCTACAGCGTTAAACACCACTTTAAAGAGCGCTAGCTTGTCACTTCCGTTGAGTTCGGCAAGGATGATGATCTCGTTTAGAGAAGCGTAGAGGTTTATTTACGTATTACGGCGCTATGCTAGCTAGTCCTTATTGAGCATCTTCTACAGCTTTGTCTGCAGTACTTGAATGTAGTCTCTAGAGCTCTATTCCGTGTTTGAGCGCTTCTCTAACAATGCTTATCTCCTTGCTCTTCTTCTCGAACTCTTCTGGCGTATAGCATAGTAGGTCTATTCCTGTGCGAGGAAGTGTATCGCTTTCCCAAAGTATTTTGAGTATGAGAGACGCTCTGTCTGTGAAGTGTATGCCTCTGAACCTGCTGGAGACGATTATGAGGTCTATGTCCGAAGACCTTAGGTAGTCTCCGCGAGCTCTCGATCCGAAGAGCAGTATCTTTGCGTCCGGTAGGCGCTTCCTTATGGCGCTAGCTATCCTCTTAATCTCCTCGCTAACCTCCTTCATGCTCTAGGAACCTCTTGCAGTAGCTGACTATGAGCTTAGCCTTCTCTAGGTGCTCTCTAGCCATTCTCTCGTTGTATAGATGCGCTGGAACCCCATTGGCTGCGTCTGGATATCGAGTAGTTACGTACTCTGGAGTGAGATCCATTGCTGCATCAATTAGATCCTCGCGCTCCACTCCGAGAGCCTTTAGGAGCTCTAAGAGATTGCGCGTTCTTGGGGGGAAGATCGTTCTTCAGATGGATGTAGAGAGCCTCTAGCGCTCTCTCGGCTGCTTGCTCAGCAAAGAATACAGATGCGTGGTAGCGCTTGCTCTCCAGCAGTATCTCCGACGTCTTTAGATCCTCTAGAGCCTGTATCCATAGTCGGCGCGCTTCCTCTCTCACGAGCTCTACCCAGCCTCTACTAGCGATAGTGTCTTCTCTAGCTAAGTGCTTATGATTCGAGTCGTGTCGCTGTTACTCTCGGTGTAGAGCATTGTCTATAGCTGTTGTTTTGGAGGGTGGACCTGGTGTTGGTAAGTCTAGCGTTGCTAGGTTCCTCAAGGGTTTTCTCGAGGGTTGCGGCGTTAAGGCGTGTGTTGTTGGTGATGGTGTTAGGCTCTTCGCTAGGTACCT
>JAADCV010000092.1 GCA_013154235.1 Thermoproteota archaeon | reverse complement strand
CAGCTTTCCTAGCTAACGACTGGATAGTTGCTGGGAACCACGACTGGAGCTACACGAGGTACGCGGATAGGGAGTTCTGGTACGAGTACACTGTTCCAGACCTCTACTACAGGGATGTCGGTGAGTGGAGGTTCGTGCTCCTCAATGGCTACGCGCTTAACCAAGGGCTTCTCCGCGAGTTCGTCGAGGTTCTTAACCAGAGCTGCGCGCAGCATAGATACGTTGTTCTAGTGTGGCACGATCCCATAACCTACAGCCACTACGACTACCCAACGGACTTCAGCTACTGGCAGATGCAGAGCCTTAGGAAGGTGGTTCGAGAGTTTAGGAGCTGCATCAAGCTTATGATCTTTGGGCACCTCCACGTGTTTAGAGTAGGTACCTACGACGGAATCCCCTACATCATCACCGGCGGTGGTGGAGCACCGCTTTCGAGCCCCAAGTACGGGCTCCCGATATACCACTTCGTAATCCTCGAGCTCTACCCCAACGGGAGCTTTAGCTACGTACCGATATCGATAGACGATACATCCATAAGCGTAGAGAGGATCGTCCCTAGGCCCGGGGTCATTGAGTATGAGATCAGCAACGGCGCTACGAGCATCAACGGCACTAGGGTGCAGCTACCTATGCGGGTCGAGAGCTTCGTTAGAGGGATACACCTCGAGGTGTTCCTAGTAGCTCCGCCAGGGTACTCAAGGGTTGTCATAGACAGCAACTCTAGGTGGATAAACGTTAGCTGCAGCGCGAGGAGATGGTTCGTCTACGTCTGGGGTCTAGGGGCTCTCGAGCCTAGGAACGGGGTTGTGAGCATCGGTATCCCGACGGGAAGCGTGGCTAGGGCTAGGCTAGGCGCGGTGAACGGGTCTATCGCTATCGAGGGGTGCTCGAGATGTAGCGCTATAGCGACCTTTCGGCTAGAGGCGCTGGGGAAGAGCTTTCGCGTGTCTCTCGAACCTACGCGCGTGTCTAGAGGGCTCCTAGAGGTTGATCCTAGCTACGTGCTGAACGCTAGCGCTGCTAGAATAGAGGTTGGGTCTAGGGTTCTAGCTGCGGTTAGCAACGGTGCTGAGACCAAGGTGCTGAGAGCACCCCTACCGCTAGCACGCCCATCTATAGAGCTTAGGTACCTACCTAGCTACGTTGGTAAGGAGCTCAGCTTCGAGCTCTGCCTAGCTAACGCGTCTAGAATCTACATACTTATCGATAACAGCCTTGCCTACAGCCTAAGGGGGTTCGAGGGGTGCCGCAGGGTATCTCTAGATATCTCTAGGTATGGTGAGGGGCCGCACCTACTGAAGATCGTAGCTATCTCTAGATCTGGCGCTAGGAGCGTTGCGGTAAAGCCCTTTGTCGCCTGCTGGACACCTCCATCCATAGAGGTGCCTAGCGTGGTTAGGGTGTCGTCGCTGAATCAGAGGATAGAGATCGTTGCTAGAGGGGTAGCTCCATACACCGTGGTTGTGAAGTGCCTAAACACGTCGGTGGCCAAGGTGTTTAGCTCTCGAGGCGGAGAGTCGAGGTTCGCCGTGTCACCTATAGAGCTAGGTATCGTGTCTAGCGGTAGCTACGAGATCAGGATCGATGTCTATGATCAGGTGGGGCACAGCGTAACCAAGCTCGTGAAGCTGGTTGTTGGTACGCATCGCGCAGCAACTAGAGTATCGACTACGAGGGTCAGCAGCTCGGTGCCGAGAGCTAGCGTTCTTACTGCGAGCAGCACTAGAGCTACAGTCTCGACAAGTAGCACTGCTATGCGCACCACCTCTAGCGCAGCGCGGTGGAGCGGGGTAGGGTGCTGGGTGTGGGTAGCGGTAGCGGTTGCGTGCGCAGCTGCAGCTCTCGCTGCTCTCGCTAGGAGGAGATCGTAACTTTTTGACCTTATGAGTAAGTTTATCACCTCAGCCTCTTTTCCAAGGATCTACCCACCTTCTATTCCTCGGGGGATCTAGATGAGGGTAGCTCGCGCCCTATCGCTTCTAGCTCTAGCAATGGTTGTGGCATCCACTGTAGCCCTAGCGATGTGTGTCCACGCGTCTAGCCAGAGCCAGCTGTGGTACCCGAGGATAG
The DNA here is from genome assembly GCA_013154235.1 of Thermoproteota archaeon. Classification (GTDB taxonomy): domain Archaea; phylum Thermoproteota; class Thermoprotei_A; order Sulfolobales; family Ignisphaeraceae; genus JAADCV01. The sequence goes on along the minus strand of JAADCV010000092.1, from coordinate 1,614 downwards.
TGGGTGACAAGGATGATGAGTGGAGCAAGGCTGCCCTGCTAACTGTGGAGGGTGGGCACCTAGCGCTCTACGTGGTTGGCAACAAGTGGAGGCAGCCCGTGGTTGTGAAGTACGACGTGACTAGCGATAGGGTTGCGTGGGCTATAGCCATAGGTAATCGGAAGACTGGTGACCTAGGTGACTGGCCAGAGTTTAGGGATGTTGCTGCGTGCGGAGGCAAGGTGTTTGCTGTGGGCTTCGGCGGTAGGAAGTCTACGGAGATCCTAGTAGCTTCGATAGACGCCTCGAGCGGAAAGGTGCTCTGGATAAGGAGCTACGGCGCTAGCTCTGGCGAGGTTAAGGGTCTTGGAGTAGCTGTTGATCCTAGCTGCCAGCACCTCTACGTGGTTGGCTACGCTAAGGGTGCTCTCGGAGCAAGCGGTAGAGATGCCGTGGTTCTAGAGATAGATGCGTCTAGCGGCAAGCTTCTTAAGGCCGCTAGGATCGATCTCGGAGGCAGCGACTACTTCATAGACGTGATCTACGCTAACTCGGCGCTCTACATCGCTGGAATGACCGATGCCTTCGACACGCCCGGCAAGTACTACGATATAGTGGTTGCAGAGCTCAGTCCCTCCACGCTAAAGCCAATCAAAATCGTTGACATAGGCAACAAGGGCGTTTACGAGGTTGCAGCCATAAGCAACTACAAGAACAGCGGAGGGGCTCTGGCATTCGATGGGCGCACGCTCTACGTGCTGGGACAGATGAAGAGTGTTAAGAAGGGTAAGACTAGCACTCTCGTTCTAGCGCTAGACCCGAGGAGCCTAGGAGTCGAGTGGAGCGTTAGGATATACAACTCTAGCGACATAGACGTCGAGTTCTACCCAGATCAGATAGCTGTAGGAGGCAAGCTGCTGTACATCGCTGGCCACAGCTGGTTCTACCCCGGGCTGTGGAAGGAGGGTGGCTTCATAGCGATTCTGGATAAGGGTAGCGGAGCTCCAGTAGCGTTCTACATAGTTCACGACTCTGAGCTAAGGAGCGGCATGGGCCTCCACGGAATCTCAGCCCTAACGCTTGGAGGCGTGGACTACGTCGCTGCTGTTGGAGACTACTACCTACCAACGCTGAGGATATCCATAGAGAACAAGCTTAGCCAGGTTACGGTAGCTAAGTACGGTGTTAAGGAGCTCGACGTGACGTCGAAGGCTAAGGTGCATGACGTGACTAAGGAGATCTCGTGCAGCGCGGTAAGCACAGAGATCGATAGGTTGTCGCTGAACAGCCCAGCTAACGGCAAGAGCAACTACCTGCTCCTGCTATTCGTCGAGCCGGCTAAGGCTGTGAGCGCTGTCAGGACCGTGACGAAGACCGTTACGAGCACGCAGACGATAACCCTCACCAGAACCGTGGTCGTGACTGCAACCACTACGCTGACAAGGACAAGCGTTAGCACGACGACGGTTAGCAGCACCGTTACGAAGACCGTGCCTACAACAGTCGTAGCCTACAGAACGACCACCGCCACATCGACGAGGACTGTTGTGAGTACTGTTACTGTTGCTAGGTCTCTAGTGCCTGGATGGGTATGGGGAGTAGCAGCAGCACTATTCTTCATAGGACTAGGAATAG
>JAADCV010000080.1 GCA_013154235.1 Thermoproteota archaeon | reverse complement strand
ACCCAATGCCAATACCACTAGAACACCTATACACATGCATTGGCGCTGGACCAATAATGCTGCTACTAAACAACACAAATGTAAAGCTGTACGGAAGCTCCTCAAGCATAGGAGCTAACCACAGTCTAACATACTTAGCTGAAGTAGCGATAGCAATAGCAATCGCCGTCGTTACTGCTGTGGCTGTAGCAAGACGGTGGGGGAAAGCCCGAGAAAGCACTAGCGTTAGCAAGTATTATTCTTGCTAGCCTAGATGTGCCCCGAGATCTATAGCATTAAGTGGGGTCATGGGCACTGGCTGCACTTGGGTTTGTGATGTGCTAGTTTTTGTAGGTGCTCTGCTCTACTATCTTGGGTTTATGCGTTTTTCTCGGCTACCTGGTGATGAGGTGGGGATCGCTGAGCGGTGAGGAGATGTTCATGGGCTCTGAGGGTCTCTAGGTTTATAGCTCTAGCACGTTTCTCAACTCCTCTACGGTTAGAATCTCTAACCTAGGGACTGTAATGTTTTTAATTCTGTTTTGTTCAGATACTTTCTAGAGGTACGGAACTTTGGCAAAGAATATGGTTAGGCTCTCTATAGGAATCCGTGAGGATGCTTCGACGGATACAGTAATTTCCCTTCTATCGAGCGAGGACTTCGTTAAGGAGAACGTTCCTTACGTAGTTGGGGTCGAGAACGGTCTCGTCAGGATGAGGTTCCGTAGGGCACTGCTATTCAGTTTTGAGGATAGGTACAGCGTCGCTACTGGGCGCGATGGTTCGGTAGCTAGATGCTCTTTCAATGGTTCTAGGAGCCGCTTCGTAGCGGTGTTCGAGCCTAGGGAGAGGGCTATAGATGTTTCGATCTCGTATGAGGGGCCTAGGAGGTGGGTTGTGGTTCCGTGCCTCGCTAGGCTTGGTAGGGAGCTCGTGATGGCTGCTGTTGAGGAGTCTAGGTCTAGAGCCTCTACTGGAGCTGTAGGTGATTATTCTGAGAGGCTTGCGCTAATATCATGGGTATCATCGCTGCTGATGAGGTCAATGCTTCTGAAGACCGAGATAGTTGTGGTTCCCCGAGGAGGGCTCGCAGAGGTTGTGGAGAAGCTAGCGAGCGAGGGGCTGTTCGCTAAGTACAGGGTTCTGTACGTGTCTGGATCTAGCGATAGAGGTACCTTTAGGCTCCTCTTCATCGATGGTAAGCTAGCTGGAGTCTACGCTACTGTGGGTGGCAAGGAAGTTGTTGGCGATGAGAGAGCCCTCAACGAGTTCGAGGGCTTCACCAAGATAAAGGTCTACGGCTCTAACGTCCCCGAGCTCCCGAGGTGATGCGCATGGGTATAAGGGTTAGGAAGCCTTACGTAGTTGCTGAGAGAGGTAGTCACCGCTTCGTGTGGCTAGGTCTTGACGAGGCTGAGGCTGAGAGAGGCGTTCTAACTAACCAGTACATGGTCATCGACAGCGATGAGGCTATGCTTCTCGATCCGGGTGGGCACTACGTCTTCGAGAGAGTGTATAGGAACGTTACCAGCTTCGTAGACCCGTCTAGAGTAAGAGCAGTGTTCTTCACTCATCAGGACCCGGATGTTGTAGGTTCGCTCGTGCTAGTCCACGAGTTCTTCCCAAATGCTAGGATCTACGTCTCGAAGCTCTGGACAAGGTTCCTACCTCACCTAGGGGTCTCGAGCGATCTAGACATAGTTGAGGTACCTGACGAGGGTGGCGAGATACCTCTCGGAGGATCGAGCCTGCTAGCTATACCGGCTCACTTCCTACACTCACCTGGGAACTTCACGCTCTACGACCCGCTGACGAAGGTTCTTTTCAGTGGCGATATTGGGGCTGCTGTATTTCCAAAGGGTGTTTGGTACCTATTCGCTGAGGACTTCGATAAGCACGCCGAGCTTATGAGGCCCTTCCACGAGAGGTACCTAGCATGTAGGGAGGCTCTAGAGGCTTGGCTAAGCATTGTGGAGAGGCTAGATATTGAGGTGATAGCTCCTCAGCACGGAGCTATAATGGTGGGGGACAGCGCTAGGAGGTTTCTAGAGTGGCTTCGATCCCTTAACAAGTTCGGTATAGATGTGGTGAGAGAGGTGGCTAGGAGGTGGACGAGTTCCTAGAGCTCTTAGTCAAGGCTCTCGAGATCGAGAGAGTATCCATAGAGTCCTACGCTAGATGGATGGAGATTCTCGAGAGCGCTGGAGCACTATCTAAGCCCGTGGCAAACTTCCTCATCTCGATTATAGAGGACAGCGTCCTCCACAAAAACCTAGTCAACGCGCTGATCAAGTCGCTTAGGGAGATCCGCGAGATCGAGAATAAGTTGAGAGCGGGTAGCAGGGAGCAGGTTGTTGCTCGTGGTGTAGACGTGAGGCAGCTCCTTAGGGAGGCCGTGAAGGAGCATATAGAGATCGAGAGAGGCGTGTCGCAGCTCTATAGGGAGCTAGCTAAGCGCAGTAGTAAGCAGCTTGTTAGAGCTGTTCTAGAGGCTATAGCTAGGGATGAGGATAGGCATGAGGAGTACGTTAGCGAGATAGAGAGGCTAGCTCCTTAGCTAGCTCATCTCTTCTCTTTCTAAGCGTTGCTAGAGCAGCTCTAACAACAGCAATCCTATCCTCGATAATCTGCGACGCCTCTGCTATGCTCACCTCAAGAGCTATGAAGGATCCAAAGATGCGGTACGCCGACCTAGCTCTACCGCTTTTAACGAGCTGGAGCGCCTCCTCGAGCTCGCTAAGCTCCTCCTCAAGCCTCAGTATATCCCTGTTAACGCGCTGGAGCTCGCGCTTAACGTCGAGAACCTTGAGGTACTTGCTCAAGGGTAGCACCTAGAAAAAGTGGGGTTACTCCTTTAGGGCCTCCTCGACCTTGGGAAGGATCTCGTTTATCTTCCTGTTGATCTCCTCGAGCTTCTTCAGTATGTCTAGCCTAACGCTCTCTAGAATCCTTATCCTGTTGTCGAGAGCCTTCTTAGCGTCCTCTATGCTCGTCTCTATGCTTAGCCTACCACCAACCGACATTATCACGGTGCTAACGTCCTCTACCCTAGCCTTAATGAAGTTCCCAGCGCCTATGGGGACGAGCACCACCTTACCCTTGCCCTCCTTAGATATGTAGTCCAGCACCTCGAGAGCTGCGAAGAGATCGTCTATGACGCTGTTGATAGCGTCTACCTGGCTCCTTAGGTACTCCGCCTGGGACATTAGGCTCCTCAGCTCGTCCTGCAGCTCCTTGATCTTCTCCTGGTTCTCAACCTTTTTCTCCTGCCTCGGCTCGGCCATGGCTCGCACCCGCACTCTACTCAATCCCAGAGATATATAAAGATATGGTATATAATTGAGTATAATACTCTAGATACATAGATAGAGCACACCTCTACAGCCCTAGGCTCGCCCTAGAGAGCGTATAGATGCGCTTAGTGGTATCTGTACGCGAGGACTCCAGCCATGAGCTACTCCATACTCAGGGAGCTCGTCGAGGTACTATCCCTATCCCTAGGAGGCGCTAGGGTTCTCAACCTAGCTGGCGTCCCCATAGAGGGCGAGGCTAGGTACGTAAACGATGTTGCTAGCGCTGACATAGTTCTGTGCAGAGCTAGAGACCTTGTTGAGGGAGAGCTCCTTAGCGAGGTCGCTAGAGATCTAGGGAGGTTCTCCATAGCTATAGTGGTTGATGCTGGGCGCCGCCTCTATCTAGAGCCGGAGCTAGCTAAGGATCTAGAGGGCTGGGGGCTAGGGGTATCGTATATTCTATCTGATGAGCTGCCAGCTCTAGTGTATCGAAGGGGCTACGACAAGAGGTTCGTCTCTAGGGCTATCTCTGTGTGGCGGGAGTCCATTAAGGAGGGGCCGATGCCCATTAGTGTTAACGCTGCTAGGGCTCTCTACGCTATCGCTAAGCTGGTAGCGTCTAGAAGGGGTGGATGCATTGTAGAGGTAGGGGCTGGGCTAGGGTTCTCAACGATTTTCCTAGCTCATGCATGCGCTGAGTGCGGAGCCCAGCTCATCTCCATCGAGGCTAGTAGGGAGAGGGCTGCGAGAGCCTCCGAAGCTATAGAGAGCCTAGGGCTCGGAAGGTGCGCTGAGGTTGTTGTAGGCGATGGCAAGAGCGCTGACCTCCGTGGACGCCAGGTGACGATGGTCTTCGTAGATGGGAGGAAGAGGGAGTACGCAGACTACCTTAGGAACCTCTCGAGGTTCCTAGCCCCCAGAGCTCTCGTGCTAGCGCACAACACGCTGTCGCACTCGCACGACGTGTCGAGGTATCTAAGGATCGTATACTCCTACCCCTATCGATCGACGACTGTAGCTCTCGATCCAGCTGGCCTAACGGTGTCTGTCAAAATGGTCTAGGGAAAGGATATCGTTAGGCAGCTATGCATCTTCGAGAAGCCCTCCTTGAACACCTCGCTCAGTATCTTCTCAGCTTCGAACCCCGTGCAGTGGCCAACAATCAGCTTCTCGACTCCTAGCTCCCTAAGCTTACTCGCTGTAGCCTCTATCAGCTCGCGCGTGCTCGAGACTAGGTGGAGGCCTCCTACAACAGCCTTAACGTCGCTTCCAAGAACCTCGCTAGCCCGCGCAACAATGTTAGCGACCCCGCTATGGCTGCAACCTGTCACCACGACTCCGCCAAGCCCCTCCACGTCTATAGCTAGAGCGCTATCGTCCTCAGCTGCGTACGGCTCGAGGCCCTTGCTCGTGGCTGTGTAGAGCCCCTCTATCGAGGGCACGAGGTCCTCGAAGTACCTAGGTACGTGCCCAAGGAAGTAGATTCCCGGAGCTATCTCGACGGGCTTCTCGCTCTTAACGAGCTCGTAGAGCTCGGAGAGCCTCCTCTGCTCAATAGGCATCCCGATGTTTGTTAGCGCTGGTCTCAGGGCGTAGCATGGGTGTAGAGCTGCTGGGTGCAGCACTAGCGGCACTCTCCTACCTACCGCTCTAGCTAGAGTCTCTAGCCCGCCGCTGTGATCGTAGTGGCAGTGCGATAGAGCTACAGCGTCTATGGAGCTAAGGTCTATTCCTAGGATCCTAGCGTTGTTGATGAGCGGTGCCCCGCTCTGCCCGGTATCTAGAAGCACTCTAGCTATGGAGCCGTCCCCGTACCTAGCCTCGACGAGAATTGAGAGCCCGTGCTCAGCTAGCGCACCTCTTGTGTTGTACCCGCTCCAGTCATCTACAAGCACGTGGATGCGGATAGACTTGGGCAAGGCACCACCTATATGTAGAGGGCTTGTAGCTAGCTATACGCGCTCCGGCTTACCTAGACCACTCAACCCTAGCACCCTCGTCTAGGGTTACGGGGGTAGCCATATGAGCTCCTAGAACTAGGCACGCGTTAGAGACCTCGCTAGCGGACTCCTCTGAATCTGCTACAGCTGCTAGAGTACCTCCGAGACCAGCTCCGCTGAGCTTGCAGCCAAGAGCCCCAGCCCTAAGGGCTGCTCCCCTAAGCTCCTCGAGCCTAGGCGTGCTAACCTCGTACAGATCCCTTAGGAGCGCGTGCTGGTAGTTCATGGCCTGCGCTAGAACCTCGAGCCTCCTCCTAGGGCTCTCGAGAATCCTCCTCGCTCTCTCAGCATCTATGCCCAGCGCTCTAGCTAGCTCCTCCACATCGATGCTCTCACCCTTCAAAACTCTTAGGGTTGCAGCTGTAGAGCGGTGGCACCTTATCGTGTACAGAATCCTCTTCCTCGAAGCATCGCTAAGCCTAGATAGGTACGGCTCTAGATCCTCCTCCCTAAGCTCCTCCCACCGCGTCTCGTAGATGCTCTCGCTGAGGAGCTCGCGAACCCTCGCGGGTAGACCCATTGAGAGCAGCTGCCTTAGACCCTCCTCCAGCTCTCGCTGCCTAGCGAAGTGTATCTCAGCGGTGCTGTGCCTCTCTCCAGAATCTATAGCTATGAAGACCCCCTCGACGGGGCTGAGCCTCTCGACTCCATAGGGAGGCTTGGTACGCACTATAGCTATGCCGCCGAAGGCGGAGGTGTACTGGTCTAGGCGACCGCACGGAACCCTAGCAACATCGTGCTCAGCCACGTAGCTAACCTCAGCTATATCGCCTAGCCCTAGCTCTAGGCCCCATAGCCTCGAGAGGGCTAGCGCTGTAGCAACCTCTATAGCTGCGCTACTACCTAGCCCAGACCCCATGGGAACCTCGCTGAAGACCAGTATCTCTGCCGGAGGCGGGTAGTAACCAAGCTTCCTAGACATCGCGACATAGAGAGCCCGGAAGTACGTCCCGAACCAGTTCGGGATTATCTCGGGGTCCACGGGGTTGAACACGTCTCTATGAAACTTGCCCTCGCGCTTGAAGTTCTCTGAAACCACCTCAACGAGCCCTGTCCTAGACCTAGCTACAGCTACGTAGCACCTCAAGCTTATGGCAGCGCCAACAACCGGTAGCCCCTTGTAGTCCTGGTGCGTGTTGAGGAGATCCAGCCTAGCGGGAGCTGACGCAACAACCTCTGGCTCCCGACCGAACTCCCTCCGAAAGCTCTCAATAACGTGATCAACGCTTATCCTCAGAGCCATGGTCCGGCACCTCTAGGGCACTCCTAAGCATCTTAGCCGCTACCTCCGGTGTGCTATCGTAGGTAAATACTCCTCCCCCTGTCTCCGAACCCCCAGCGTACTTCAGCCTACCGCTCACCCTATACATCCCGTAGATCTCTAGGTGGGTGTGGAACCAGGGGTAGGAGCCCCTAAGCGGAGGCTCGTGGAGAACCGCGACGTACGGCATGGGCTTTCCGAAAACCCTTCTAAGCCCCTGCAGCACAGCCCTTAAGCACCTAGCTAGATCCTCGAGCTCCTCTCTAGAGGCGTACCTAAGGCTCTCCAAATGCCTTAGGGGATGCACGTGGATCTCGAAGGGCCACTTAGCCCAGAACGGTACGAAAGCCGCGAAGAACCTAGTTCTGCACACGACCCTCTCCCCAGCCTCTAGCTCGCGGTCCCTAACCTCGCACAGCAGGCACCTACCGCTCCTAGCCCAGAACCTGTAGCAGTTCCGCATCTCGCGGAGAACCTTGTTGGGTATGAATGGAAGTGCGTACACCTGGCTATGAGGATGGGTTAGAGAGACCCCAACCTCCTCCCCCTTGTTCCTAAACCACAGAGCGTAAACTATCGCTGGATCCTTAGACAGCTCCTCAAAGAGGATCTGCAGCGTCTCGAGAACATCCGCTAAATCGCTAGCACTCAGATCAGATAAATCGTCTACGTCATGCCTCGGCGTCTCAACAACGACGAAGCACCTGCCGCGTCCAGGTACTGAAATGAACGGAAAGTCGCTTCTAGGACCCGTAGGCGGGTTCGGCACCAGCATAGGGAACGCGTTCTCTATAACAAGAACCCTCCACCCCCACCCTGTCTCCGGGGAGCCCGGGCAGAACGGGCATCCCCTAGGCCTCCATGGTCTGAACTCCCTAACGTTCGATACGAGAACCCAGTCCCCAAGTATGGGATCCCACCTAGCTTCGATAACCACGCGCTCCGCCAAGACTACCCTTCCGCTCTGAGGAGAATCGAGGAGGGAAAAAGCATTTGGGAAGGGGGCTAGGGCTGCAGCTCCCTTAGCTCCACGAGGCTCAGGATCTTCACGGCTAGGTCTCTAGCGTAGCTGCACAGCTTACTGCTATACCTGTTCCTAAGAGCGACGAACCCTCTTAGCCTCCCTCTAGACAGCGGGATCTCTCTTACAGAGCTAGACACCTCGCTCCATAGCCTCCTCGCAACCTTCTCGAGCTCCCTATCTACCGCATCGACCCTCGCCTCAGCACCATCCCTAGGCACAGCAACAGCGACCGCAGCTCCCCTAATCCTCCTAAGCTCCTCAGCGACCCTCCTCCCCCTATAGCTACGGCCATCAACGCACACCATATCGCTACTACCAACGAACCTCCTAACGATCCTGAGTATCCTCCTAGAGCTAACCTCCAGGCCCCTCCACCTACCCCTAAACCACCACACATCCTCTGCACCTAGGTAGTGAGGTAGCGACTCCTCGCTATAGAGAGCTGCAGCTACGAGGAGCTTGGCCCAGCTAGATCCCGTAAAGTCTATCACGATACAGCTCCTGAACACCCTTCCCGGCGCTAGGCACCTTAGGCTACACGAGGGAGAGTCTATGGCCACGACTATCAGCTTCGCCATGGATCGCCCCCATGGCACCGAAGGAATCCCATAAATGGAATTGAAAGGCCAGCAGCATCGCTAGGCAGCACAAGCGCCCGCAACTGCTCTAAGCACAGAACCTACGCTGATAGAATTGAGAGCTGCCGCAGCCCACAACAGCAAACCGCAAAAGAGCTATCCGACCCTCGACAACAACCACATTAATGGAATCGAAACGAGAACCGCAGCACGAACAACCTTCGGCAATACCGCTAACACAGCAATGCTACTACCCGCCCTACTAGAACCCCCATGCACAATCGAGACAGAGGGCTAGATATGAGAGCCCCACAAGCCTTGGAGGTTCGGGGGTGCCCTAGCATCGCCGAGGTGTGGGTTGGGGTCTCTATACCCACCCCCGGCTCATCGCAGGGCGCACCCTTCACCCCCCACCCCCTAGTTGCCTAGGGAGTGGGTCTGGGGGCCCACCACCGGAGCTCGCGCTCCGGTGGCCCCGGCCCGGGGGGCCGCCGGGCCTCGGGGGGGCTAGACGCCCCCGAGGGGGCCGACCCCCACATCCCCCCACTCATCGGGGGACTTTCCCCCCTCCCCCGCCCGCCCCCATCATTGTTCAGGGGGCTAAGACGGGGTGACCGGCTCCCCGGGACTGGGCCCGGGCGTCCGGCCGAGAGAGGTGAACGGGTTCGGAGCCATTAAGGTTTTTGTTTATCTGGTGGATGATCTGTTTGCTGAGTTTCTACGTTGTTAGGGTTATAGCTTCCTCGAGCTCTACGTGCTCTAGCGCGTCGTGTGCGAGGAGGTTTATCTCGTGTGCTACTCTCTCTAGAACTGGGTCTTGGTCTAGCGTGTCTAGGTTTCTTGTCGCTATGTATCCTGGGACTCTTGCTCTGAAGGTCTCTAGGGTTTTCATTGCTCTGAATATGTAGTCGCTTGCTTTGAGTGCTATCTCCTCTGCTATGCTGTCTAGCAGCTCGACGGCGTCTAGGTTCTTGGGGACTGCTCTGGCTATCCTCCAGTTTCTGAGGAATGTGGTTAGCTCTCTCCATAGGAGCTTTCCTAGCGAGTTTCTCCAGTCTACGTGTATCCGAGAGCTACGCTCGCTAGCTATGGTTCTCAAGAGTCTTCGGAGCCTTCTAGCTAGCTTCTCCTCGCTTCTTCTCCTAGCTATGGATATGTGCCAGACCATGTCTATGCCTAGGTACCTAGGTAGTGCTTGGTCTGAGTACAGGGCTGCGAAGGCTAGGAGCCTCCCTACGTATGTCTTGCCGCTTGCGTCCACGATCACGAGATCCCTGAACATCCCTGATGATGGTGCTAGGCAGCGGAGGCTGCATATCGCTGATCCCGTGAATACTACGACTAGCCTCTCGCTCATCAATGCCGTGCCCCCTCGTCCACTACCGTAGTCAAGCATCTGTTGCCTAGCGATGGTTTTCGTACTAGAACTCTGTAACATATCCACATTGTTTCACACGTTGGTATGCATAGTATCTACCTAGGTTTTTAGGTATGTGTATGCCTCCCTGAGGACTAGACCTAAGGGTCTCGAACCGGTTTGAGTCGGGTTGTAAGGATAGGTTTTTATGCTTTGTGTCGCTAGACATATCTGGCGATATAGTGGGTGGAGAAGATGGCGCGCAAGATAATGGTTCAGGGTACTGGGAGCGGTAAGGGGAAGAGCCTCGTGGTGTCTATCCTGTGCAGGATGCTTAGGGACATGGGGTATAGGGTAGCGCCACTCAAATCCATAAACTTCACTGCCGTAACCTACAGGACTAGAGAGGGTCTAGAGTTTGGCTATTCGCAGGCTCTGCAGGCTGTTGCAGCTGGCGTCGAGCCTAGCCCGCTATTCAACCCGATAACCCCTAAGCCGTGGCCAGACGGAACAATATCGATATTCGTCTTCGGCAAGCCTGTTGTGAGGAACGCTAGGTTCAGCGGTAGGGACCTGCTACTAACCGAGGGTGGTAGCGTTGGCGAGGCTATGAGGAGGGAGGCTATGGAGGACATCGTTAGGAAGGCTCTCGCCGAGCTAGAGTCGAGCTACGACGTTATAGTGATCGAGGGCTCGGGCCCCGCAAAGGTTAGGGGCCTGGGAATCATGAGTAGGGCTATCGAGTTCGCCAACATGGGGGTAGCTAGGATTGCTAACGCGCCGGTGCTGATGATAGCTAACGATCCTGACTCGATAAGGGGGATACTCTCCCTAATGGACTCCGAGGAGAGGTCTAGGATCAAGGGGCTCATAGTCAACCCCTTCGAGTGGTTCAAGACAAGCGCGGAGCTAGGGGCCGAGATAACCCCCGAGCTAGCTTGGAGATACGGCGAGAGCGTCTACGGAGACCTAGGTTTCGACATAGTAGCCGTGCTGCCATTCATCGAGGAGCTAGCATCGCTACCAGAGCTAGATCCCGTGCCGCCAGCACCTACTATACCTCTAGACTACTGGGACTACCTTCTCACCAAGATAGTGAAGAAGGTCGAGAAGCACATAGATATGGAGAAGATAGCTAGGATAGCTGGTCTGTAACCCTCGTAGGGTCTAAACACCGGGATCAGCTTTCTCCAAACCTTTTTCACCTAACTAGATAGACCCTTACCCCCATATCCATAGCTGCGCTCGCCTGCTTCTCGTCGCACGTGAGAAGCTCTCCGTACCTTAGGGCTTGGGCTACGTAGAGCGCGTCGTAGAGCGCAACCCCCTTGTCTAGAGCTATCTCTAGCGCCTTAGAGAGGTACAGAGACTCATCCTCGAGTATAATCACCTTCGTCTCCGCGAGCCTCTGCAAGCGCTTAGCTATCTCGAGAGCTGTAGCAGCGTCTAGAGCCCTACGTATGTAAGTGTGCTTCCATAGAGCGTTAAGGCACTCCTTCAGCACGTGGTCAACGCTGAGCAGAGGTCTCCTCTCGTGCACGAACCTCCTAACCTCTTCCCACCCCTCCTCCCGCAGAATGTACTTAGCTAGGGCGGAGGCGTCAATTACTATCACGGTCCTCCCTCACGTACCTAGTAACCGTGCCCCTAGGCACCTCAGGTAGCTTCTCGATCAGCTCCTCGAGCTCCCTAACGGCTACCTCCTGCTCGATCTCTCTCACGCGCTCCTCTAGGAACTTCCTAACCTCCTCGCTCCAGTTCACAACGCTTCTGAGAGCATCCATGCGCTTCTTGAGCTCCCTCGGGATCCTAAACGATACGGTTACGCTCGTAGCACTCCACCCGTAGCACAGAGCTGTAGCACGAGCTTATAGCTATCCCCCCTCGTTAGCGCAGCGATGCGTGCTAAGCGAGCATATATGCTTGGCTGCTGCAAGCACCTAGAGTGACTAGCGTTGATAGCGGAGTCGCTAGCGCTCGCAGCGCTAGGGCTAGCAGCTGGATTCGTGGGGACTCTCCTAGGTATCGGAGGGGGAAGCCTAGTATCGCCAATGCTCATACTCCTAGGGGTCGAGTCGCACATCGCTGTGTCGAGCAGCCTAGCAGCCGTTGTTGGAACGGGGGTCGGGGGGCTACCGCAGTTCCTTCGAAGGCGCCTCGTACGGATCAAGCTCGCTGTGCTGCTAGAGGCTGTAACGGCTTGCGGAGCCATCCTCGGCAGCACCGTGGCCATGAGGCTGAGCAGCTGGCAGGTGTCTGCAGCTATCTCGGCAGCCCTAGCCCTAGCTGGAACAATCGTGCTTCTGCAGCCAGCTAGGGCAGGTGGTGGGGAGAGGCTAAGCGCTAGGAGGATACTCGTTGCTCTACCCCCGAGCTTCGCTGCTGGGATGCTCTCGGCTATGACTGGGATCGGTGGAGGGGTCGTGAAGATGCCTATACTCCTAGCTATTCTCGGTCTAGACATTAGGCAGGCGCTAGCAACGAGCAAGATGATGATACTCATAACTGCTCTCACGGGCCTAGCTAACTACGTAGCTCACCACCGGTTCGAGGTAGCTGTAGGCGCGCCTCTAGCGATAGGAGCGTTCGTAGGAGCGACGGTATCGGCAAAGCTTGTGACTAGGCTCAGGAGGAGAACCCTTAGGAAGGTATCGGCATCGCTGTACTACACGCTCAGCATCCTAGCGCTCGTAAAGACCCTCGCGCTCATGCACTAGCGTCATCAAGTGAAAAAGCTGCGCGGTGTCCCTAGCCCACCGTATTTTTCCGCGCTTAAGCCGAGGGCTTGTTAGGTATCACGCATATGAACTCTGCCTTCTCCTCGCTGATGCACCAGTACTCGTGGGGCACGTTAGGCGGTATGTATATCGCTGTGCGGGGCCCAGCCTCGATAGTCTGGTCACCTATGCGAACCCTTACCCTTCCCCTAAGCACGAATATCTCGTGCTCCCATGGATGGCTGTGGAGCTCTATGTGGCCACCTGGATCCATCTCGAAGAGCCTCATCGCGAACGTGGGGGCGTCGCTACTCGATATGAGAACCCTTATCCTAGTCCCCGTAGCTCCCTCAACAGGCTTAGGCTCGATCTCATCAGCCTTAACAACCTTCGGCTTGTCTAGGGCCAAGGGATCTCACCGGGTGCTAGGGCTGGTGCTCAGTATTATCCCTTTCTGCTATGGCTCGCGCACCAGCTCACGGGGTATGTAGCTAGCGGCTACCTAGACGCGTCGCGAACCGTTATGCACCTCGCTTCACCCAGCTCTGTGAGGAAGAGCTAGCCCCGTGATTTCGGTGGGCTCTACGGTATTTAGGGTAGGTGCGTAGCTAGCGTGTGGAGGTGGCGCGTTGGGGGATCTAGAGATCCCGGAGTGGTTCTTCGAGTCCGCGTCTCTTCGGGTTGCGTGGCTGGATCTCGTCGAGGGGTGGCTCTATCTGGAGGTTAGGGTTGAGTGCCCTAACTGCTTAAACGTTGAGGAGAGCACGTGGCTGCTAACCGTTGGCGAGAGGGAGCTTCTGAGGATCATTAGGTGCGGTAGATGCGGTGCTGATCTGGGCAGCATCGTTTTGAGGGAGCTGGATAGGTTCCTAGCTGAGGTAGATTCCCTTCTCAGAAGGGTTGAGGAGGAGCGCGGGTCTCGTAAAGCCGTCTATCGAGAGCCTTAAAGACTTTTTAATTAGGGGCAAGAGAGGGGTGCTAGGAGCCTCCTTCGAGGATCTAATGCTTGTAGATATATACTGGTTCGGACTTATCTAATCGGAGCGTACTAAACGAGGCGTCTCTATGCGGAGGAGGTAGCGTAGGCATGAGGGCGGTCGCGAGAGGAAGAACCATCAAGATACTGTACTTCGATCCTTCGAGGCTCAGCGACACTCTAGAGGAGCTGAGAGCCATACTAACACCCTCATTCGTTGGAAGGCTCGAGGGGGAAGCGACATGCGACGGTAAGCGTACTAGGTTCCTGATACTAGTGCACCACGGCTGCATATGCGCCGCTGGCCTCGAGAGGGACGGGGAGCTCGTCAAGGGGCAGAGCGCTCTAGCTGGAATAGCTACCTGCCTATCGAGGGGGAGCGGGATACTCGAGGTCACAGAGCTCAACGACGTTGGGCTCAAGCTCGATATAGAGTTCAACCCAGAGATATCGCTGAGCGACGAGGTTAACGTTGAGGAGTTCCTCAACCACATAAAGATGAAGGTTTCTGAGGCGACCCGAGTAGTCGAGGAGATGGGCAGGGAGAGCCTCGAGCCAAAGCCCGTAGAGATCACGAGGCCAGCGGGCGCTGCAGAAGCTACCCAGACCCAGCTTCCGCAGGAAGCCCCTAGCTCCGCGCAGGGAGCTGCTGAAGAAGCCCCGCTCCAGGCTCTCGACAAGGCGATAGCTGAGCTCGAGGCTAAGGTTCCCGCAGAGGAAGAGGGGGCTCTCGAGCAGGTTCCAGAGGTCGATCTCACCGCCCTGGGCGTACCAATATCCCCGCTGCTCGACGAGTCTAGTGATAGGATAGCTAGGGATATACACATAATAGCTCCCAAGGTCATAATCTCGGCTATACCCGTCTCTAGGGGAAAGGCTAGGATAATCGATGTTCTTCGCAACGCCTCGAAGCTCAGCGCCGAGGGTAGCTACGTCGCTATAATAAGGCTGAACCACCGGGCGTACTACGTGCTTCTCGCAAGAGGGGTTGTGTGTGCAGCGATCGAGCTCAACGAGGTTAAGCTCAAGGCTATGGAGAGGGGAGAGGCTGCGCTGAAGAAGATAGCTGCCTCTGGAGATAGAGTAGTTGAGTTCACGCTGTGGAAGCTAAGCCGAGGCATAGACGTTATAGACGAGGCGCTCTCCAAGTGCGTGGGCGTAGCTGAGGAGAGGAAGGAAGAGGAGAAGGCGCTGCCAGAGGAAAGCGAAGCTAGAGAGGAGAGGGAGCGTAGGGAGGCAGAGCGGCGGAGAGGCATCCTAGGAAGGCTGTTTCGCCGCAGGTAGCTAGCTGCGTGAACGCGTGTCTAAATGGAGACGCTACGCGTTGAGTCACTCAAACAAGGTCCGGTCTAAGCGATGCATATGGCTGTACATAAGGCTAGGCACAACAGCTTATAAAAGAGCCGTGGATAGGTAGCGGAGAGAGGAGTATAGAGGTTAGCACTGCGATGGGAGAAATTAGGGGTCTGTGGAAAAGGCTACCTTCAATAAGCGAAACGCTGCTCTACGCCTTGCTCACGAAGAGCCTCGAGGACGGGATCTATAGGGTCGAGGTTCCTCTAGACGATGAGAAGAGCTTGAGGGCCTGGCTAGAGGTCTCCGACGGCGTTGTTAGATCACTCTACGCTAAGCTCGCGGACGGTTCCAGCACTAGAGCTCTAGAGGGGCTGGAGAACAAGTACGCGCTGCTCAAGCTACTTCTAGCCGAGGCTAAGAGAGCGCTCAAGATAAGCTTCGCGGTCCCCACGAGGAACTGGTACCGCGTGTCACCAGAGGATCTCATATACGTGTTCAAGTCCATAAAGGCGCTCTACAGCTCGGAGGGCATCTAGTGTTTTTGAACGTACTAAAGCCTTCTATTCATCTACGGCGCTCCTGCGCGCCCCAGCCTAAGGAGAGCGCAAACTAGTTTATAGCAAACTATGGAAAAATTTATAATCTTCCCGATCCTTCGACTAGTACGGTGAGCCTACATGGCTACCGAGGCCATTAGAAGGATCCTAAGCGACATAACCAGGATAGAGGGAGTTAGAGGAGCAATCATAGTGTCTAGAGATGGGTACGTCCTAGAGGCTGTCGTACCTAGGAGAGACATCAACCCAGAGGACATCGCAGCCTCCGTAAGCGGCCTCGTAAATGCTGCTACCAGGCTAGGCAAGGACTTTGGGCTAGGAGAGAAGGATATCATGACCCTAGAGTACACCAACGGTATGATTGTGGTAGGGACCCTAGGAGAGAACTTCGTGATGGTAGTAGCAGACAAGAGCGCGCTCATCGGAATGATTAGGAACGAGATCAAGAAGCAGAGGGAGAGGCTAAAGGCTGTAGTCTAAACCTTTCTCCCAAACCAAATTTTCCTCACTTCAGCATTTCCCAAAGCTTCTGCGCTTGCTCGAGAAGGCATAATACTGCCTATCTTGATAGAGCTAGGTAAAGTGATGAGTTACAGCCGGAGCTGACGAGTGATGACCCAACACCTAGCTGACCGCATTCTTTAACCTAGGGCTACGAGCCTAGCTATCTGGGGTGCAGCTATTGATGCTGAGGTTCCTCGGTGGCTTAGTATCTAGGTGCGGCTCGGAGATACGCATCGATGAGGAGTGCGTTAGCGTTGAGAAGCTGCGCGAGATCATAGCTAGGGTCTGTGGAGAGGATCCTTCTGAGCTCGGTGTGACGGTGATTGCTAGCGGCAAGATGATTGTGTTCGACGACTCTGGTGAGGAGGGTGGTGAGGTGTGTGGAGATGCTAGGGTTGTCCCCGTTGCTGGTGGGGGTTAGTGACGCATGTCTGAGCTAGTTATCGGTGTCAGCAACATAATCTCATCTCTGTGCAGCTCGGTTATCCGAGTCGAGCCCTACACCGATTGCTGCTTTAGGTGCGTTTACTGCTACGCTAGGTGGTACAGGTACGGAGCTAGCGTTATTCGAGATAGAGTTGAGGCTATCAAGGCTTTCGCCACGCTAGCTAGGAGAGTCAAGAGGCTTGGACTAGCTCCTTACCCAGCTAGGGTATCTACACTCGCTGACCCCCTCCAGCCTCACGAGGAGCTGTTTAGAGCTACTCTCAAGGTTCTGCGCATAGCTCTAGACTACGAGTACCCGATAATACTCAACACCAAGGGCGTGCTCCTCGCGAAAGACCCGTGGAGAAAGGTTCTCGCTAAGCTCGGCGAGCTAGGCCTTCTCGCTGTCCAGGTATCGATATCTACTCTCGACCCAAGGATATCCAGAGCCCTAGAACCGATCGCCCCACCCCCAATGGATAGGCTTGCAGCAGCCTCAGAGCTATGCTCCTCGTGCGGAGCCCCTCTAATCGTCAGGATCTCGCCGTTCATACCAAGGATATCCACCTATCCAAGCCCTAGAGAGCTATCGGATACCCTCAAGAGCCTAGGGGTCTCG
>JAADCV010000059.1 GCA_013154235.1 Thermoproteota archaeon | reverse complement strand
TGGTTGGTTTAGTTCTATTAGTATTTTTGCCCAGTCTGTTGGGTATAGTTTCTTTTCTTTTTCTTGGACTAGTTCGTATTTCTTGAGTTCTGATAGGTGGGCTCTTATTGTTCTGTCTGATTTTCCTAGGAGTTGTGCTAGGTGGTGTTGTGTTAGTCCTGGTGTTTTGAGGAGGTTTTGTAGGATCTCTTTCTTTTCTTGGCTTAGTGTTTTTGTTAGTGCGTATGTTATGATGTTTAGGGGTATTCTTGCTTCGGCTGCGTCTTCTCTTTCTCCTGCTATGTATAGCTCGACGTAGCTTCTCTGTGTTGTTAGTGCTAGTGCTGTCATTGTTATTGCTACGACTGGTCTCATGCCTCCGCTTAGGTCTGCTACTATGTGTGGGTGCTCTCGCCATTCTCTCCATAGTATGTATGTTGATGCTGCTGGGCTCTCGATTGCTATGTCGAAGAGTTTTGGTGGTGGCAGCCTCATTCTGTCTACTATCGATACTATCTCGCTGTATGCCTGCTTCACTGCCCTTACCACAGGTCTCGCTGTAACTATGTGTATGGCGTCTATGCTCTGTTCCCTTACCTTGAAGAGCCTCCTTATTACGTGGTCTGCGTGGAAGCCTAGGGTGAAGACCATTAGCATGGCTGGGTCGCCTCGCTGTCTCTGTGTCGAGTAGATGTGGATTCTAGCTAATGAGTATCACCTCTATCCCTAGCTCTCGGGCTGCTACAGCCTGCCTCCTCACGCATGTTGCTAGCTCCCTGCTCTCCTCTGCGGCCGCTATGTACATAGCTTCGGCTACGGGTATTCGGAGCCTTGGTGCTAGCTCTAGTGCTCTAGGCACGTACCTCCAGTCCTCTAGAACCCTAACGACCCCCGATCTAGCTAGCTCGCTAAGTGCCTTAGCAGCTACCCTAGCTCTCTCGATGCTTCCTCCTCTCCTAGCGAGAGCCTCGAGGGCTTGCGCAACCTCGGTGAATGCTAGGGCTAGGGTTGCGCAGCTCCTCACGAGGATCCTCTGCTCGACGTCTATCCACCCGGGCTCTCTAGCCACGTACTTGAGGAGTATCGAGGCGTCTAGAACTATCACGGAGCACCACCATGATGCTCTCCGAAGCTCTATCGCTTAGTAGGGGAGCCCCATCGAGCTCTCTAGATAGCTTGGCTAGAGCTGCTAGCCTCTCGAGCTCGCTAACCCTCTCCTCGAGCAGCCTCCTCAGCTCCTCGCTCCACGTCACCCCGAGCTCCCTCGAGACCCTATCCATTCTCTCGCGCAGATCCCTAGGTATCTTCACGCACAGCGTCGAGTACCTACCCAAGGTATTACCTCACCCTCTAGAGACCGGTAACACCTGCATCCCTTAACTAGGTAACACTCCGGTATCCCCTCGCTAGCCATAGCGAGCCCCGCGCCTAGCTAGAGCCGGGATGAGCTCTAGACGCCTCGGGGCACGGAGAGCCATGCCTAGGAACCTACCCGCGTAGGCATGGCGTGGAGAAGGGTGGTGCCTCCTATCGCTAGCGCGGGTGATGCATGTGCTCAGCGCGTGGAGCCTAGTCCGAGCTCTGAGGAAGGCTCATGCGTACCGAGGGGCTAAGCCCGTGGACGAGGGTCTGCGGGGCTACAGGGCTTACGAGCCTCCGCTTAGGCCTAGAGCCTTCCTAGACCTAACCATGTGGGACGTTGTCTACAGGGTGTGTCCCACTAGGAGGGACCTGTGGCTTAGGAGGAGGGAGGGGGTTCAGCTCGAGCCTAGCGACGCTATGAGGAGGGGTGCCGCTATTCACAGGGCTTTTCACGAGACTTCTAGAGCTGTTGCGAGAGCTATTCTCAGCGGGGTGGATCCGTGGGATGCTTACGAGGCTGGGGCTAGGCTATGCTCTAGGATGTGTAGAGAGGATCCCTACGTCCGCAGGGTATGTAGGGGCTTCTCCTTCCTCTGGAGCTCCATAGCTCTCGAGCTCGGCTCGCCGGTTGCGGTCACGGAGATGGTTGTGGATGGCTCTCCGCTAGGCATGTCTAGGTACCTGAGGGTCGACGCCCTATTCGAGGGCTCGGTGGTTGTGGAGCTTAAGTACGGTGGGTTTAGGAGGGACTACGCTGTTGCCGTAGCTGGCTACGCTATGGCTCTCGAGAGCTTCCTCGAGATACCCATAGACTTCGGGCTCGTGATAACGGTGAACGGCGATGGGTCTAGCGTTCGCGTCTACCCGATATACATCGATGACGCGCTTAGGCAGGAGTTCATCGAGCTCCGCGACGAGGCTATAGACACGCTGCTCAGCGACGTCGAGCCCCCTAGGCCCCCGAGCTGCCCACCTACATGCCCGTTCAGAAGGGCTTGCCTAGGTGCTTAGCCATGGTTAGGCTGCTGGTCGTGGAGGGCTACGGGGTTAGGATAGGGGTTAGAAGGGGCTGCGTCGTGGTGAAGAGCGCTAGCGGCTCGAGGATAGTGCCGCTCTCCGAGATAGATAGGGTTGTTATCGTGAGCAGCGGAGTCTCGATAACTAGCTCAGCGCTCCGGGCCTTCGCTAGGAGCGGGGTGGATA
This sequence comes from Thermoproteota archaeon, assembly GCA_013154235.1. Taxonomy (GTDB): domain Archaea; phylum Thermoproteota; class Thermoprotei_A; order Sulfolobales; family Ignisphaeraceae; genus JAADCV01. The sequence goes on along the minus strand of JAADCV010000059.1, from coordinate 1,216 downwards.
TCCTCGTTCTAGACTCTAGGGGCGTGCCCATGACTAGCCTCTGCCCACCGTGGATAACTAGAACAGTTGATACTAGGAGGGCTCAGTACATAGCCTACGCCTCGGGGATAGGGCTCGAGTACGCAAAGAGCTTCGCCATAGCCAAGATCCTTAACCAGGGAGGGTACCTAAGGTACCTAGGTAAGAGGCTCGGCGAGACTTGGCTAGCTGAGGAGGGGGCTAGGGTCGAGGAGAAGGCTAACGAAGTGCTTAGGGTTAGCGGCGATCTGGAGAGCGCTAGGAAGAGCATCATAGGGATCGAGGGGGTAGCAGCGAGGATCTACTGGGGAGCTATAGCCACGCTGATCCCCAGAGAGCTAGGGTTCGAGGGCAGGGATCAGGATGGGGACGACCCGGTTAACAAGTGCCTCAACTACATGTATGGGATCCTCTACAGCGAGTGCTTCAAGAGGCTAGCCCAGGTTGGTCTAGACCCCTTCGCTGGGTTCCTACACGTCGATAGGAGCGGCAAGCCCGTGCTAGTATTCGACTTCATAGAGATGTTCAGGGTTAGCGCCGTGGACTCAACGCTTCTCGAAGCCATTAGGAGAGGGTTTAGGCCTAGCCTCGACCGAGACCTCCTCTCCAGAGAGACTAGGGGTAGGCTCGTAGAGATGCTGTTCAGGGGGCTAGAGAGGAGGTGTAGGGAGAGGGGTGGCGAGGCTAAGACCCTTAGGGAGCATATCAAGAGCCACGCCCTCAAGCTAGCTAGAGCCCTACGAAGCTCCTCGATGTACAGGGGGTTTGTTGAGGAGTGGTGGAGATGACTAGGGTTCTCGTAGCCTACGACATCTCGGACGATAGGAAGAGGCTTAGGGTAGCCGAGTGGCTCCTAGCAAAGGGCTTCTCCAGGATCCAGCGAAGCCTCTACGTAGCTAGGGGAGGAGTAGCGCTAGCTAGAGACGTGAAGAGGTTCGTCGAGAGAGCGATAGACCCCGAGACAGACGTCGTGCACATCCTCGTTCTAAGCGACATCGAGTGGAGCAAGAGAATCGTCGTAGGGACGAGCGATGCAGATAGAGACGCTATACACATTGCGTAGATCCATACCCGTAACGATCATCAAGGAGTACTACTGGTGCCCAACCATACCATGGATAATCTACAACTACGGAGCCCAGCCAGAGCTAACACCATCAATAGAACGAGGACTAGAACTGCGAAAGACCAGAGACCT
>JAADCV010000095.1 GCA_013154235.1 Thermoproteota archaeon | reverse complement strand
TTGAGCATGATAAGAGGTTTGAGGTTATTGAGCTTGAGCTCAAGAAGCTTAGGGAGGATCTTAATAAGCATGTAGAGGAATCAACCAAGAGGTTCGAGGCAATAGAAAAGAAGCTTTTAGAGCACGACAAGCACTTTGAAGCTATCGAGAGGAAGCTTCTTGAGCACGACAAGAGGTTCGAAGCCCTAGAACGAAAACTTTTAGAGCACGATAAAAGATTTGAAGCAATAGAGAGAAAGCTTCTCGAACACGATAAGCGCTTTGAGACAATCGAAAAGAAGCTCCTAGAACACGACAAGAGATTCGAAGCAATAGAGCAAAAACTCCTAGAACACGATAAAAGATTTGAAACCATTGAGCAAGAGCTTCTAGAACACAGCAAGAAACTAGGGACAATAGAGCTTAGACTAGATAGGGTAGAGAACAAGCTAGAGGAACACGATAGAAAGTTCAATGAGGTTATTGATCAGATAAGGAGGATTTGGGAGGTTCTAGCCGATCATAATCGTAGGCTTTCGCATGTGGAGGACATGCTGGGTGCTTTAGCTGAGAGCACGTATGCTAAGTTTACTCTGGATGCGTTAATTCATGAGGCTGCGTTTAGTGGTGATAGGATTGTTAGGTGGGAGAGAAATGCTAGGATAGATAATCTGGATATAGATCTTCTTGTTGTTACTGAGAGAAGAGTGTATGTTGTTGAGGTTAAGGTTTGTCCTAGGCATAGTGATGTGGATTCGCTTGTAGCTAAGGCTAGAGCTGTTGAGAGGAGGTTTGTCGGTAAGGAGGTTATCCCCATTCTTGTCGGTACTAGGGTTGGTAGCGAGATTCATTCCTATGCTGTGGGCAGGGGCGTTAAGGTGTTTAGCTGGTGAAGCGCTTGATCTACTTGTCTCTAAATAGCTTCTAGCTTCTCTAGCTGGCTATGGGAGTGACTCTGCTCTAGCTAGCTTCGGCTGCTGTTCATAGCCTAGGCTTTATAGCGCTTCGTCTCGATACGCAGCTAGGCTAAAGCATTGGGTAGCGCTAGGAGTGTAGCTAGCGCTAAGTTCGTTACGCTGATGGTTGTTGCGCTTCTGCTGATCCTAGGTGCTACCCTGCTTAGGGCTGCTTACGTTAGTGGTGGAGGTGCTGCTCTCGCTCTAGAGGCATTTCACGCTGCTACAGATGTTGTAGCTACGTCGCTCGTGATAGGCGCTGTCGCTATCTCTAGGTCTAGGTTAGCTAGGAGGTTTCCCTACGGGCTCTACAAGCTCGAGGATCTTGTTTCGCTAGGCATAGCTGTAGCCTTAGTTGTGGTTGCAGCAGATCTAGGGATTGAGGGCTTCTCGAGGCCTGCTCCAAGGGTTTCGCTAGTCTCTAGCTATGCTCAGCTAGCGTCGATACCTCTCGTAGTGGGATCGGGGTTTGCAAAGCTCGTAGCGTCTAGAGAGGTATCGTCGCCTGCCATCAGAAGCGATGCTATGCATACTTTCGGCGATGCCTTCGAGGGCCTTGGTGTAGGCCTAGGGCTTCTCCTAGCCTCTCTATGGAGCACCTCCGTAGCTTACCGGGTTGCTGTTGGCATAGCTGTTGCTGGTGTTCTCTACGCTGCGTACGAAGCTGGTAGGGATGGGCTTCTAGCTCTCCTAGATCTCCCTCTGGATAGGGAGACACTCCTCGCTATAGAGGATGTTGTGAGGAGTGTTGCTAGGGGCTTCACGCTATCTAGGGTTAGGTGCAGGTGGGCTGGCCCAGCGCTATTCGTTGAGCTCGTTCTCGAAGCTCCTCCTCTAGCTGTTGTCGAGGATCTTCATGGCGTTGCTCGAGCTATCGAGGAGGAGCTCTCTAGGAGGCTTAGCTACGTGGTTAGCGTGACGGCAATGTTTGTTCCTAGGAGGAGGGAGAGGCTGCGCGTGTGCATACCGTGCGACGAGCCTAGCCTAGACTCTAGGGTTTCTCAGCACTTCGCTAGGGCTAGGGTGCTAGCGGTAATCGATGTGCGGGGGGAGGAGATCGAGAGGGTGGAGTTCGTTGAGAGCGCAGCGCTTGGAGGGACTAGGGAGAAGCTTGCTGGAGCCTCTGTAGCGGAGGCTCTTAGCGAGCGGGGGGTTACGGATGTTGTTGTGTATAGAATGGGTGAGATAGCATACGCGCTATTCCTAAGGCACAGGATAGTTGTTTGGAGGGTTAGGGAGAGGGTTAGCGTTAGGGAGGCTCTGGAGAAGCTTCTTCGGGGAGAGCTGGAGAGGATGGTTAGCCCGACATGCGAGGCGTCGTGGGCTAGGCACCGCTAGCCTCTAGCCTAGAGGAGCCTAGGGCAGCAACGATAGTTGCTGCTAGGATCAGCGAGGCCCCTACCCAGCTGAGCAAATCCATTGTCTCTCCAAGCATCACGTACGCTATGATTGCAGCGTAGATAGGCTCGGTCTGGTAGATAACCGCTGCTGTAGCTGGATCCACTATCCTCTGTCCAACTACCTGCACACCGAAAGCGAGAACGCTGCATGCAACGCCGAGAAACGCTAGCCCAGCTAGAGACTCTGGGCACAGGCCTCGGGGGCCACCTAGAGCTAGGTCTATGGGCAGGGCTATGGCTACAGCTGGAACGTTCTCTAGGAAGACGAAGGTGAGGGGGTCACAGGAGCTGTACCTAGCCACAACAACCACCTGGGCAGCCCACGCTACCGCCGACACTATTATCAGCGTGTCCCCTAGGGATAGCCCACCGCTAGGCTTGGTCATTAGGTATAGCCCAAGCATCGAGAGCCCTAGCGATGCAGCTAGCTCCTTACTGTACCTACGCTCAACAAGAGACGAGTAAGCGTGGACGAACACTGTTGCTAGCCCCGTTAGGAAGGCAGCTCTAGACGCCTCGGTTAGATGCGTGCCCACAGCCTGGAGACCTAGCCCAGCAACGTAGCAAACGCCAGCCGCGAGACCCCCGAGGATGCACCTTCGCGAAACCCTTCCTAGCGCTATCCGCGGGAGAGCTACTAGGGATAGGGCTGCGAGGGCTATGGAGCTCCTCATCCATAGATACGTGTACACGTTGACGAAGCTCATAACGACCTTGATGACTGGGAACGAGGCTCCCCACAGCACGCACGCAATCATGAGAAGAGCTACTCCCTTAGCTACCTCAGCCTTCCTCACCTAACCACCGTGCTTAGCGAGGAATGGGGTGCAGAAATATAGGCTGTGGCGATGACTCAGCAGGTTGCGTCTGAGGGCTTGATCCTCGACGACAGCTTCACTATCCTAAGCCTATAGCAGCCACCCTCTCGTTCTAGAGAAACAGTTCCTATGCCTAGCCTAACAACGCTAGAGGCGAGGCTCTTGACGCACTCGGGAGAGCTAGCTATAACAACAACGGTATCTCCAACACTAGCCCGAGCAAGCCTCTTCATAGCCTCGGTAACAGCCTTAGGGCACTCGAGACCCCTAACATCCACCTCTAGGACTGCCACGGGCCTCACCCACGCGGAGAGCTACAGCGCGAGAAGCTATATCCCTAGCCAGTACTAGGGCGAGGCAGCGCTCCTCATCGATGCAGACTCTTAGGATCTGTAGCGCTAACTCGCTAGGGTGAAGCTATGACAGACAAGCCTAGCGCTATGGACAGCGAGAGCACCGATAGCAGAGCTGAGCTAGCGAGACCTAAGGCAAGCGAGGATCCCTACGCCTACACGCTGTTTACCTCGCAGGCTCTAGGTCTTCAGAGAACGGTTGAAGAGGTTAAGGAGGCTGAGCGAGAACTTAGGCAAGATATTAAAAGTGTTGAGAATAGGCTTGATAGAGTTGAGCAGGAGATGAATAGAGAGATGC
>JAADCV010000055.1 GCA_013154235.1 Thermoproteota archaeon | reverse complement strand
AGATCCATGCCTATGGTCTTCTCGGCTACGAGGTCTATCTTCACGACGCTTGGAGCCTTAACCCACTCCCCGAGGAGTATGGCCTCGCCCACGTTTAGCCCGGGCAGCTCCTCGATAACGTCCTGGGTAATGGGCTCGCAGTGCCTAGCTATAAACGCCTGGTCCTCGGGGTGGACTATCCTCATGACGGCTAGGTTCCCTACCTGGCTCAGTATGTTTGGGTCTAGGCCTCTTGGGCGCTGCGAGACTATGGTTATTCCTACGCCGAACTTCCTGCCCTCTCTAGCTATGCTTTCAGCGGCTCTCCTCGTAGCGGTGTCCCCGTCGCTGGAGATGAATGCGTGAGCCTCCTCGATAACCGCTATTACTGGCACGGGTAGTCCTCGCGCGCCTCCACTCCATACCCACTCCTTTCTAGACTCTAGCAGCCTATGGAGCCAGTGAGCTACCACGGCATCAGCTTGGTTCGTGTGGAGCTCGCTTAGGTCGACGACGTTTATCGCTCCTAGCGCTAGCTTCTCGATTACATCCTCCTCGTCATCGCTTAGGATCCTAGATAGAAAGCCTTCGAAAGCCGTTAGAGACTCGAGAACCTTCTGCGCTGGAGCACCGTACTTAGCTACCTTGCTCTGCAGGCACCTCTTCATAGCGTCGAAGAAGGGTTGCTGAACCTGCTTAACGCTCTCGAAGCACTCGTAGAGAGCCATCCTCTGCCTAGACGCGTTGCTGCGTATGTTCAGCATCCTAGCTAGCTCCTCGAACCCCAGCATCCTCGGGTTTAGCCTAGGCTTAAGGACGCTCACCGCTATCCCGGGGAACCTAAGGGTTGTGTACTCGCCGTGGTAATCGAATATCACTAGGGTTCCTCCGAGCTCGCCAACTCTCTTAGCTAGAAGCGCGACGAGGTTGCTCTTACCCATCCCCGTCATAGCCAGTATCGCTAGGTGCCTAGAAACCACCTTGTTTATGTTGACCCTAACCTCGACCTCGGGCTCCCTAAGGAGCCTACCTACCCTAACGTACTCCTCTCCCCTCGGGCAAAAGACCTTGCTAAGCACCGTTGGCGGAGCCTTGTAGACCTCTGTACCGGGAGGCGGAGGGATTGGGGGTATGGAGAACCTCGAGCCGCTCACCTCGCCAAGGATCTTGATCTTGCCTCGGTGGTAGAACACCCTCTCTCCGCTCCTAACGTACTTGATCAGCCTCTCAACGTCTCTAGGATCAACTATGTTGCTGCCTATCACCGGGCTACCCGTGGTGCTGCTCTGAACCATTGCTAGAACGCTGTAGCCGTGGTACTCGAGATATAGGTACTCTCCGAGCATGAGGGGCCTAAACGCTATCACCTCAGCCTCGTAGGGCCTTGACTCCCCAACAACGTAGCCCACGAGCGTAGAGCCGTAGCTCTCGAGACCCTTCATGGATACCCAGCCCAGAGAATCTCTCTAGCTACCGGATCCCGGGATATTCCGAGAACCGTAGCGACTCTCTCAACGTCCCTCTCGCTAACCCTAGCTAGCTGATCAGCCCTTAGGAGGGGGTAGGGATAGCCCTGCACCTCCACAGCGCTGAGAGCCTCGACAACCCTCTTGACCCTCTCCCTAGGGCTCTCCCCATCCTCGACAACGAGCTCCAGCCTATAGACCCTAGCCCCATCCCTAAGCCTAGCGTATGTAACGTAGACGCTCGCGCTCGAGCCTACCAGCCTCTTGATCTCGCCCCTCATCCTAGAGCCTAGGGCTCTGGAGCCTATGGAGCTGCAGTCCTCTAGAGCCACCGGCTTCGAGAACCCTACCTCCGCCGTGTACCTATCGAAGTAGTACACGTCGCCCTTTACCAAGCCCAGCACATCCTTAGAGCTCGTGTTCTTAGCTAGGAAAACTATCTTGGAGGGATAGAGCCCAACCAGGTATATCAGCTCGTCGAGAACCCTCCTAAACGAGATCCCCTTAAGCCTCTCGATCTCGAACCCAGACTCAGCGGCTCTCGCAAGCGTCGCAAACTTAGCCACGAGAGACCCATCAACAACTACAAGATCGGCGGAGTCGAGGGCTCTCCTAGCTAGCTCGATCTCCATAGCTATGGAGTAGGCAGCTAGCTCGCTCTCGATAAACGAGCTGCTTATAACATCGGTATCAGCGTCGCCGAAAACCTCCTCGCCACCCTCTAGAGAGTCTATGGATACGCAGGCAGCGTCAACAACGTAAAGCGCATAGCCCCTGTACTCAATGAAGTTGTAGCCGCTGTCGATACCAGCGACCCTCAGCCTCCTAGAGGCGCTGGGAGTGTAGACGAGCCACATCCACTTGACTCGCCGAAGCTGATCCTTGACGAGGGCCTCATCTACCTTGGATCGCAGGGATCCGAAGGACGAGAGCGCCTTGTCTAGCGCTTGAGGCAGCAATTCTTCTACACCCGCAGAGCACTTATTCCTCTGCCCCCGCTGCATCGATCCGTATACTCTTCTATAAGGGAGAGAGATTAGCGAAAGTGTCTCGGCGCCTACACTAGTTGAGCTTGGCTAGGCTGCAACGGGTCGAAACTGTTGGGGAGATTCGTTATCCGCTAACCGACAACGATTTTTAGCCCCGGCTAAGACCCCTCGCTGGGTGAGCCCATTGCCTACCCGAGCTGCTTGGATAGCCGTGATCGTGTGCATAGCTGTAGCCGTTGGGATAGGCGCTGGGCTAGCGTACTGGCACCACTACGCTGCTAGCTCTAGGCAGAGGGTAGTGGTGGTGTGCGCTGCTGACTCGCTAGCTAAGGTGCTTCAGAGCATGGCCTCCAAGTTCGAGAGCGAGTACGGTGCTAAGGTGCTTATCGAGACGGGTGGGAGCGTCAAGGTGGTTAGGATGATAACTGAGCTTCACAAGAGGTGCGACGTGGTTATGCTAGCTGACTACAGGTTGATACCGCTCTACCTAGAGCCTAACTACACGAAGTGGTACGCGATATTCACCTCGAACGAGGTGGTGCTAGCCTTCACCCCCCAGTCCAAGCTAGCTAGCTACCTCGAGAAGCACCCCAGCAAGTGGTACGATGTTCTAGAGGCTCCGGGGGTGCGCTTCGCCTTCTCCAACCCTAACAAGGATCCGTGTGGCTACAGAACCGTTGGGGTGATAGCGCTAGCGTCGCTGTACTACCACAACGCGAGCATCCTCCGCGACCTCCTCCTATCGAACCTAGAGGGCGTTAGGGCTGTGGTGCGCAACAACACGATAAGCATCTACGTCTACCCGAGCATAGCGCCTAGGGGAAGCAAGATCGTTATAAGGCCTAAGAGCATCGACTTCATAGCGCTACTCGAGAGCCACGACATAGACTACGCCTTCGTGTACAGGAGCACCGCCGTATCCCAGCACCTCAAGTTCATCGAGCTACCTCCGCAGGTGAACCTAGGCAGCCCCTCGCTAGACAACTACTACTCTAGAGTGGTTGTGCACATACTCTGCGGAACGAGCTTCGAGAAGGCCATACCCATGAAGAGCATCGCCTACGGGCTAACAGTGCTATCCAACGCACCTCACCCCCAGGAGGCGATGCTCTTCGCGAAGTTCGTGCTAGGCGAGGAGGGTAGATCCATGCTGAGCTCAGCAGGGTTCGAGCCCCTCAACCCGCCTAAGTGCTTCGGTAGCGTGCCTAGCGAGCTAGCGGGGGTCTGCAGCGTTGAGACGGGCTGAGCCGTGGCTGGTGGTAGCTAGCGCCGCGTCCTCATTAGCAATCCTATTCCTTTTCCTACCTCTAGCAGCCCTCTTCACCATGTTCGACCCCCGCATCTTCGCAAAGGTGTTTCTGTACAACCCCGTTTTCTACAGGGTTGCGCGAGCAGCAATGCTAACAACCTTCGAGGCTTCTGGGCTAGCTGTAGCGCTAAACGCTTGCCTAGGAATACCCCTAGCATACATCCTGGCTAGGAAGAGGTTTAGGGGGAGGGGAGTTATCGAGAGCCTCGTCGATGTGCCGCTCCTCCTGCCACACACCGTAGCTGGGATAGCGGTTCTCTGCGCCTTTGGCCACGCGGGGCTGCTAGCACCCATAACGAAGCCCCTAGGGATATACATAGAGGATACGTTCCTAGGGATCGTGCTGGCCATGGCCTTCGTCTCCGCGCCCATAATGATAGATACCGCGAAGGTGGGTTTCGCATCGGTGGATCCCGAGCTAGAGATGGTTGCTAGGAGCCTAGGGGCCTCGCCAAGCAGGGTCTTCGCATCGATAACCCTCCCCCTAGCCATAAGGTCTATAGCTGCTGGAGCCATCCTCTCGTGGGCTCGCGCCCTAAGCGAGGTCGGCGCTATACTCATAGTTGCTTACTACCCGAGGACCCTCAACGTTTTAACTATCGAGTGGTTCTCAATGTACGGCCTTCCCTACTGCATAGCTCTAGCCGTACCCCTAGCCCTCGTATCCATAGCTCTATTCACTCTGCTGAGGCTGGTGATCCAGCGTGCTCACGATTAGGAACCTAGTGGTTAGGAGAGGCTCCTTCGAGCTGAGGGTTAATCACCTAGCTGTTCCTCGAGGAGAGTACCTAGTTGTTTTGGGGAGGAGCGGCGCTGGGAAGACAACGCTGCTCTACACCATAGCGGGCTTCGTTAAGCCGGTCTCGGGCTCGATAGAGATAGACGGTGTTGACGTTACTCACCTACCTCCAGAGGCTAGGGACATAGCTATAGTTCCCCAGAGCTACGCCCTCTTCCCCCACATGAGCGTGCTGAGCAACATATGCTACGGCCTTAGGGTTAGAGGGGTTTCGAAGAGCGTTGCAGAGGCTAGGGCTAGGGAGATCGCTAGGAGGCTTGGGATAGACCGCGTGCTCGATAAGAAGCCTAGGCAGCTCTCGGGTGGTGAGCAGCAGAGGGTTGCTCTCGCTAGAGCTCTAGCTGTCGAGCCCAAGATCCTTCTCCTAGACGAGCCCTTCACGAACCTAGACCCGGAGGCTAGGCACGAGGCTAGGAAGCTCGTTCGCGACCTGCATAGGGAGCTCGGCTTCACAGCTATCCACGCTACACACATGTTTACCGACGCTGTAACGATGTCTACGCGCGTAGCCTACGTGGATAGGGGGAGGATCGCGTACGTGGGTACAGCGCGGGAGTTCGCGTCGACTCCCTACGCTAGGAGGTACGTGGAGGAGATAAGGGAGGTCGCTAGGATCCTCTTCGAGGCCTAGTCTGTAAGCACGTTACTTACGCCTATTCTAAACGTTTTGAGGCTCCCTTGATTTCCAGCTCCCACGATCCCTAGCCTCTGGAAGGTGGTGTGGTCACGGCTGCTAGAGCGGTAGCACCCCTAGAATCGCTGGAGCTTCCTAGAGGTGTCGCGCTGAGGGCTCTCAGCCTAAGCGTTGTCTACCGCATGCCCAGAGGCGTCGCTAGGGTTGTGGATAGAGTCGACTTCGACCTCGTGGAGGGTGCTGTCACCGCTATAGTTGGGGAGAGCGGCAGCGGAAAGACGATGCTTGCATCAGCGCTGCTGAAGCTCGTTCCCTACCCAGGTAGGGTCGAGGGAAGGGTTCTGTACCGAAGCGAGCTACTAGGTAGGGTTGTGGACGTTCTCAGCCTGCCTAAGGAGCAGCTGAAGAGGATTCGATGGAGAGAGATAGCCATGGTTTTCCAAGGGGCTCAGAACTCCTTCAACCCAACGATGAAGATAGCTGAGCACTTCATAGACACCGCCGAGGCCCACGGGTGGAGGGATAGAAGGGCTGTGCTCGAGAGGGCTAGGAAGCTCCTAGAGATGGTTATGCTCGACCCAGATAGGGTGCTAGAGTCCTACCCTCACCAGCTGAGCGGGGGGATGAAGCAGCGTGCCCTCATAGCGCTATCCCTACTCCTAGACCCCAAGGTGCTTATCCTCGACGAGCCGACATCGGCTCTAGACACCGTGTCTCAGAAGGTTCTCGTAGACCTCCTCAAGGATATTCACGCTAGGCTGCGCAACACCATGGTTTTCATAACCCATGATCTCCCCCTCATCCTAGGCCTAGCGCACTACGCAGCGATAATGTACGCCTTCAAGATAGTTGAGTACGGGCCCATAGAGGAGATCGTTAGGAACCCTAGGCACCCCTACACCGCGGGGCTCCTCAAGTCCGTGCCCCCGCTCCGCGGAGACCTTAGGAGGGTGCGAACCATTCCCGGAACACATCCAGACCCAATAAACCCGCCTCGAGGATGCAGGTTCCACCCAAGATGCCCTCTAGCCACCGAGGTCTGCAGGAGGGTCGAGCCGAAGCTCATAGACGTCGGGGGTAGGCACCTCGTAGCGTGCCATAGGTGGGAGGAGGTCGAGGTGGATAAGCTATGGAGCTGATCCGCGTCGAGAACCTGCGCATCTACTTCCCGCTCAAGAAGAGCATCCTCGGGGGCGTGAGGGGCTGGGTTAGGGCTGTCGACGGCGTCGACCTGGTGATAGGCTCGAGAACAGCTGTCTCGATAGTTGGCGAGAGCGGGAGCGGGAAGACGACGCTTGGCAAGGCTGTGGCTGGGCTCGTTAGACCCACTTCGGGTAGGGTGCTGTGGCGGGGTAGAGACGTCTACTCGCTGCCGAAGGAGGAGTACGCGCTGTTTAGGAGAAGGGTTCAGTACATGCCTCAGGATCCCTACTCAGCGTTCAACCCCAGCAAGACCGTCTTCGACCACCTATGCATACCGCTGATGAGGTGGGGAAAGGCTTCGAATAGGCTCGAGTGCGTGGATGCAGTTGCTAAGATTCTGGAGAGCGTCAAGGTCACGCCCCCAGAGGAGTACATGTTTCGCTACCCCCACCAGCTCAGCGGCGGGGAGAGGCAGAGGATCCTCTTCGCTAGGATAATGATGGTTGAGCCCGAGCTCGTGGTCACCGACGAGCCTGTCTCAGCTATAGACGTTGCGCTTAGGGTGGATCAGATGAACCTCATGCTGGACTTTCTCGAGAGGCTAGGGGTCTCATACCTATTCATCTCTCACGAGCTCGCGTCAGCTAGGTACATGGCTGAGCGGGGCGGTGGCTTCATAGCGGTGATGTATCTAGGGAGAATCGTTGAGCAGGGGCCTCCTAGGCAGCTCGTGGAGAACCCTCTTCACCCCTACACGGAGGCTCTCGTAGACGCTACCCCAGAGCTAGATCTAGAGAGAGCTAGGTCGAAGAGGCTTAGGCTGAGGAGCGTAGACGTTCCCAAGCCATACGAGGAGATTAAGGGGTGCAGGTTCTCCAACAGGTGCCCCGACGCTATGCCTAGGTGCTTCGAGGAGGAGCCCCCGCTAATCGAGGTGTCTAGCGGTAGGCTCGTTAGGTGCTGGAAGTTCGTTAAGAGGTGATGGGCTTGGGTGTAGGCGATAACCCGTCTATAGCTAGAGCTATCTTCGCCATAGGCGTGTTCCTATGCGTCTCGTCGCTCATAGCCATAGGGCTCCTCCTACCTAGCGTTGCTAAGGGCAGCGGGCAGGGGCTAGTCGAGCTACTCGTAGCACTGATATCCCTGGGCATCGGGCTATCGATATGCGTCTCGACCTCGATGGCTGTGCGCAGCTACCTCAGGAGGGAGAGGCTTAGGGTTGGTAAGCTCCTCGCTGCTATCGTGGCGATATTCGCTGTGCTCAGCGTATCGTGGCTAGGGATATACTACTCAACGACTCACGCTATCCATAGATCAGCTCCCCAGAGCCCGCCACCGAGATTCTCAGCGAGCACGCACACGAGAGCCTTAGCTAGACCTAGGCTAGCGGAGATCCACTACCTAGCTCCATGGCCACCTATAGGCGTTGCGTACCACCTCTACGAGCAGCCTTCTCCAAGCACGTGGAGGTCGGATCTAGAGAAGATGAGGAAGCTGGGCATCGACTTCGTGAGGGTGTTCTACGTAGCTCCGACGAACGCTGCGTGGCCTGGCGACGGGCTGGATAACTCTACGCTCAACGAGTTCCTATCGCTGTGCGACGAGATGGGGATGAGGGTGGTGATAACTATTGCTCAGTACGTGCCTCAGTGGGCTCCCTCGAATGTGTCTATGGTTGATCAGAGGGGGTGGAGCTTTAGCTGGTGGCCATCCCCGTGCTCGAGGTACTGGCTTAGGTACATGGAGAAGTTCGTTGCTCAGGTTGTTGAGGTTGCTAGGAGGCATAGGTGCGTGGTGGCGTACAACATACTCAACGAGTACCACATGCCCGAGAACATGTACTGGGATAACAGGCTCTGCGACTACAATCCGGCGTGCGTGAGCGAGTTCGAGAGGTGGTGCATGCACCGCGTACACAACGAGTCTCTGTGCCTAGCCCCACCGAGAACGCCTACCGATAGCTGGACCTCGTGGAGCCTCACGCCAAGGTGGATCGAGAGGTGGTTCCTCTGGAGGCTCTTCTCCGCCGAGAAGATAGCTAACTTCACGAGGATGCTAGTCGAGGAGGTTAGGAAGCTCGACCCCTCTAGGCCTGTCATAGTCAACGAGATGCCGTGGTGGTTCTGGAGCCAGGGAGGGTACTCAGCTACGTCTCCCAAGATAAGCTTCTCGGTTGGTGAGGACTACGCAGCGATAGACATCTACCCTGCTGAGCCTAGCGGCGGTTGGATAGCTATGGCACTAGACTCGGTTAGGAGCCTTGGGGGGCAGCGCCTAGGGTTCGGGGTTCTGGAGCTAAACGAGAAGAGGGGGTCTCCAACAGCTTTCGAGGTAGCTAACTGGGTAGCTATGTCTCTAGAGATGGGATCGTCCTTCGTTGGGTGGTTCGAGTGGGACGATAGGTTCGCTAAGATGGATGGCGGTAGCTACGGGCTCGTCGATGCAAGCAAGCATCTTAAACCCGTTGCAACCTACCTCAGGCTGACTATCGAGGGGCTTAGAGAGCTTGGAAAGCCGGTTAGGGAGTTCGCCCGAGCCTACCTCTCGATACCAGCTAAGGTAGCGATCCTCTACTCCGAGCCCAACCAGATGCTTGTCTCCAGCGACTGGTTCATAGCCTTCGACTGGCTAGCAGCCTACAAGCTGCTCACCTTCGGCCTAGGGTACAAGGTGGACTTCGTCTACGCCTCGATGAGAGGGGTTACTGGGTTGGATAGGTACAGGGTTGTTGTTGCGCCAGCCCAGTTCTTCGTTAGCTGCAGCGCGCTGAAGCAGATCGAGAAGTGGGTTTCGAACGGAGGTATCCTAGTGGCTGATCCCTACTTCGCGTACCTATCTCCTTGCCGAAGCGAGTTCTCGAAGCTCTTCGGGGTTAGGGTTGTTAGCTGGAGCGGGCTAGGGAACTACAGCTTCTATAGCCAGCTCTGCCTAGGGTCGACATGCGTTATAGCGCATGGGCTCCAGATGCTTGTGGAGCCCACGAGCGCGAGGGTCGTAGCTAGAGCTGGGGGAGCGCCAGCGATAACCGTGAACAGGTTTGGTAAGGGATACGCTATTCTGGTCGCGGTCTCGATGCACGAGGCTTTCTACAATCCCGAGGGGTGGGGAGAGATCCTTGGAAAGGTTCTTAGGGAGGTGGGTGCGCCACCGAGTAGCAACGTGTCTAGAGCTGCTCTCTACCTCAGGAAGGCGTTTGCGTGCTCCGTAGAGCTCTGGAGCGAGGGTAGGAACGTTAGCTCCTATCTAGAGGAGCTCGGCAAGCTTTGGAGCAAGGTCGATGCGTCCCTAGTTAGGAACTTCTCAGTGAGCACATCTATTCTAGAGGCTGCGCGGAGGCTAGCTGAGGAGGTTTGTGGATAGTGTAAAAAGGTTTTGCTAGTGGCTACCCGAAGCCCTAGCTCTCCTAGCTGCGAAGCCTATGGCTATGCCCGCAACTATTATCGCTACCCCTATCGCTGCAGCCTCCCATATCGATAGCGCGCTCCCACCTCTAGCTGTAGCTACTGTGCGGGTCACGGTTACAGTTGAGGATACTACGCTAGTCCTAGTCACTACCGCTGGCGACGGCGATGCCGAGCTGCTAGTGCTGGTCGAGGAGCTTGTGGACGTGGAGGTGGTAGGTGCGTAGCTCGCGCTAGTCGATGGCGAGATCCCTCTAGGCCTCACTAGGCCTAGGTCTATGGCTGTCGCTAGGAACTTTGTGTGCCACGTTATCCACCACACCCAGCTGTTGGGCGGTGGCCACGTGAAGTGCTTGAGCGATACCCACTGCGGAATGTTCTTCACAGCGATGACGTATATGGGCAGCGCTCTATCCGTCACGAGAGCTAGGAGCGCTACAAGCCTCTTCTGCTCAGCTAGGCTCCTCGCGTATAGAAGCTCGTTCAGCACCTTCGACGCGTTTACCTTCCCCACGCCCGGCACGTAGAACGTTGTTGGGAAGCCGAGGTTCTCAAACCTGTTCACCCACTGCCAGAAGGACCAGTATGGGTGCCTAATGTGCCAGCAGCCCCACCAGTTTATCGCTATGTCGAACTGCTTCTGGTTCCAGACCACGCTGAAGTAGCTGCCTGTCTCCACCTCCCTATAGTCAACGGTTATACCGAACTTTCTGAGCGCCATAGCCACAGCCTCCATAGCTGAGGCCCAGTCAGTCCATCCCGAGGGAGCTCTAACCCTGAGCACCCACGGCTTTCCGTCAGGGGTGTACCACTTGCCGTTGATCTTCCTGAACCCTAGGCTCTCTAGGATCTCAGCAGCCTTCTTCGGGTTGTACTTGTAGGGCAGCTCCATAGCTATCACCGAGCTGTTGAGCCACTGCTTCCTCATCCAGCTGTAGAGCGCGTCGGGTATCTTCACGGGGGTGTAGATGTTTCTGTAGGCAGCGTACGCGATATCGGTTCTGTTGAGTAGGAGGGCGATAGCCTCCCTAACCTTGTATAGCCTAAGCCACTTGTTCTGCAGGTTGAAGTATATGGCGAAGCCGCACTGCGGGATCTTGATTATTCTGACCCAGCTCAATCCCTTGAACGCTTCCTCGACGCTAGGGGGCATCACGATGTTTGCGTAGTCTATCGAGCCTCCCTTCATCCACATCCATAGAATGTCGTTGCTTCTAGCGCTCAGTATCTGGATCTCGTCCGGCGCGTACTTCAGAACGGTCTTGTTCCAGTACATCGGGTTCTTCTCGAGTACGTAGACCGTAGCCGTAGCCACAACGGGCTTGTAGGGGCCTAGGGCTAGCACCTTGGGCGGCTTGTAGTTGTATATCTCGTTAAGCACCTTGCTGAGGAGGGTCCTGTTGCCCTCGTTAACAGCCCTAACTATCTCCTTAGCGAAGTGGCACCAGTACTTGCAGGGCATCCACATGGGGAAGGCGTTGAGTACGAAGAACTCCTCGAATATGTTCCTCCGCTTGAAGTTTATCAGCAGCGTGTAGTTGCTGAGAACCTTCACCCACTTTATGTCCCGGTACTCGAACCAGCCCCAGTAGTGAATTATGACGAACTGGGCCCACGCGTCCCACGCTGTGAAGGGCGTTCCGTCGCTCCACCTAACCCCCTTCCTAATCCATATCTCTAGCGCTGTGGAGTTGATCCACTTCCACTTGTAGGCTATGTGGGGAATCGGTTTGTTGTGCAGGTAGTCGTAGAGCGCTAGGTAGTCGTATATCAGTGGCGTGGCGTCCCAGAAGAAGTTGGGTGCTACCGGATTAGATACCTGCAGCTTGTTTAGGTACGACGAGAAGGTGTAGGTTCTGAGCACAGACTTTGCGTGAGCTAGCGGAAGCGGTAGGAGTAGCGATAGGGCTACCGTTGCTAGGAGGGCTAGGGCTAGGAGCGTGCTGCGCCTACCCAAGCTCTTCACCATGTGTTGGTAGGCTTGAAGATGTAGAAATCGTCTGGTTACGTAATTTTGATCACTAGGGAAGTAAGTTTCTTAGGGAAGAGATGATTATCTCTAGGCCTACATTGCCTCGGCAAGGCCTAGGTGCTAGTTCATGGGCCTGAGGATATCTAGGCATAGAGATGAAATTATCTACATACTAAAGAAGCTGGGGCTAGCCCTATCGATTCTAGTAGCTATCATAACCCTCGTCTTCGTCTTGATAAAGACGCTTCCAGGCAACCCCTACCAGATGTACTACTACCAGCTGCTGATGAAGGGGTACCCACCCAACATAGCGAAGAGCTACGCTGCCCACTACGCTCAGCAGTTCTACAAGATGATGGCTAGCGTCGGGATCGTAGCCAACGAGTCGGTCTTCCTCCAGTACCTAGGGTTCCTAGCGCACGTCTTCACCTTCAACTTCGGCTACTCCTTCTACTACAAGCAGCCCGTGTCCCAGATAATAGCTAGCGCCCTCCCCTGGACCCTGCTCACCGTGGGCATAGGGCTAGCCCTCCAGTTCTCCATAGGCGTCGCTATAGGCATGGTTCTAGCGTATAAAAGGGGTACGAAGATAGATAGCATCGCTACGCTAGCCTTCATGGCCTGGAGAGCTATACCGGACTACGTTGTCGGGCTAGCGATACTCTACGTGGTTCTAGTCTACGTCTATGGCGGCAACGCTGTCGAGGTAATGGGGGTCATGAGCCCGTCGATAAAGGAGCTTCTCGAGACCAAGGGCCTCACGCTCCAGACCCTAGGCCCCGTGCTAATCGATATCTTCCGCCACGCTATGTGGCCGATACTCGTCTACACAATCGTTGGGTTCGCTGGCTGGGCCCTCTCGATGAGGAGCACCGCTGTGAACGTTCTCGGCGAGGACTACGTTACCGTGGCTGAAGCTAGGGGGCTCCCCGATAGAAGGATAGCGACTAGGTACGTCGGCAGGAACGCTGTGCTCCCCTTATTCACCTCGCTCATGATAAGCCTGGGCTACGCCTTCGGCGGCTCCATGTTCATAGAGTGGCTATTCAACTACCGTGGCATAGGGTTCTGGATGGCTGACGCTATATGGATGAGGGACTACCTCGTTCTAGCGGGCTGCCTCCTCGTCGAGACCATGGCTGTCGTAGCCTCGGTCTACCTAGCCGAGGTTCTCTACGGGCTGATAGATCCCCGGGTGAGAGGAACATGAAGAAGGTGAGCAGGCTCCTCCTCGAGTACTACCTCTACGAGTACATCATCAACCCCCTGAGGATAGTGGTCAGCAACAGGAAGTCGTGCGCTGGGCTAGTGCTGCTGCTAGGATTCGTAGCGCTAGCTATCTACGGAGCTTTCATACACGTTGACCTCACGACTCATCCCGACAGAGCGTTCATACCCCCAACGATAATCAGGCTGATCACGGGGGTCAAGAGCAGCGTACCGTGGTGGAAGTACCCCCTTGGAACCGACTGGAAGGGTAGGGATATCCTAGGGATGCTCGCTAAGGGCGCAGCCCCGCTCCTAGAGGCATCGCTGTGCGCTGGCCTCATAACCGTGGTTGTTGGGATGTGCGTTGGGCTCACAGCTGGCTACCTCGGAGGCTTTGCGGATAGGGCGCTGATGTGGGTAACAGACGTCTTTCTCAACATCCCTAGCCTCCCGCTCTACGTGCTGATAGGGGTGCTCATGCTAAAGGCCCAGATGCAGTTCAATCCCTTCCTCGTTGCAGCTGTGGTGAGCGTGACGGCGTGGGCAGGCATAGCTAGGGCTATACGTAGCCAGGTGCTAGCGCTCAAGACCCAGCCCTTCGTCGAGCTAGCTAGGAGCCTAGGCATGCCCACAGCACACATAGTGTTCCGAGAGATACTGCCGAACGTAGCTGGATACATAGCGATAAACTTCATATTCTCGACAACAGGGGCTATCTACGCAATAACAGGCCTCTTCTTCCTCGGAGCGCTACCGATAAACCCAACGCAGTGGGGAGTAATGCTAAACGACGCTTGGAAGAACGTGTTCATCTTCGGCCCCGGGCTGTACTACCTAGTTGAGGTGATCCTAGCCCTAGCTCTGCTACAGGTATCGTTCGTTCTGCTCAGCTACGGGCTCGACGAGATATTCAACCCTAGGATAAGGGAGAGGTACTTCAAGTCCGCTGCAGCTAAGCTCCTAGAGGCTAGAAAGGCGCTGAGGTAAGAAATGCAAAAACGCTTTTGCGTTGACCACAGCAGGTAGAGACCCTCACCTCCTCGCTATTGCTACAGCTGCACCTATCGCGATAGCTATGCACACCCCAATCACTATAGCCCAAGCGTAGCTAGCGGATGGAGCTGCCCTAGCTATCGTAACGGTCTTGGTTACTGTGGCAACTGCTGTTGTGGTCAGCACGGTTGTTCTTCGGGTACTCGTTGCTGCAGTAGTGCTGCTGGTTCTAGTTGTGGTGGAGCTAGCTGTGGCTGTGCTCGCGGTGCTAGCAGTGGATACGCTCCTCGTTACAGTGATCTTGGTGCTCGTGGTTGCTGTGCTGCTCACTGTAACCGTCTTCGCGTGGTGCAGAGCTCTAGGCTTTAGGTCTACAGCGTGGGCAGCTCCAGCTATCGTGTAGAGGCCCTTGCCGCTGTAGTCGCTCCAGACGTTTCCGTACCAGGTTGCTCCGCTATCGTCGTAGGCTTGGGGATGCATTCCGTTGAATAGGATCTCGTTGTACTTCACCACTATGTGGCTAGCTCCAGGCTCTATGTATATAGCCCACTGCTTGTTGTGCGCTATCACGTTGTGCTCTATGACTACGTTGGTCACCCCCTTCTTGATTCTTATACCTATCTTACCGTTGTAGCTAATGTTGTTGTACTCTATCGCTACGTTCGAGCTCCCGGTGTAGATGTATATGCCGTCATCGTGGTTTCTAGCGATCGTGTTGTTCCTGATAACCACGTTTATGGCTGCGGAAGCTATGTCTATCCCGCTAACACTGCTGTTGAGAACTGTGTTTCCGGAGATCACTAGGTTGAGGACCTTAGCACCTTCCTGAACCCTTATCCCCGAGTTCCCCGCGTTGACTATGGTGTTGTTGGCTATGACTATGTTCATGCAGTAGCCCTTCATGTTGACCCCTACATCCATGCCTGGCTCTATGAAGTTGCTTAGCACTGTAACGTTCTTGGAGAGCTCTATGAATACGCCCTTGTAGGTGTCTCTAACGAACCTGCAGTGCTTGATCGTCACGTTCATCGATGCCCCTACGTATATCCCGTCCCATCCGGCTCCCGTGGTGTAGACGTTCTCTACAACAGCGTTCTTAGCCCCCATTAGGCATAGGTTCCAGTACTTCGCTTTGATGAGCTTAGCTCCGTCGACAAGTATGTTGCTGCACTTCTGCAGCTTGAGAGAGTCCCCGTCCCTCGAACCCTCTACGTAGAGGTTCCGCACAACGATGTTGCTGCATGATATCATGTACACGCCCTTCTTGCCGTTGGCCACAGCCCTAAGGTCGTCGATTACGACTCCCTTGACGTTGTACATGAATACGCCGTCCGCTAGGTTATAGGATACCACGTCTCTAGCTAGCTCGATGTTGCTGCTGTTGATCGCTCCGACCCCCCACCATCCCGAGCCCGTTATCGAGCTATCGACTATAGTCACGTTGCTACTCCCCTGAATGTATATGCCGCTCCCGCTCTCGGTGTTGGACACGGCAACGTGCTTCAGCACAATGTTGCTCGAGTTAACTATGTGGATACCGTCCTTAGCTGGGCTAAGAACCTTAGTATCCTCTATAACGACGTTCCTAACGTTCTCGATCAGTATGCCGTAGGTGTAGCCCTTGGCGTTGACCGTTCCAAGGGATATTACGTAGGGGCTGCTAGGGGTCCCCCTCCCCGCTCTAGCTAGCTTGGCTACGGTGCTTGGCGACACCACGATCTTTGCGGTCACGGGCTTAGTGGTCGTCGTGGCTGCGTGGAGGGTTTGTAAGCCTAGCGCTGATACTGTTGATACCAGTAGTAACGCAGTTAGTAAGTATATAGCTACCCTTAGTATTGGCACTGATGCATGTGCACCCATATTTCTCCCCAACGAGAATAAAAGAGGGGTGAGGGTATAAGCTCTAGGGCGAAGCCATGAGCCTTAGGCTAGCTGCCCTAGCGATACTCGTAGCGATGATAGCTCCCGTCGCTCTGGGCCCAGCTACCCATAGCGGCGGAAGCACCTACGCTAGCCAGGTAGCGTCGCTGATCGAGAGATGGATAGAGCCTCTAGCCCCTAGCAACGCGCCGATCCTAAAGCTGCTTAGCGAGGCTAGGACGAGTAGCTCCCTAGCTAAGCTCCTCGACGCTCTCGAGCTCGATAGCGATGGTGATGGTGTGCCGAATGCCTTCGAGTACCTAGACGGCCTATCACCCTTCGCCCCTAGAAGCTTTGGCTACAGCGACCTAGCCTACTTCGCTGGGAGGATAGTTGTTGATGGGTGGCTAGGGGACTGGAAGATCAATGGCCTCTGCGTAGCTAGAGCTAGCCCTATGATCCGCGGCCCTAGACTTGCGCCAGTTGAGGAGGCTCTCTACGCTAGGCAGGGGAGCTACCTAGCTGTAGCGATAGAGTTCTCCAAGGGGTTCGTCTACGGAAACGTGTCTAGCAAGAGGTTTAGCCTGTGGATAGAGGCGGGTAGGTGTAGAGTAGAGCCCGTTAGGAGCAGCCAGTGGGGCCTCGGGATAGAGGCTCTGTTCAGCTTCGAGAAGCTGTTTAGATGCCTAAACTCCTCGCGCGCCCAGCTCGTGCTATCGATAAGCAGCGGTAGCTCCGTGGAGAGAGCCGTGTTCTCGATAAGCCCCCTAAGCGCTCCCTCAATAGGCCCGAGGTGCTGGAGGGGATTCGTAGAGCCCCTCTGGGCTAGGCAGCGAAGCGTTGAGCACGGGCTCCCGGTATACTACGTGGTTGCCTACGGAGACAATAGGCAGCCTAGGTGGTGGAGCCAGGTTATCTACACGTCAACAACGTACAGGATGTTCAGCGAGTTCAGGGAGATCGACCCTATCGCGCTGGTGGGTACGGGTGACCACGTGGGTGCTGGACTAAGGGCGCAGATAGAGGAGTTTCTCAGGGCTACAGCTTTCCTAGCTAACGACTGGATAGTTGCTGGGAACCACGACTGGAGCTACACGAGGTACGCGGATAGGGAGTTCTGGTACGAGTACA
>JAADCV010000044.1 GCA_013154235.1 Thermoproteota archaeon | reverse complement strand
CTATTCCTAGTCCTATGAAGAATAGTGCTGCTGCTACTCCCCATACCCATCCAGGCACTAGAGACCTAGCAACAGTAACAGTACTCACAACGGTTCTAGACACGGTCTTGGCGGCCGCTGGGATGGTCTTCGTGATCGTCGTGGTTACTGTGGTTGTGTATGCAGCTGTCTTCGTAACGGCGGTCGTCTTAGTCACGGCAGTTGTCTTGGTCACCGCGGTGGTCTTGATCGTGGTCTTGGTAACGGTCTTCGTTGGTGTTGGAGGAGGTAGTACTGTTAGCGTTAGCTGCACCTTCTTCAGCGGCGCGCTCTGCGAAACTCCGTAGAGTATGCTGAGGGTGTAGCTACCGGGCTTGAGCGCAGCGGTAACTGTTGGAGGTACTACTATCTCCCATACTCCGGGCGCGATCTTCTTCCCGACCTCCTTAGCTATCAGCTGGCCGCTGGGCGAGTATATTGCTAGAGCTACGTAGGCCTTCTCAGCAGGCTTCACTCCAGCAGCCTCCTCCGGGAACACGATCTTCTCGTTGAGCTTCACGAGTATCTTCAGCTCCTTGCCCGCAATAACCTGCGGTGTTGATGGGCTGACGCTGGCTAGGGTCACGGTGAAGCTCTTGAGCTCGCTGTAGAAGCTGGCTAGCGTTCTTGGGTAGCTGCTGAACCTTGTGTACACTATCTTATCGGGCTTGAACGTCGTTATTATGTACGGTCCCTGGCTCACGATTAGGTGCCCGTACTTCTGCGCGAAGCTTATGAGCGCCTTGGCAGCCTCCTCGATGTTCGGCGTTCCTATCACTGGGTACTTCTTAGCTAGCTCTATGGTGGCCTTAGCGTAGGGCGGTAGGTACTCACCGCTCGCGATCTTGTTGAGCGCAGCTACTAGATCCTTTACGCACTCGGGGTTTCCGTAGTCTATTCTAGCGGTTGTCTTGGATACCGCGCCAGCGAGCACGTAGTTCTTGTGGCTAACAGGCCCACCGTATATCAGTAGGTAGCCGGTAGCCATCATTAGCTCGGGTGGGAACCACGGCCATAGCGGCCTCGGGCCCCAGAAGTTGACCATTCCTATGAACTCCTCTGCTAGCAGGTTCGGGTTGCTGATACCCATGCACTCTGGGCTCGTGTACACCGCTAGAGAGGTGCTGTTAACTATCTCGATTCCGTAGATGCACCTCATGGTTGCAGCATCTCCAGCTATTGGGTGCTGCCAGAAGTTGGTGAAGCCCCACTTGTCGTTGGGACCAGTTTTCTTCGCCCAGTCTAGGTTCCAGGCGAGCCACAGCAGTATGTCAAAGAGCTGCAGCTTAGCTCCGTCCTGCCACTTCCCTAAGATGAAGTTGTACGTTATCTTAACTATGTGCTCCTTCGAGATCTTGGTAGTGTTGAGAAGACCCTTCTGCTCTGCCTGCGCTACACTGATCCAGCTGTGGGTATATGGGTCGAAGTACAGCGCTGTGGCTGGTAGCTTAGCGCTTGTAACACTCCAAGTTGCTCTGAGCGGCGCTAGCGTGCCGCTGTACGGGTTGGGGAACGTGCCTACATCGACTGTAGGCATGAGGATCCTAGCGGTGGAGAGCCAGTTCATAGCTATTGTTGGGTTGATCGGCCTCAGGAGGTTCATCTCGCTGCTGTAGAAGCCTATCCTCAGCACGCCGCTCGGAGTCCAAGCAACTCTATAGAGCCATGGATTCCAGATTAGGCTAGCCCACCCTATGACCGCATCGTGAACGTTGTTGCTAACGACTATCGTTCTGAGCGGGTTGACGTAAGCTATAGCAATGCTCTGCTCCATTACGAGCCTAACCAGCTTCTTCTCTATCTGCAGCATCTGGCTCAGGGTCTTCGCAGCCTCAAGCTCGTCAGCTAGCTTATCTATCTCCTCCTGCAGCTTGTCGTGTATAGCCTTTAGGTAGTTCCTTATCTGCGCGGGAAACGCTGCAGAGGTGTAGGTCCAGTACATTCCGTCTACGAACCAGATGGGTAGCAGATCCTCGCTTATGACCCTCCTAAAGGTGTAGATGTTCCAATGCATGTACCTGTAGTCCTTGGAGTTCCTGTAGGCGTAGGCGTTGCTAACCGCAATAACCTTAGCGCAGAACCCTACCTTCTCGAGCTCCTGGGCTACGTACCTCATTGCATCCTCGTGGTAGACGTAGCCCTTCCACGTATCGATCTTTATGGTTACGCAGGTTGGCTGCTGACCTGGAGCCTGGAAGTACCACTTACCGTCCTTTAGGTACAGCTTGTAGCCGTACTTAGCTAGCTGCTTCGATATGTTCTCCATAGTCTCGTAGATCAGCTTCTTCGCGTAGCTGAAGTTGCCCTCCGGAGTGAAGCCCATCGACTTCACTACGCTTAGCACAACGTCGTCGTAGTAGGGTAGCTGCGGTGATAGCACTACGAAGGCTGGGTAGGCCATTCCAACGATTCTCTCAGCTATGTACTTCCTATTGATTAGGAGGTTGAAGGCGAACCTTATCTCTCTAATGGCGAACGGGTTGAAGTGCTTCTTACCGCTTGGATCGGTAACTATTCCGAGCTTTCCTAGGGGTCCTATGTCAGCTATCGGGTTTAGGAGCATTACACAGATCCCGCCGCTAGCGGTGTAGATCCTGTACTTGGTCGTGCTCAGGCCTAGGGCCTGCAGATCGCTTGGCTTAATGGGCTTGTGAGGCACGTATATGTCTATAAGACCCTTCTTCAGGGCTAGGAGCCCCTTGGTATCGTCTGAGAAGGCTTGGTACACTATCTCCTTAAGCGGCTTAGGTGCTTGCTGGGCATGCATCGCGAGCGGGGCTATGGCTGATGCACATATTGTTGCTAGTACAAGGAGTGTTAACGCTAGGCTGAGCCTCTTCATAACCAACACCCAACCTTCGTAAAAAGGGTGCTATGCCCTAAGAATTAAACGCGGTGTTGTAAAGGTTATCGATTGGTAAGAAACTCGTGTAAACTTTATCTCCTCAACCCGTAACCTCGGATCCATACAGCTATCGGGCGGGTGCTTAGGCTATGATGATTGGCTACGCTGAGAGAACTATAACTCCTCCCCTCGGTACCGAGCTGAGCGGCTTCGCATCACGATCCAGCGGCTGCAGATGCGTGGAGAGCGACCTTCTGTGCAGATGCGTATCCCTCGAGGCTAGCGGTGGTCTATTCACCATAGCTGTACTCGATCTCCTCGGAGTGCCCATGGAGCTTTCTGAAAGCGTGCGTAGGAGGGTTGGAGACGATAGATTCGTTCTCGTAGCGACCCATACCCACTCGGGTCCAAGCCTCTCTAAGGCGCCCGAGAGCTACATCAATGACCTCGTCGATAGGATCGCTAGATGCATTGAGGAGTCGCGGAGGCTTAGCGCTAGCGCGAGATACGCGTCATCTTCTAGCATAGCTGTGCCCTACCTAGTGTACAACCGTCGGGATCCGCAGCGCGGAGCTATCGATCCCTATCTACGCGTTGTAGCGCTAGAGAGCGCGAGCTCTGTCGAGCTTCTGCTAGTTCAGTACACGTGCCACGCCGTAGTTCTAGGGCCAGACAACCTCTGCGTGAGCCCCGACTGGCCTGGAGCTCTCGCTAGGGAGCTCGCTACGCTCTCAGGCGTTCCTAGAATCGCTGTTGTTAACGGGTGCTGCGGCAACATCAATCCCTTCACTCCCTCAACTAGGCTAGAGAAACCCTATGATAGGCGCGGAGCCACCTTTGAGGAGCTTAGGTCTTTTGCTAGAGCTCTAGGCGGTGCTGCGTACTCGCTTCTGGAAGCTAGGTGGAGGTTTAGAGAACCAGCTCTCGAGAGAGCCGTTATCGTTGAGAGGCGCGTTAGGCTCCCTCTTAGGAGCTGCGCAGTGGATCTAGAGGGTCTAGAGGAGCGAGCTAGGATGGGAGATGCCTACGCTAGGTGGCTCCTCGAGAGGCATCGCATGGTTGAGCGGCTTAAGGAGATGCACGGCTCCTACGTACCTGCTAGGGTTCTATGCATAGCGTTGTCGCGGAGCACGGCGCTCGTCGTGCTGCCCTCGGAGGTGTTCGTCGAGCATCAGAGGTGGATAGTATCTAGGTCACCGTTTGGTAGGACTGTGGTTGTAGCTTACGCAGAGCCCTACATAGGCTACATACCGACGCGAGAAGCTTATGCAGAGGGCGGGTACGAGGTTGAGTACCCGGTGTCTATAGTTGAGCCCGGTGCGGGTGAGGAGCTTAGGGATGCTGCGCTAGACGCTCTTGTCGAAGCTTTTGCCGCTGTCGAGAGCTTAGGAGGCTAGCTCGTGATCTCTGCAGAGCTCGATGATTCCCTTGATATCGTCTATGCTTATCCTAGGCTCGTAGTCGTCGAGCTCTAGCAACTCTAGGATCATACTGTCTAGGGCTGAGGCGCACTGGGGGTCACTTACGCATGCGCAGACCTGGGGGTCTATAGACATCGTCTCTAGGTATATGCCGACCCACTTAGCGAACTTCTGCGGGATGTGAACCGGGTCCTCGTACCCAAGTAGCTTCTCGACGACCGCCTCTATCACGAGCTGCCCCACCGTGGACGCTTCATCTCAAAGAGCTTAAAAATTGATTATCTGGCATATCACTGCACACTCGAGTCATGAGGTTGCTCAGAGCGCTGCAGGGGCTTGCCTTTGGCGACGCCTATGGGCTTCAATACGAGTGTTTCTGGCCCCCGCCACGTCTAGAGTGGATCGATCCTCGATCCCTTGGCTTTGGATGTGTCGACGAGTGCGGCGGGAGGTGCTGCTACAGCGACGATACTGAGCTAGCGGTAGCTGCGGCAGAGTGCTTCATCGAGACCGGGCTCGGTAGCGTAGCGGAGTTCGCTCGCTGCCTAGCTAACCGCATCGATACCAGCGCTAGGGTTAGGTACTTCAGCACCGCAACCAAGGACGCTATATCGAGAATCCGCTGCGGCTACAACCCTCTAGACGCTGCTCACCAAACCCTCGAGCTATGCAGAGAGGATCCCTCTCCAGCTGTTAGGGCGATAGGGGTTGCTCTAGCTGCTCCAAGCATAGACCAAGCTATGAGTCTAGCTGCCGCACAGACGATCGCGACCCACATCTGCAGAGAAGCTGTTGAGAGAGCTATGGCTATAGCTGCAGCCACCTACATGGTCGTCGCTGAGGGGATTAGCCACCGCCGCGCCATCGAGGAGCTCCCCCACGTAGCCCGATGGAGCTGGGAGCTCTCGAGAGCTCTCAGCGCAATCCCATCCGCA
The DNA here is from genome assembly GCA_013154235.1 of Thermoproteota archaeon. Classification (GTDB taxonomy): domain Archaea; phylum Thermoproteota; class Thermoprotei_A; order Sulfolobales; family Ignisphaeraceae; genus JAADCV01. The sequence continues at coordinate 11,981 of JAADCV010000044.1, read as the reverse complement.
GCTACGGATCCTCCATACAGAGCTCTCGACGCTCTTAGGAGATACAGAGCTACAGCTATCGAGCTAGGGCTGCTAGCTGCCTACGGTGCAAGCAACTGCGTTGAGGCGCTGTCTAGAGCGATAAGCCTTGGTGGAGATGTGGATACGGCTGCTGCTGTCGCGTGCTCACTCGTCTCGGCATCGGCAGCTCCCCCACCTCTAGACCTGCTGCGGCGTATCGATGGGATAGAGAGGATTAGAGCTCTAGCGCTGAGAATATCGCTGAGGAGGGCTGTGATGAGGGCGTCCTAGGCTGATCGATGAGGAGAGCTCTGGATCTGAGCTCTGCCAAAGCGCTCTAGCCACCTTAGATACGTGGTTAACAGCGCTCTCAGCATCTCTAAGAGCTTGAGAATCCCTTAGAACCTCCCCAGCCTCGTAAGCGCGAGCCCTCACACCTCGATGACAAAGAACGATTCCGTGCTTCAGCATGAAGCTGTGTATCGCTGCTATAGCGCTATCCAGCCCGTAGCCTCTCCCCACAGCTGCAGCTAGACCAACCCTATAGCTCAGCCTACCCCGGAGCCACCAGGTTCTATCGAAGAACGTCTTTACAAGCGACGAAACGTTGTCGAAGTGGACGGGTGTTGCAATCACTATGACGTGGCTCTTCAGCATCTTTGCGCAGAGCTCGATGGCATCGTCCTCGATTACGCATCTGCCTGTAGACACGCACTTTCTGCACGACGCGCAATGCGATATCCTTAGGTTGCGCAGAGCAATCATCTCAACCTCAAAGCCTCTCTCCTCGAAGAGCCTGAGAATGTAGCTAAGCAGAGTATCTGTGTTTCCACCCGCTCTAGGGCTTCCAGAGACCCCTAGCACTCGCAGCACCAATCTGGCGCCCAGCTTCGATCGTTGCGCGCTAGCGCTGATAATAGCTACGCCCATGAATCTAAGCGAGGCGCTCCGCATGAAGCGCGAGCTTCAGCTGATTTGCAGTGGCGACATAGGTTCCGAGGCTAGGGAGAGGGGCGTGGATCTATTTGCGACGCTCTCGGTCTACAACTTCGACTTCTGGTTCGATGGCTCTAGAGCTATCCTTGTGCTTAGCGAGGAGGAGCCTCAGCTAGCTGTGGTAAGCGTTGATGGTGAGTACGCTGTGTACGCGAGCTCTAGGAACCACAGCTGCAGCGAGCTAGAGGATAGGCTTGCAGAGGCTCTAGGTCTTAGAGAGGATCTAAGTAGCTTCTACGCCCTAGCCTCAAGAGACCCGCTGCTAAGGGGCTTCGCAGAGTCCTTGAAGGGGTGGAGACTGCGCTCATCATCACTGTGGTGGGCGCTAGTCGTAGGGGTATGTCAACAGAACGCTAGCTTTAGGCAAGGATGGCTAATGCTTCGCAGAATAGTTCTCAGCTACGGAAACTCGGCCACGATAGGCAGCGAGACTATACCCCTTCCCCCAAGCCCTAGAATGGTTCTCGAGGATCCGCAGCGCTTGAGTAGCGCTAGGGTTGGGTATAGAGCTAGCACTATAGAGAGGATCGCCAGAGCTATTCAGAACGGCGATATTAGCGAGGAGCTCCTAGAGTCCCTACCCCCTAGAGACGCTGAAGCGGTGCTGCGCAGGGTTAGGGGTGTAGGCTCGTACACAGCTAGGCTAGGCATGGCTCTAGGGCTGAGGATCTACGACCTCCCTCCCATCGATAGGTGGGTGAGGGCTCTAGCATCGCGAGCCTACAGCGTTGATGAGAAGCGCGTAGAGGATGAGTGGATCCGTAGGTGGGGGCGATGGAGCGCGCTAGCAGTCATAGCCCTAACCATTGCTCTAGACGCTGAACCTCTTCGAAGGGCTCTAGAAAGGGTTTCTAAAGGCGACTTAGCTCCCCACGCGGATGCAGTGCCAACGCCACTCAACCTATGGAGGTGGAGGCCTAGGGAGTGAGAGCACCCGCCTAGCGTCAGCCGAGGTAGCGCTCATCACTGAGGTCAGCTGCGGGACTTTTCATCCCCCACTAGACTCTTCTGTATAGGCCGCTTAATAGGGCCCTATTCCCTACGAGGGCCTCTATGGCTAGCAGCCACGATTCTGCTTCTTCCCGCGTTATAGGCTCTCTGCATCTGTAGTCGTGCTTATCTATGTAGCTCCTAATGGTTCTCTCAAGCGCCTCTAGCTTTCTCATCTGGATGCTCGTTAGCTTCTCGCAAAGATCTTCTCTAAGAAGGTTCCTAACCTCTGCAAAGTGCTTAGAGCACAGAATCGAGCTTTTCGAGGCCTCGTACTTGTCTAGGAGGTCTGTGGACTCTATCCTCCTCGCCATCGACTCGACGTACATCTTCTCGAAGTCTCGAACCTGCTTGCAGACGTAGCACCCGCCTCCGGTCTTCGGAAGCGTACCGCTCTTCATCGCTTCGCGAAATCGGTGTAGAAGATCCTCCATTATTATCGCTGGCCCTAGACCCCCTCCGAGGCTAGGGTCCTCGACCGCTAGCCTGGCCATTAACCATGAGTGGTACTGGCAGAGGCCCCAGCCCTCGACGATGAGCTTCCTCACGTGGGGGTCGTTAACGTGCTCGTATAGGAGGCTTCGCAGCGCGTCTACCTCGACGTGTGCTACGAGCCTACATATCGGGCAGCCGCCTTCGCCTATAGCTGAGGCTAGCGATACGTAGATGAGGTCCCTACCGCTATCAGTGCTAGACCTGCGGAAGATCAGCGCTGCTCACCTAGGTGGGTGGTTAGCGTTGGCTAGGTATATCGCTAACGGTTCGCCTCGCTGGGTCTCTTGGGGTACGGGGGAGTACGATCCTCTAGAGTTTCTTTCCAGCCTAGACTGGCTCATGCGTAGGAGGCTGAGCAGCGTTGTTCTAAGCCTATTCGCTGGATCGAACAATCCGGTCAAGGAGCTCTCCGAGGCTCTAGCGATATTCCGCGAGATCTACAGCGATGAGGCTACTAGGAGTAGGGATACCGTTGTGGTTGAGGTGTGTAGCGGGAGGCTAGCTCCTGTAGCAACATTAACCGCGCTCTTCATCAAGCGGGGCGAGGGGTGGGCTATAGACTCTAGGGATATGGATCCGAGGCTTCGCGAGGTCTCCCAGAAGCTCGGAGGGAAGCTAAGGCTCTTTCCGGGCGTTGATGTGTACTCGCGGGGATTCGAGGAGGTTGTGAGGGAGGCTAGGGATAGGGCTAGCTACCTCGTGCTTGTGGCGATACACAGCTGCAGAACGCTGGCTGTTAGGATCCTAGAGGTGTTTAAGGCGGTTGGCGGAGATAGGCTGCTGCTAGTTCCGTGCTGCGCCAAGCCCTCGTGGGCTAGAAAGGTTGTTGGGGTTGAGGTTCGCGGGTACTGGGACTGGGTCTACGCGCTTTGGAGCTACGCTACCCACGTACTTAACCTCCCGGCACGTGTATTCGTTGCTAAGGGGATGCTGTCGGAGGCTAACGCCGTGATAGAGGTGAGGTGCTAGGCGTGGCTAAGCTGGTCGTGCTCGTTACTGGCAGGATAGCTGAGGCTATGGTTAGAGCTGTCGCTAAGGAGCTTCGAGAGAGGCTAGGGCTCGAGACGCACGTTCTGGTTCTACCCATAGCTGTGGCGGTGCTAGCAACCCCCAGAATAGTTGAGCATCATCTGCTCCGCGAGTTCGGGCCACGGCTGAGGGACGTAGTTGAAGTTGTTATAGTTCCGGGAGGGGTTAGGTGGAGCTGCAGTGAGCTAAGCAAGCGCCTCGGTATTCGCGTTGTTAAGGGGACTAAGCACATAGACGACCTCGTTGACGCTATCGAGGAGCTTGGGATAGAGGGGCTGTCCCCGGATGTTCCAGCTGACGAGCTTGCTAGGAACGTTGGTTTGAGGAAGGCTAGGGAGGCGCTAAGGCTCTGCGAGCAGGAGGCCAGAGTTGCTTTCTCTGTTTGCGGAACGCGCATACCCGTGAGGCCCCCGCCCTTTAGGATCGTTGCTGAGGTGCTAGATGCTTGGAGAAGAAAGCTAGACGATGTTGTTGAGGAGAGCGCTAGGTTTCTGGAGAGCGGCGCGAGCATAGTGTCCCTAGATCTCCACGGTGCTTCCCCGAGCGATGCTAAGGCCATTGTATCCAAGGTCGTGTCTAGGCTAGGCAGGCCGGTCGCTGTTGATGCTCCCCCACGCGTTGCTGTAGGCGCTTGCCTGGGAGGAGCCGAGATGATCATGAACGTTGATGCGGATAGCGTTGAGAAGCTGTGGGGACTGCCTAGGGATGTCGCTGTAACCATAGTTCCATCTATTCTAGGGGAGTCCCCGGGCGATCCAGCGAGAAGAATCGAGCTGATAGCTAGAGGCGTTGATAGGGCTAGGAGGATTGGTATAGAGAAGCTACTCGTGGACCCTATACTCGATCCCCCTATCTCGGGCTCGATCCTAGACTCTCTCGTAGCCTACCGAGAGGCTTCTAGAAGGTTTCCTCGCGCACCAATGGTTATGGGGGTCGCTAACGTTGTAGAGCTGTACGACGCTGATAGCGTTGGTCTAAACGCTGCGCTAGCGCTGCTAGCTCTCGAGGTGGGGGCAAGCGTTCTGCTAACTGTTGAAGCTAGCAGGAAGTCGATGGGCTCGGTTAGAGAGCTTTCTATAGCGACGGCAATGCTCTCGGTGGCTAGGAGGCTAGGAAGGCCGCCTAAGGACCTCGGGATCTCGCTTCTCCTACTCAAGGAAAAGAGGTCTCGGGAAGCCCCGCTTCCGCAGCCAAACGAGTATCAGCAGCGCATCGAGGTTCCTAAGCACCCAGATTCGTGGGAGCTCGATCCTCTAGGGGTCTTCAGGGTGTTCGTTGATAGGGCTAGGTCGAGGGTATGCGCTCTATACATAGGTAGGAAGGGTAGGCTACTGCTATGCTCTAGAACGGCGAGAGACCTTCTTCTAGAGATAGTTTCTAGGGGGCTCGTGTCGAGGCTCGACCACGCGGCTTACCTAGGGCGCGAGCTAGCTAAGGCTGAGGAGGCGCTGCGGATCGGGCGTAGCTACGTTCAGGACGAACCGCTTTTCCCGGAGGTCGATAGCTTAGTGAGGAGGCTGAGCATCGATGAGGAAGGTAGTGGTGAGGACGGGAGCTAGACTGCATCTGGGGTTCTACAGCTTTCTGGATGCTGCTCTAGGTAGGGCGTACGGCGGTATAGGCGTAGCTATAGAGAGGCCCTTCGTAGAGGTAGCTGCGTGGAGATGCAGTTCGCTAGAGGTTGAGTGCAGTGATGATAGCGTTAGGAGCGTTGCTAGGGAGGTTCTGGAAGCTCTAGACGCTAGGCTATGCATATCGTTCAGGAGCTACATACCTAGGCACGTAGGCCTTGGGTCGACGACGCAGACCGTTCTATCCGTAGTGATGGCAGCTTCCAGAGCTCTAGGAATAGATGTCGATCCGTGGGAGGCGGCTGCAGCCTTCGGAAGAGGACCCGTGTCTGGCATTGGCGTAGCAACGTTTCTCCTAGGGGGCCTCGTAGTCGATTCCGGGGCTAGGCTCGATAGCCTTCGCCGCTACCCGCTTCTAGACTCGAGCGACATCCCTAAGCCGATAGCTAGAATCGAGCTTCCTCCACAGTGGAGGTTCGTTATAGTGATACCTAGAAGGAGCAGAGGGCTCGAGGAGCACGAGGAGCTCCCCCTCCTATCCAAGCCTAGGGAGCTCGACTATCGTAGCGCCTACGCTCTGCTGAGAGAGACATTCCTTCGCCTGCTACCCGCAGCTGCTCGCGGGGATGCAGCTAGCTTTGGAGCTGCTCTAACGAGGATCCAGGAGATTGTTGGCGAGTACTTCTCTAGCGCTCAGGGGGGCGTGTTCGCAGAACCCTACGGGTCTAGGATAGCGGAGATCCTTAGGAGGTGCGGCTCCCTATGCGTAGGTCAGAGCAGCTGGGGACCAGCCATGTATGGTCTCAGCGGGGATCCGAAAGAGGCGTCGAGGCTAGCTGCATGCGCTGAGCGGCTCCTGCGAGAGCTTGGGATAGATGCTGAGGTCATTATCACAGCTCCTAGGAACCGGGGGTTCGAGCTCGTAGAAGAGTAGAGTTTATGCACCCAGAGTATTTCACCGAGCTACCAGAGTTACTCGTGCGGGTGCAGCGAATTGTCTAGCGAGCTCCCCACATATAGAGAGGAGTGGATCGGCGACTTCAGATTCATCGAGTACCGCGACTTCAAGCTGGATAGACCTAGCTACATGCTCATAGCCCTTCCAGACGCTGGCCTTGTTAGCGTGATCGGCGCTACGCACCTCGTAAAGAAGCTGCAGATGGAGGAGGTTGGAGGCATAGACTCCTACGTGTTCCCGCCAGTAGCCATAATACACAAGGGGACTCCCAGACCACCCGTCAGAATGTTCGCTAAGGGCAACCTCCTCGTGGTTATGAGCGAGTTCCTACCAGCTACCCCCGCCATACCCAGCTTCGTATCAGCGCTACTCGACTACGCCTCTAGGAGAGGAATAGACGTTGTCGTATGCATGACCGGGCTCCCAATACCCAACAGGTTCGAGGTGGAGTCGCTGAACACGTACTTCGTCGCCTCGACTAAGGAGCTTAGCGATAAGCTCAGCGGCCTAGGAGTGAAGCTCTTCGAAAACGGGTACCTCGTGGGACCCTACGCACTCATACTGAAGGAGAGCTATCGGAGGAGGCTGGGGGCTGTGGTCATCTTAACAGAGTCGTTCATGGAGTTCCCAGACCCGGAAGCGTCGGCTAAGGGTATCGAGGTGCTGTCAAAGGTAACGGGACTGAAGGTAGATGTCGGCGACTTGCTTGAGCAGGCCGAGATCATTAGGGTGAAGGCTAGGGAGCACATGAAGAAGATACTGCCTAACCTAGCACAGATGAAGAAGGAGTACGAGTACACACCTCCGCTCTACACGTAGCGCTCGCGCGGGTGAGCACACATGAGCGACGAGCTGGATAGGGTCTTTAGAGAGATGGAGGACTACATAGCTAGGAGGCTAAGGGAGAAGCTCGCTGAGCTATACAGCGAGATGCATAGCCTAGCATCGATGATGAGCCCGATGTGGCACCACGAGGGGTACCTAGAGCCGCTGTACGCAATTAAGGATCTGGGAACCCACATCGCCATATACATAGATCTTCCATGCGCTGAGGAGAGCAGCATAGACGTGCACTTCATTGACCGCAGAAGGATCGAGATACGGGCAAAGCTTCGAGAGAGCCTCAGCTTCAGCGACTGGAGCACTAGGTTCAGCTCCACAAAGTTCAGCGAGTACCGTACAACCATAGCGCTACCCGTAGAGGTGGATCCATCTAGAGCTAAGGTCAGGGTGAAGAGGGGGGTCGTGGAGATAGTCGTGCCGAAGGCGTAGCGCGTGAAGGGAGTATCACCTATTTTCTCAGCAATCCTTCTCTTCATAATCGCTATCGCCATAGCAGCCATAGTAATAGCCTACGTGTGGAGCAGCTACACTAGGTCAAGCAGCGTCGTATCTAGGATAGCGGCACGCGTCCAGAGCCTAGCCCGAACACGCATCTCTATAGTCTACACAGGGTACGGGAGGCACCGGGGCTACATAGCGATCCTAAACAATGGGGAGAACCCCCTCGAGATACTGGGCGTCTACGTCAACTCAACCCCCGCTAAGCGCGTTCGTGCTATCTGTGACGACGGCTCTACCTACCGCGGAACACCTATACTCATAAAGCCCGGGTCTCTATGCATAGTAGAGGTGTGGCTAGGGCCTCCAGCAGTCTACGAGGTATCGCTAGCCACGAGGTACAGCACCATAACCGTGCCCATAGTCGGGTGATGTAGCTTGAGAGCCCAGGGCTCTGTCGTGGTCGTAGCAATGGTTCTGATGATAGCGCTATCGATACTGCTAGCGCTGTACACAGTAATGATGGGAAAGATCATCTCTACCTTCGCAACGATCGAGAGCCTCAACGTTAGGAACCAGCTAAGCTCGAAAGAGAGACTAAATGTCTCGATATATGATTACAGATACTACGTCTACGATCACGCAACATACATAGATGTATATATAGAGGTTACGAATGTTGGCACAGTATCAACGCAGGTTTCTAGAGCTATAGCAGTGTGCATGAATGTATGGGGCCATGTTAAGACCGTTGTTATAGCGCAGACGGTCAGCCCCCTTACGCTACAGCCTGGGGCTAGCGGGATAGCTAGAGTCTACGGAACGATTCCAGCGCGGTGCTACTCCGTAACCGTGGTTCTCGTGACTATGTATGGCAATAGCTACGAGGTGAGCGTTCCGTGAAGCTGTTCTCTAGAGAGGGTAAGGGGGCTCGTAGGAGGAGGCTTGAGCTACTGGAGAGCCTAGGTATCTCGCTAGTTAGGCTCGGTAGGGAGAACCTGCCTCGTGAGGTTTTTGAGGAGGGAAGGAAGCTTCTCGAGTACAGCGTTGGTAGCGTAAAGGTTGAGATATGGGAGTACGAGGGTAGGGGGCACTACGTAGCTATCGAGCCCGAGCTGACTGAGGATGATATCGATGCTTACTACGAGGCTATGGAGCTCCTCTACTTCTCCGCGAGGATGAAGCCTGGGATCGAGCCTAGCGATGTTCTGGAGGAGGTTATCGAGACTGTTGCGCGCAGGTTCTCTAAGAAGAAGAAGAGGGTGAACCTCGATGCGCTGAAGTACTACCTCTACCGCGATGCTCTTGGCTACAAGGTGATAGACGTCGTTATTCGCGATCCTAGAATTGAGGATATAACCGTGGAGGGCGTTGGCAAGCCCCTGCGTGTGTTTCATAGAGATGTTTCTTACCTAGACTGGCTCGTTACAAACATAGTGTTTAACAGGGCTGAGGATCTCGATGCTATAGCTACGCTGCTCGCGCACAAGGCTAAGCGGCATGTCTCTACAGCGTTCCCCATAGCCGAGGGTACCCTGCCCGAGAAGCACAGGCTTGCGCTAACCTTTAGCTACGAGGTCTCGCCTTTCGGAACCGGGTTCACCATCAGGAAGTTTAGGGAGGAGCCCCTTACGGTTGCTCACCTAATCAAGTTCGGCTCGATATCCCCTCTGATGGCTGCCTACTGGTGGATACTTCTCGAGTTCAAGGGCTCCGTATTCATCGTTGGCGCGATGGCTAGCGGCAAAACTACGCTGCTAAACGCGCTGCTATCAATGCTTCCCCCGAACTGGAAGATAGTTACCATAGAGGACACCCCCGAGCTGAGGCTTCCACACACCGGCTGGAGGCCTCTAGTCGCTAGACACATCTACACCTTTGGGGAGGCTAGGATAGCTGAGGTCACGCTCTTCGACCTCGTTAAGCTCGCTCTCAGGGAGAGAGCTGACTTCATTGCTGTAGGCGAGATCCGTGGAGAGGAGGCCTACGTATTCATGCAAGCGCTCGCCACGGGCCACGGAGGAGCATGTACTTTTCACGGTGATAGCGTTGAGAGCATGGTGGCTAGGCTCACGACGCCGCCTATAAACGTTCCCATAGGGTTCCTTCCGCTGATAAGCAACGTGATAATAACGCGCTACATAAGGATCCCCGGGAGGAAGCCCGTTAGGAGGGTTGTTCAGGTTCACGAGATTCTAGATGCGCGGGAGCCTAGAGAAGTCGAGTACACGACGGTGTTTCGATGGAGCATCGAGGAGGATAAGCACTATCCACAGAGCGCAGAGGAGGTGGTGAAGCGCAGCCAGAAGATTAGGAAGATAGCTGAGCTCGCTGGCTGGGACGAGACAACGCTCGTTAGGGAGCTGGAGGAGAGAGCCTCCCTCCTATCGAGGCTAGTGATGGAGAATAGGCTTAGGTACGACGAGGTTGCTCACGAGATACAGCTATTCTACAAGAGGAAGTGGGGGTTCTAACCCTGCCTAGGCTAAGCCCTGTCCAGAGGCTAGCAGCATCCCTAGGCGTGTCTGCTCTAGCGACGTTCATGATTATCCAGGTTGCTACGTGGCCTCTACCCATACCTATGAAGGTCGTGGGGGCTGTAGCCTACATAGCTCTAGTTCCATCGACAGTACTGCTCGTAACGCTGTGGGAGGAGGTTAGGACCTCCATAGCTAGAGTGCTGATGAGGCCCCCTAGGGAGCGCCCACGCAAACCCATGTACCTGAGCTCCATAACGACCTCGAGCCTCCTCTACAGCTTGGGAAGAGCTATCTCGCGAGGGCTTTGCAGCAAGTACATAGATGCTCTCGCTAGGCTCTTCGTGCTAGGCGACGTAGCTCTAGACCCTTACAATACCGCAGCGTTAGCCCTCATAGCCTCCGCATCACTACCCCCCGCTCTAGCGGTGCTAGCGTACCTAGGAACGGGGGACCTACTCCTATCGCTATCCATAGCTGTAGCTAGCGCTGCGCTACCTCTAGCAGCCCCCTACGTAATCGCGTACGCTAGCATATCGTCTAGGAGGGGAGGTGTTGAGACCGAGACCCCGTTCTTCACGCTCTACGCGACGCTCGTTGAGCGAACGGGGAAGAGCATCGTTACAGCGTTTGAGAGGCTCGCTAGCCAAGGCCATGTATTTAGAAGGCTCGCGATCGAGGCATCTATACTCAGGAAGCTGCTATCGTTCTTCCACTACAGCCCTATCGATGCACTGAGCGAGTACGCTAAGAACGTTCCTAGCCAGCTCATGTCTAGGCTCATAGCGGGCTACGTATCGATCGTTAAGATAGGTGGAAACACTGCCTCGTATCTAGAGAACGCATATAGGAGCATGCTCGAGGAGATAGCCGCCAGGTGGAGCAGATACGTAGAGACGGCGTCCATGATGGGCGAGGTCATTCTAGCGCTCTTCATGCTCTTCCCAACGCTCCTAGCCCTAGGAGCCATAGCCTTCAGCCAAGGGATGAGCATCCAGATGCTCCAGCTATTCACCTACATAGTGGCGCCGATGACTGGGATAGCGCTGTACGTAGTTATGGACTCCATGCAGCCGAAAACCCCTAGCCACCCGCTCTTCACAACAGTCGATAAGGTAATCGCGTTCAGCGGTGTCCCCATAGCTATCGCTGCAGCTTTAGCGCTCAGCAGCATAGGAGTAAGGATAAGGCCGGAAGCCATAGCATGCATATCCCTCATAACGGTCCTCCTCCCAGAGCTAGCTATCTACGTAGCTAGAAGCACAGAAGTGAAGAGCGTTGAGAGGGACCTACCAAGCTTCCTGCGCGACATGGCGGAGTTTCTGAGAATAGGATACAATGTTCCGAGAGCTATAGCGGCTATAGCTAGGAGCAGGCAGTACAACAGGTTCCTAGATAGGTACGTAAGCGCCCTATCCATACTCCTCCAACTGAACATACCTCTGCAGAGGATACAGCAGAACTTCGTAACGAGATCGTGGCTATTCAACTACGTGCTATTCGTCCTAAGCGACCTAGAGCAGCTAGGAGCGCTAACACCAACAGAGCTCGAGAGACTAGGCTCGTTCATAGAGACCCTTGTCCAGACCCGCGAGAACTCTAGAAAGAGCCTAACCCTCTACGTAGCTCTAGCAGTCCTCACACCGCTATTCATAATACTGCTAGCTATGATGAGCAGCAGCCTAGTCTCCATGACTGTCTCCGGCGCTGTGGGAGGATTAATAGGCTCGTTCATATCACCCGCAATGATAGAGGCTGTAGTGAACGAAACGATCCAGCTCGCGATAGCCGTAGCAGTGATAATGGGTATATCGGCAGCAAAGGTTCGGGAAGGCACGGGGCTAAACACGTGCTACACACTACTAGCTCTAGCAGCAGTAGCGGTAATACTGATCTTCTGGACGCAGGTTCAGAAAGTTATAGTAGGCACAATATCCTCCCTATCACCCTAATCAGAGGCTCTAACCGGCAACTAGGTACTACCACGCAATGCTTATAAGGTGTATCTAACGATACATAAAATCCGAGGAGGTGAGGAAGAACATGATGAGGAAGGCTGTCTCTCCCATAGTAGCAACAGTGCTACTGATCATAATCGCGGTAGCTGCTGGCGTACTGATATGGGTATGGCTACATGGCTTCGCCGAGAAGAACCCAACAGCACAGCCCACGCTACAGGAGGAG
>JAADCV010000065.1 GCA_013154235.1 Thermoproteota archaeon | reverse complement strand
GTCGAGGCTATGGGGGTCATTGGCACGGTTCTGAGCATCTCTAGGGCTGTGTAGGGAGATAGAGTCGATACGAGCGCTATCGTGAGGAAGGTGTACGCTACGGAGTAGATCACGGCAGTAACCATCTTCGAGGCTACGTACTGCTCCCTCGTGAATGGGCCTGCTACGAGCTGCTCGAACATCCCTATCCTCCTATCTACCCAGTACAGGGAGCCTATGAGGAACGAGGTCTCAGCCACGGCTATAGATGCTAGGCCCGGGGCTAGGAACTCGATGTAGTTCACGCTCCTCCCGAAGAGCTCGAGGTGCTGAACTATGGTGTTGTAGGAGAGGCTAGCGACGAAGATGTAGAGCGCTAGCATTAGCGCGAGTGATAGCGTAGCTCCACCAAGCGTCCTGAAGCCTACAACAACGTCTCTCCTAACCAACCTCAGCAGCCTCATCGCCTTCACCTAGGTAAGCTCTTACGAGAGCGTCTTCCAGAGTAGGCTCCTCGATCCTCAGATCCCTCAGCTCGATACCCTGGCGTCGAGCCTCGATAGCTATGCACTCAACCACACGAGCAACGTCTCTACGCTTAGCGAACACCTCGACGCGAGGCCCCGAGACGCGGAGAACCCTAATCGAATTCCCAACCTCTTCACGAACACGCTTGGCGAAGCCCGGCCCAGGATCCTTAGCGAGCTTAGCTACAACCTTTGTCAGCCCACCGAAAGCCTCTCTGAACTTCTCGACATCCATATCGGCCCGGATCCTCCCCCTGTGGATCAGAATGATCCTGCTGCAGAGCCTCTCGATATCCTGAGGTATGTGGGTGGATAGGAACACTGTTGCGCTGCGTCTACGGCTCCACTCAGCTATGTAGTCTATCACCTTCCTTCGGGCAACGGGGTCGAGCCCGGTAGTGGGTTCGTCTAGGAACAGCACTTCGGGATCGTGGAGAAGCTCTCGAATAACCTGGACCAGCCTTCTCGTACCCAAGCTTAGCTGGGATACGTAGAGCTTCCTAACGCTCTCGAGCCCGAAGAGCTCTAGAAGCTCTCGAGCTCTCCTACGCGCCTCAGCTCTATCGAGACCCCATAGGTAGCCGTAGAGCTCGAGACTCTGCTCAACGGTTAGACCTAGCTCGAAGCTATGGCCCTGCCTAACGTAGCCCAACCTACCCCTGACACCCCTAGGATCCTTCACGATGTCGTGACCAAGAACCTCGACGCGGCCGCTCGTAGGCTTGATGAGTCCGAGCAGTATCCTTATAGTAGTGGTCTTGCCAGCGCCGTTAGGACCTAGGTAACCTACGCGCTCACCCCTATCAACCCTAAAGGATACTCCCCTCAACACGGTCACGCCGTTGAACACCTTGACGAGGTTCTCCACGACCACTGCGCTCACCTAGGGTCACCGAGTATGCGATTCGGTGGAACCCGATAGCATTTTCTAGCAGCGCTTCGAAACTCTCTAAACGGTGCTAGGTTTGTCGAGAATCGCTGATCTAGAGATGCTCAAGGAGGTGTTCTCGCCATCGAGAATACTCATACTCCTCGAGCTAGCTATGGGTGAGAAGAGCCTTACAGAGCTATCGAAGAGCCTCGGACTAGCACCCTCAACTGTGCACTACCACCTCAAGAAGCTCGAGAGGCTAGGGCTAGTCAAGGTGTCTCGAATCGAGCAGAGAGGAAACATAGTCGTGAAGTACTACAGGGCTTCTGAAGACATAAGCGTGCTAGGCACCGCCATCCCCAAGAAATCCCTAGGCGAGGTCCTGCACCTAATCGCGCCCTGCATAGTGACTATAGTCGTGAAGATTCTCGAGAAGCTAGCTACGAAGAAGCGAAGTGCGGGAGCCATGCACATAATCGTTGCGAAGCTCGATAGCGAGCAAGCCAAGCAGGTAATCCACGAGCTCAACAGCATCGCGAACCGCATCAAGGAGCTCGAGAGGGAGTCTAGGCATGGAGACTGCCTGCTAACCATAGCACTTACAGCAGTAGCACATAGAGTAGAGGAAGGCAAGTAGCTACACACGCTTCCGCAAGCAATAAGGCCACTCGCGACATCTAAACACCGCGGAACCTAAGCGCTCTAGGGGCACCGCTATGAAGCGCTCTCCTTCCTGAGCTCCTCTGCACTTCGAACACTACGAGGACTGCATAGCCATACCCGCAGCACCCGAAGAAGGGCTCGCTGAGCTCGACGAAGGTGACTATAGGTTCCTACAGTACTTAGCAAAGCGATACGCATACGAAAAGAGGCGAGGAATAGAAGATATCGAGAGGCTGTGGAGAGTCCTATTGAGGAGAAGCTCGTTGGGTTGAGAGCTAGCCTAGGAGAAGAGATGCTATGTAGAGCGCTATGGTTATTGCACTACCTATGCCTACGAGTATTACGACCTTGGCAACGAGCTCTAGACCCGGAAGCTTCCTGGGATCAGCCAATATCTCTCCCCACACTGTCTCCTCCTCTCGCCTAATCCCACTAATAGCTCTACCGAGCATAGCTACCGCAGCCATAGCCACGGCTAGAGCGATCAGGAAGCCTATAGCCGCATAGAGATTCCTTAGCGCAATCGCAGCAATAGGAGATGCAATAACTAGCGTGAGAAGGAACTTCAACACATCGACATAGACCTTAACACGAGACTCTAGATACCTAGCATACTCCAACAACTTCTCCAACCTCCTCTCGCTCATACCCATCACCCTCTCTAGGTATGTAGCTATGAAGCGGTTCTCGCAAAGCTGGCTGCCCAAGATCATTACCTATCCATTGCTAGACCTATTCACAATCACAAGCCTGCTGTGGAGGAGCTCTACACGTATAGAGAAGGTGCGTAACGAGATGCTAGTTTCTTCTCGAGGAGTTCGTGTATATGGGTGAGGCGAAAGCAGTGGTTTCAGCGTTGGGGCTCGATGCAGACATGGTGCTTGTAGATGGTTGCGATGCGTAGAGATTTATGTGAGGTATAGATGTCGACATGTTGTTGAGGCTTGTACAGAATTAGTCTCGAATCTAAATCTCGGTGCAACGCCTAACCGCTGTGGGTCACGAAGTGGGGAAGGTTGGAGCTAGGGTACTGTCTCTGATTATCGTTGCATCGGTACTCGCTGTAGCTAGCGCCTATCTCCTTGTAGATGCGCTAATCCACATAGCTAGAGCACCAGCAGTGATCTTCGCGCTCAGCTTCACGAAGCTGCCTAGCCCAGTGCTTCGACCTAGCGGTCGTGGCCCAGACGCTGCCGCTACCTACAACCCTGCTGTAGTGTACGTCAATGGAACGTTCTACATGTTTTACAGGGCTCAGGCTAGGTGGAGAGGAACTTCAGTAATTATGCTGGCCGTGAGTAGAGATGGGGTGCACTTCAAGAAGCTTGGCAAGGTCGTGCTCTACCCCACTCTGAAGGAGGAGATGGGTGGTGGATGTGAGGATCCTAGGATAGTCGAGGTTAACGGGACTTACTACATGACCTACACGGCTTACGACGGTAAGGTGGCTAGGCTAGCTCTAGCTGTATCCAGAGATCTAGTGCACTGGAAGAAGCTCGGAATCGTGTTCCCTAGATGGGGATGGAGCAAGTCTGGAGCTATACTCCCGGTAAAGATACGCGGAAGGTACGTGATGTACTTCGGCGACTCCAATATATGGATAGCGTACTCTAAAGACATGATTCACTGGGTAACGAATAGGAGCTGGGTAGTGCTAAGACCTAGACCAGGGCACTTCGATAGCAAGCTCGTTGAACCTGGACCACCACCGATACTAACCAAAGAGGGCATACTCCTCATATACAACGCGGCTGATCGCGAAGGGAGGTACTACGTGGGCTGGGCCCTCTTCTCCAGAGACGACCCATCGAAGCTCATAGCGAGAGCCGAGAAACCGATACTATCACCCACATACGCATGGGAGATCGAGGGTCAGACACCCAA
>JAADCV010000077.1 GCA_013154235.1 Thermoproteota archaeon | reverse complement strand
TGCCTAAGGTACCTTATGCTAGTCGTGAACCTCGCATTTGGATGCGAGGGCCTTATCTCTCTACCCTCCTCATCCTTCTTACCTGGCCACCACTCGCCAGCGTAGTTAATACCCTTCCTAGGCTCGCCCTCCTTGCCAACCCACCATACTTCGCCATCCTCAGTTAGGAGAACGTTAGAGAATATCACTTCGGTATCTGGAGACGTCAGTATGCGGTATATATCTGGGTCGTCCACCGGGTTTATGCCATCTATAATACCAAACATTCCGACCTCGGTGTTCACCGCTCTAGCAACACCATCGATAGCCCTTATCATCGCTATGTCATCCCCTACAACTCTATCGCTGTACATAGTTGTAGTCGTCTTGCCGCAGCCCGCTGGAAAGGCTCCCGTTATGTATACAGGCTCGCTAGATCCCGGAACATCTACACCGGCAACGAACATGTGCTCGCATAGCCATCCCTCCTTGTAAGCTCTGTATATGCATAGCCTCAGCGCAAGCTTCTTAAGACCAACAGTGTTCCCCGCGTACTGCGTATTGGTGCTATACGTCGTCTCGTCCTCTAGATCTATGTATATCCTCCTCTTGTCAATGTTCTTGCTCCATCCGTGCTCGTCTCTCTCACCTGCTGAGTGTAGGAACCTCATGCATCTTATCTTGCCACCCTTCTCAACAAAGTCCTCGTAGCACGTTCTGTACAGTATGTTCTCGCTATGCATAACATACGCCGAGTCAGTGATCTGAATTCCGTATATCGTGAACGGCCCTCCACGCGGACCTAGACAGTAGAACCCTATCAGCATTTCCTTGCCTCGCATTATTCCCCTCATAATCTCCTTGATCTCTCTAAGGCCCTTCTCCCTATCGAGGGTCTTGATGAACGGTATCTCGTACCCTCCTGGAACCAGTATCTTCGTGTTCAGTCTATCCCTAGCTAGATCCTTAGGACCATCGAAGTGCACCGTGTGGCGAGGGTACTTCGTTGGGAGCTCCTCACGATTTTCGAGGGCTCTCCTCCTAACGTACTCAAGATCTTCGGGACTTCCCGTGTTTACGAAGACTCTATCCGGCTCAGCCCATCGAATCACATCCGCTATCCATTTATGGAGCTCGGGATCAGGTATCTTAAGGAGCTTCTCGAGGTTCTTAGGATCGAGCTTCTCTTTAAGCACCTTCATATAGTCGTACTCCTCGTCAATGAAGGTGTAGCGAGGCAAACTCCTCGGCCCCCGTACCTATTCAGCGCTATAGTAAAATAAGTAGATGATTTGCAGAGTCTGTAAGCGTGCTACCCTGTAGTAGCTCAGATCAATTCGCTTTCATCACGTCTCAGAGCCATCCTCTAACATCATCGCGGAGGAACTCAATTTTACCTCTAGAGCTCTAATCTAGGGTAAGCGCTATCCAAGGGTGATAAACCTTGAGCCTCCCCGTAATGAAGCCTGTCGAAGGGAAGGTTACGAGAGTAGACGTGCCTAGAACTGGGTATAGGTGGAAGGGATCTGTAGAGGTTGAGGTGGAGGGCAACAGGGTTGTTCTCGTAATGTCTGGAAGCGTTGCGCAGTGGCTTCAGCCAGGCGAGAACGTTAGGTTAATGCTCTTCTCTGAGCCTCAGCTAGTTAGGGGGGAGTACATAGCTCTTCCCGACGACTATAGGCTTGAGCGCCTATGGCGTGGCGAAGCGGTAGAGGTGTGGCCCCCTTGGAGAGCTGAGGAGAGGCTACCTAGAAGAGACCCCTTGCGGGGGGAGGTGGTTTACGAGTACCGTGTTGTGGCTCGAGAGGCAACCTCTGAGCAGGACTACATAGATATTGTGAATCTCGAGCAGTACCACTACGCGAGCAAGGAGGAGATCGTCGCTGTTTGGAGATGCCCTATCTGCGGCAGGTTCATAGAGTCCAACGTGCAGCCTACGTGTCCAGAGCACGGGGTTCCAGCTAGGCTACAGGAGATCCGGGGAAGCTTACCTTCTTCTAGGTTCCTAGTGCTAGAGCTCGTGGATAGGAAGCCTTACGAGCCTAGGATAGTTGCTTACGTGAGGGTGGATACCCCGATACCGCTCATGCATAGGAGGATCACGGTAGATGGAAAGACCGTTATCGAGAAGATGATTAGGGAGAAGGTGTTTCCGAAGGATTGGTTCCATCCAACGTACTGGCCTCTAGCTCTATCTAGGAGGAGGGAGATCATAGCTAAGTACAGAGAGCTTGCTAAGCTCTATGGCTCGAGGAGGATAGCTAGAGCGATCGTAGGCGAGGAGATAGCTAAGGAGGCGCTGAGAATAGCCAATACTGCAGCCGCTAGGATAGCTAGAGTAGTTGTGCATCCAGACTACCGAGGAGATGGGCTAGGAGTCCTAGCGGTGAAGATGGCGATTAGGTGGATAGCTGAGCGCCGGGTCCCAGAGATGAAGCGCAGGAAGCACATTGTCGAGACCATCGCCCAGATGGCTAGGTACAACCCATTCTTCGAGAAAGCTGGCTTCGTGTACATGTGGGAGACCGCGAGCGGTAGACCCGTGCTAATGTATCCGCTAACAGACGAGGCTAGGAGCTACATAGAGAGGTTCCTCCAGAACGATCCAGAGGCCCGTAAACACGGAGGCAAGCTCTATAAGTCTAGGTATGGGAAGGTGGATCCCATAGAGTCTCCGATAAGGCTCGTCGAGCTCTCGAAGGTCTACAGCAACGAGCTAGATATATCGCGCTTACCCACTGCGCTACAAGAGGTTCTGAAGGCCTTCGGGGTAGAGAAGAGAATCGTTGAGAGGTACGTGCTTAGGAACGTCAATATAGAGATCAACCCTAGAGAGGTAGTTGTTGTCGTAGGAGCCTCTGGAGCTGGGAAAACGACTCTGCTCAGAATGATTATCGGTGCATGCCTAGGTATAGATAGCGAGAGGTACAAGCCTAGCAGTGGAAGAATTGAGGTTCCTAGAAACGCTAAGCTAGAGTACTTCCTTCCCGGAGAGCGAGAGCCTCAGTTCGGAGAGGAGCCTATCCTCCAGCGCATAGCCGAGGTGACTAAGGATCCTGCAGTAGCTGTAGAGGTTCTAAACGCTGTTGGTCTATCCGATGCCGTATTCTACAGAGCTAGGTTCGAGGAGCTTAGCACCGGTCAGAAGGAGAGAGCAAAGCTAGCTCTGCTCCTAGCCTCAAAACCCAACCTGCTAATAATCGACGAGTTTGCTGCTCACCTAGATGCCCTAACAGCGCAGAGAGTCGCTAGGAAGCTATCCTCTATCGCTAGGAGCGCGGGCATAACGGTTATAGTCTCGACGAATAGGCCTGAAGTGATAAGAGCTCTAGGACCGGACAAGATCGTGTTCGTAGGCTACGGAACAGCCTACGCTGTCAGATACGAAGAGTCGGCACTAGCTTAAAGGGTCTTTGTCTCGACACGCTGCACGTTTTTATATTTGTCTTCCTCGATTCGCGAACCGGGCACCAGCAATGAGGCTCGTTCGGGTAGCTGTGGTAGCAGCGCTGGTCATACTCGCGCTTGTACCAGCTATGGCTGCAAGCTCTACAACTACTCACACTACCACAGCCTCCTCCACAAGCACAGAGCTAACAGTTACAACAACCGTAAAGCTAGGCGGGCAGCACACAAACACGACAAGAACCCACACTGCTATCACCACCACAAGAACCGTATATAGAACTGTCTACTCAACAGTGACAGTGCCCGTGACCGTAACCAGCACAACGCTGGTCTACGTGATCAAGGGTGTGCCCTACGGAGCCGCTGTGCTCGCCTATGCGATAATAGCCATCATCGCAGCGATATGCGGATACATAATAGGGTACAAGAGATCCGCCCAAAGACAATGAACCCCTATTTTAATCTGTATTCAAAACCCACTAGTACTGGTAGGGAACTTTGGCTACCCCTAGAGTTAGGCCTATGCAGGCCGCCATATGGAACTTCTACCCTATAAACCAAAATGAACTAATTGAATCAATAGAGAGGTGCTTCACCAACGCAGCGTTCGGACCCGGACGCCTACCTAGACGAGGCGCTAGAGCCTCTGAAGGCCCTGTAGTAAGTGGGGTAGCTCCCCACGCTGGCTACGAGTTCTCTGGACCGTGCGCAGCACACCTCTACCTAGAGATAGGGGAGAGGGTTCCGCAACTCGATACTGTTGTCATAATAGGGAGTAACCACAGCGGATACGGTGGAACCTTTACAACGACTCGCGCCTTCGCCGAGTGGGCAACCCCTCTAGGAAAGGTTAGCGTGGATATGGAGTTCGTGGACTCGCTCTTATCCAGATGCCCTCTAGTCGTCGATGACGTCATGGCGCACCTAAGAGAACACTCTATCGAGGTACAGCTACCGTTCCTCCAGTACATCTACGGCAACAACTTTAGGATAGTGCCTATAGTCGCTAAGCACGTTGAGCTCGGGGAAGCTCGCGACCTAGCTAAAGCGATAGATGATATAGCTACCTCCCTAGGAAGAAACATAGTCTTGATAGCATCGTCGGACTTCACGCACCACGGAGTTTACTACGGCTATGTGCTGTTCCGCGAGAACGTTATAGAGAACGTTAAGAAGCTAGATATGAACTTCATAAGCGCTATACTGAGCCTTGACACTAGAAGGTTCCTCAACCTCATAAGGAGGTACGACGCTACGGTCTGCGGCTACGGAGCTATAGCGGTCGCTATGGAGTACTCGAGGCTCAGAGGATGCACGCAGGGTAAGTTACTGAGGTACTACAACTCGGGAGAGCTCACGGGCGATGAGGATATGGTTGTTGGCTACGCAGCGATATCGTTCGAGCCCGCGCCCTCTTAGCGCCTCTAGGCGATGATGAGCGCGCCCTTCGTAACGACGCGGATGAGTGGGAGCCATCTATCTGAGCCTCCCGCAAGAAAGCGGGTGTAGCGTTTGGATAGAAGTGCTTTAGCTGCAGTGACAACTCTTCTACTATCGCTAGCCCCGGGGTTCGAGGGTAGATACGCGGTTATTGCTGGCGTTGCTCTAGGACTAGATCCCCTTCTATCAATCCTAGTGTCATGCATAGGGGACGCAATCCTAGCGCTTGCCCTAGCTACAGCTGCAAGCTACATAGATAGGCTACTGCTTTGGCTAGCAGACCGCGGAGGAGCTGCTGGACGCGCCGCTAGCTACCTCTTGCATAAGATAGCTAGCGCTAGAGTTAAGGTCGAGAGATACGTTAGGAGATGGGGTGCAATTGGTTTAGCGCTATTTGTTGCTGCTCCCATACCAGTTACGGGTGTGTGGACCGGAGCCTTAGTGGGATACCTGATAGGGTTGGACAGGAGGCGACTCGCTTTAGCGCTAGCTGTAGGAGGTTTAGCATCGGTTCTAGTAATAGGGATCCCGCTAGCAGCCGCTAGCAGGTTAGGTGTAGGAACGCAATAACCCTCTTGCCTCGAGATACAAGCTCGTTGTACATATCTACAGCGCGCGGAGTTCTCTCTATGAAAACTTGCATACCTCTCTTAACGAGCTCTGCAACAACCTCGTTATCCACCCTCATCATTCCGCTGTACCCAGTACCAATGACGACAGCGTCAGCCTCCTCAGCGAGGTAGTCTCTAACGTCTGCCAGCTGAAGCCTGTGTCCTTCGATCCTCCACCAATCTGGGTCTACGCCACGCGGCGTTATGACAACATCATGCCTATACTCCCTCCCGCTGATCACTATCACTCCAAAGTCATAGTAATCTATCTTCGGCTGCGGATCCACGATCCTCACCTCAGAGAATGACTTTGTTCTCCTCGTAGATAGAGGCTTCAACCTCCTTGTACGGAAGCACATAGGTTCTTCTCGCTAGGAGCACCCCGTCTGCTAGCACCACCTCGTCTCCCAGAACGCACCCTCTTTCAATTCTACACCACTTACCTATGACGCAAGCGCTTCCCACTATAGCGCTATCTATGTAGGCGTAGCTATCAACCTGAACATCATCGAAGAGAACAGCGTTCCTTATCCTAGTACCCTCACCTATGCTAGCCCTAGGACCTATAACTACGTGTGGGCCGATAACGCTCTTCCTAGATATCGATGCTCCTCTAGCTATGTATACAGGGTGCTGAAGCTCTACATCCTCGCCTATAGAGGCGCTAGGATCCACGTAGCCCTCGGGGTAGAACCTCTTGAGAGCCTCAACATTCGCTCTAAGATAATCGCTAGGAACCCCTATGTCTATCCACAGCCCTCGATGAACATAGCCATACACAACACCTTCGTCTACGAGTCTAGGCACAACATCTCTAGCTATCTTGCTAGGCCTATCGCTAGGCACGTACTTCAAGACCTCTGGCTCAAACACGTACACACCAGCATTAGCTAGATTAGAGGGAGCTTCCTCCCTCCTAGGCTTTTCAACGAACCTAACTATCTTCCCATCCTCGAGCTCCGCAACTCCATACCTACTAGGATCATCGACCTCCACGAGGGTTAGGGTTGCTATTGCACCCACGCTCCTGTGATAAGAGACTAGCCTAGCCACATCAACATCGCTAAACACATCACCGTACACTACAAGAAACGTTGAGTCTAACCCTACCTCACGCTCAACAAGCTTGAGCGGGCCAGCATCACCAAGAGGCTTCCGCTCACGAAGTACCTTCACATCTACACCCTCTACGCCCTCAAGCGCTTTCTCAACGTGCTCAGCCATGTACCTAGCGCACACAACAACCTCGCTCACACCAGCGCCACGTAGCCCCTCTATGATCCACCTAATCAACGGCTTGCCCAGTATGGGAAGCACAGGCTTTGGCTTAGTCAGCGTGAGAGGCCTGAGCCTCGTGGCGAAGCCTCCAGCTAAGACGATAGCCTTCATCTCCTCACCATCTTGAATATCTTAACAATTACTCTCCCAGCTAAGCTAAGCTTGTACCTACCGCTGCGAGTCCTTCTTACAAACCCTTCCCTACGTAGCTTCCTCAACACCTTCTTAGCCGAAGCTTCGTCAAGGCTCCAGATGCTCGCGAGCTCCTTAATGCTATAGCTACGATCCTCGCTAATCTTCTCAGCGAACCTAACCAACCTCTCAACCTCTTTAAGCTCAGACAATCCTAAGCACCTAAACTGTGTGTGATATAGGCAAGAAAAACCGTTTAGTAAAAACAAAGCTCTATCAATTCTGAGGAGCTTAGGCGCTTTGAGCTTGCTGCGCTGGCTTCTTCAGACCTCTTACCCAGCCAGCGAACAGGAATAGGTTCAGTCCTAGGCCTACGCCAGTAGCACCACCTACGACAGCTGCGACGAATGGCTTTACTAGAGCTATGTGCGGCACAACGAATGCTAGGTACCATATTAGGGCTACTGTGACCGTTACCCACAGGAATATTGCTGGAGCTACGGTAAGCGCCTTTCCTAGACCTGGAGCCTTCTGAACCTTGATAACCCACAGGCTTATCGTCATGAGCGCTAGGCTAGCTAGCAGCTGGTTCATACCGGAGAACGCTGGCCATATCACTAGGAATGCCTTGCTGTAGGCTAGGGCCATGCCTATGACCACCAGTATTATCGAGGCTAGCCACCTATTGGCTAGCACCTTGTAGGCTGTGGGAGCCCTATCCTTTAGCGGAGCAAACAGCTCCTGCCATGCGAATCTCCCTAGCCTTGCAGCTGTATCCAGAGACGTTAGGGCGAAGCCCGTGATCCACATAGCAGCGAATATCGCCCAAGGCAGTGGGGTCCATCCAAAGGCTGCCTCTATAGCTAGAGCGTAGCTCCATGGTATCACTGTCCACTTGAGCGCGTTTACGAAGGCTGTGTAGTACTTGCCAAAGAGTATCGGATTAGTCTTTATGGTATTTAGGAAGTTTAGGTAGTAGCTCTTCAGCTGCGATACGCTGATCGTTGTCTTCGCTATCCCGCTAGCGGTCTTATACATGATTATCGCGCTGCTCCCGCTAATACTTATCTTAATTGCGTGAGCAAGCGGAGTGAACTTTGTAGCAGCACCAACTATGTGCATCGCCTTAACGTTAGTGAGCGCTGCCTGCAGTATGCTTGGGTATGTGAATGTCTGGAAAGCCATTGCCGATATCGATGCTATCACCATTGTTGCTAGGAAGCCCTCCGTTAGCATGCCTCCGTAGCCTATGAGCAGAGCATCGATCTCGCTCGCTAGCTGCTTAGCTGTCGTACCAGAGCTCACTAAGCTGTGGAACCCTGATAGAGCACCACAAGCAATTACTAGAGGTATCGTTGGCCAGAAGGGTGATGGTACGCCTCCTACAACGTTAGCGCTCCACATAGTGTAGGAGGGCACTACAACAGGCACTCCCTTGAATCCTATCACTATAAGTGCCGCACCTCCAATCGCTAGGGAGGCCCATAGGATGTAGGCGTTCATGTAGTCTCTTGGCTGTAGCAGCAGCCATACTGGTAGACTAGCAGCGACAATCGTGTAGATCGTTAGGATGACTAGCCATGCCTCGAAGGAGAGCCTGAATAGCCCAGCGTACTGACACCATAGTCCGCCGAGGATAGATATGATGACGAATATTATTGCTAGAATCGTAGCTCCCTTGAACCCCATCCGCGTCTTGTAGGCTAGCACACCGATCACTATAGCTAGGAATATCAGGAATATGGCAGCAGCTCCAGCACCAGGTATTGCGCTGAATAGAACTGATATTACGAAGCCGAAGGCTGCGACCACGAGTAGCAGTGCAAACCATATGTATAGATTGAAGGCGACTCTAGCGGTTCTACCCATGAGGTTGCCCGCTACCCACGCTATGCTTCTACCATCGTATCTCACTGAGGCTGCTAGAGCTAAATAGTCGTGGACTACTCCAATGAATACGTTTCCGAACCATACCCAGAGCAGTGAGGGTAGCCAGCCCCAGCCTAGGGCTAGGGTGGGGCCTACGATTGGCCCCGCACCAGCAATGGATGCGAAGTGGTGCCCGTAGAGCACGTACTTATTTGCGGGGACGTAGTCTACACCGTCGTAGAACCTCTTGGCTGGCGTCTCGACCGAGGGATTGGCTTTGAATACCCTTCGCTCGAGGTACTTGCCGTGGGTGAAGTAGAATACTAGGTATATCACTAAGGCGAGTATTATCATTATTGCGGTTAACACTATCAATCACCCCTCTTGAATATAATCACGATAAACTCCCTTTATTAAACCTTGCGTTTAATTTAAAGAGAACTAATCAAGTGATAACGCTCTAACCCTAGTGATGCGCGTTATTACGTTACTAGCGATAGTATCTCCTTAGCTAGCTACGCAGCAAATATCTAGGATTGCCGCATTGTGTAGCGCGGGTGCCGATATTGAAGGGCTTCTTCAAGAAGCTTAGCGAGGTTCTCGGAGGGATGCTTAGAGGGATGAGCGTCGACTACGTAATGGTCGAGCTTAGGGAGCTTGAGAACGTGTTTGCGCTACTGCTGCTAGGATCGTTCATTGGGCTTCCCAGCCCTCCTACACCCATATCGCTTAGGCTGCTGCCCTACATGGCTCGCGAGCTGCTGGTCATGCAGAGGCTATCCTCGAGGCTAGACGATATGCTTGCCGAGATGGCTGGGATCTTCGAGGTGACTTAGGTATGGAGATACACTTCTTCATAGGCAAGGGAGGTGTAGGTAAGACAACTAGCGCAGCTGCCTACGCTCTAGCTCGTAGTAGAAGGGGGGCAAGAACCTTCATAGTGTCCTTAGACCCCGCCCATAATCTAGGGGATGTGCTAGGTACGGAGCTTGGTGAGGATGCTAAGAAGGTTTGCGATAATCTCTGGGCTTCAGAAGTCGACTTCGATGCCGTGATAGCTAGGCATCTAAAGTCTGTTGCTGAGAAGATAAAGGATGCCTATGCCTACCTGCGGGTTCTCAACCTAGATAAGTACATAGATACTCTTAGGTATTCACCTGGCGTAGAGGAGTATGCGGTTCTAGAGAAGATAACTGAGATCGTTAGAAAGGAAGGAAAGAAGTATGAAGTGATCGTGTTCGATACTCCTCCCACGGGACTTACGATAAGGATGCTCGTGCTACCATTCATAAACAGGTCGTGGATAGAGAAACTGATAGAGCTTAGGCGAGCCATTCTACATCACCGGGCTATGGTTGCTAGACTCAGCGGCGAGGAGCCTAAGGTTGTGATAGGTGGTAAGGAGGAATCTCTGCCTATAGACGAGAGCTCTGATCCCATAATGAAGGAGCTGAAGGCTATGCTTAGAGAGAGCGAGGAACTCATATCCATGCTTAGAGACCCATCGACAACGTCGGTTCACGTTGTTGTAAACCCAGAGACGCTGCCGGTTCTAGAGGCTGAGAGGGCGTGTAGCGTTCTTCGAAAGTTCGGAATACCTGTGAAGAGCGTTATCGTGAACAAGGTTCTTCCAGAGAAGAGCTTAGGCGAGGAGATGAAGGCTAAGCTAGAGGATCAGAAGAGAGCTATGGAACTGATAAAGGAGAAGTTCCCAGGCCTAAAAGTAGTCTACGTCCCCATGCTACCCTTCGAGCCTAGGGGCATCGACAAGCTTATGGGATACGCTAGGTACATAGAGCCGCTACTGGGGTAGATGCGTGAGTGTAGTTAGCACAGCTGAGCTACTTCTATTAATAAGCGCCCTAGCCGCGATAGCTGTTCTACAGTTTTTTAGAGGTAGGAAGCAGAACCTGATAATGCTCAAGATAGCTGCAGAGACTCTAGAGAAAGTCTTTAGCCCTGTTGACAAGATCTATAGGATTGTCGGTATATACGTTGGTTTCCAAGCCGTCTACTGGCTTCATCGAAAGAACCTTGATCATGCGGAGGCAACGGTTCTCCTACTCCCTAGGTACAGCGCCTTCTACTTCCCTGTATCAAAGGCCGTCAATAGATTCGATAAGATATACCTAACGTTCTGGTTCGCTCGAAAGAGCGTTTTCAACGAGATACACGTCGTTAGGGAGGGTGCTTATAGAAGGAGCTTAAGATCCGTGATAAGGAACTTTAGTAGACTTGCAGTAAGCGAGACCGTGGTAAAGGGCGTCAGGTTCTTCATTGCTAAGGATGGAGACTCGGGGCTCAACAAGATCCTCAGATTCCTTGAGAGCTTGAGGGATCCATCGCGTGTGATGCACGTAGCTCTCGTTCCTGAAAACAACAGTCTTTACATATTCGCTAGGTTCGATGTCGATAGCTTGGAGGAGCTAGCGAGCGAGAGCTACAAGCTTGCTATGTCGCTAGCGTAGCACGTGTCTAAGGGTTATAGGCTTCGTTTCAGCAACACTAAACCTTTGGATTGGGGAGTATGGAGAGACTATGGCTAGCGATAGGGCTGATGATAGCTGCTTTAACCGGTGCCTCGATAGCGATCCTCGTAGTTGCTAGCAGCGCTGTTAGGATGGAGGCCTATACATGGTCTACTCTATACCTGGGCAGCGCGATCGTGACAGTTATAGCCACGCTCGCAACGATACCCTTCGCTATCTGGACCTTGATAATGCAGAGTAGGTACGGTCCCTACGTGCTACGCATGTTCATCTATAGGATAGTTAACCTGTTCATAATGATGATAGTGTCCGTGCTGGTGACGGGAGTAGCAATGGTCTACTCGTTCATGTCTAGAGCATACGTTGTTGCGTACGCTGCAATAATCGCTGAGTCCGCCGTGATAATACCGGTTATTGGAACTTACGTCCTCAAGCTAATGACACTAAAGCCCTCGGAGATCGTGGAGACCGTTATACGGGGTTCGACAAAGTTCGATGAAGCTATAGCGCTGCTCTTCAAGCTAGCTAACATATACATTCAGGAGGCTGTAGAGGAGGACGCAGTGCTTATGATCCTGAGAAAAGCCTTGTCAATGCTGAGAAAGTCTAAGCTCGTCGAGCACAACCCACCTACGCCACCCACGTGGCACGAGTTTAGGGCGTTCATAGACACGCTGATCAAGAAGGAGGTGCCGCTACCAAGCAGGAGACTTATGGGGGCGCTGATGAGGGAGTTCATGATGTGGCTACTTAGGCACAGAAAGGATAGAGCTGCTGCGATGCTAATGAGGCACTACAGGAGGCTAGCAATTAAGTACCTAGAGATAAGGCTTCCCTCAGACGTTATTAGGGATCTTCTAGTTAGACCTATAGTAGAGCCCGTTGAAAGCGTTGAGGTTAAGCCAGAGCTAAAGGCTCTAGCGTACGAGCAGCTACACGCATTCCTAAGGCACGTGAGAACCATGACGCTTCGCGGCGAGATCACGAGAAGGGAGCTGTGCTCATGTATAGCTGTGCTAGGTAAGCACCTTACTGAATTCGCTGAGTGCGACGTGCTTGAGAGCGTGAGGGAGTACATATCGGTTCTAGATAGAGAGTTCAGGTGCCGCTCCCTACCATCTGGAAGGAGGATTAGATCCCGTGGACAGGAGCAGCCTAAGCCGATAGCTAGGGAGGGGAATCAGGAGAATGCCTCGCAACCTTCAGGTATCCAGCCCCAGAGCGTTGGTGATGAAGTGCGCCCTGCCTGACTGCCGTGATGAGTTTCCCGCATTTCTGAAACTTTCTGTCCGGTCTCAATGCGCTACCTAACCTAAAACCTCCCTAGCTAGTAACATCGAATCGGGGACTAGCATGAGCTTTAAGGATCTTGAAAGGCTTGGGTACACGGTGAAGGAATCCGAGGTTAGGGAACGTAGCCTTCTAGGCGAGGAGGTTAGGCGTAGAACAGTCATTGTCGAGGGACGTGATGCAACGCTACGCCTATCGCAGCTGGGATCTAGGTATCGGGTTGTAGTCGTCACGGGCTCTGAGGCTAAGGAGCTTCTAGAGGGCGAGGGCATGGATGTATCCGAGTTAGGTGACGATACGATCCTTGCCAGCGCGAGCTTTCGATCCGTTGCAGAGGCATCAATGCTTTTAAGAAGAATTGCCTCCCGCCTCGCAACAAGAAGATAGACCTCATATACTCGCTCTATGAATCCCCTCTACACGGATGATGGAACTATGTCAAGCGCTCACGAGTGGAAGCCATACAGAGAGCACGACACCGTACTGATCGTGAACTTCGGCGGTCAGTACACCCACCTCATAGCTCGGAGAGTTAGAGAGCTGAACGTGTACAGCGAGATCGTGCATTTCTTTCAGCTAAGCAGAGACCTAATCAACGAGATCAAGCCTAAGGCCCTCATCCTATCGGGAGGACCTAGCTCGGTTTACCACCCCAACGCGCCGCGCATACCCCACTGGGTTCTCGACTTAGAGATCCCTATCCTAGGGATCTGCTATGGACACCAGCTCCTAGCAACAATGCTTGGAGGAAGAGTCGAGAGAGGGCGAGGTGAGTATGGTCGTGTCGAGGTGGAGGTTCTCAACGAGAATGACATACTGAAGGGGTGGAGCAGGATAGAGACTGTGTGGATGAGTCACAGCGACTACGTAGCTGAGCTCCCGCCAGAGCTAGAAGTGCTAGCAGTATCAAGGGATAGCGGATACATAGCAGCTTTCAAGCACCGTAAGAAGCCCATCTATGGAGTCCAGTTCCATCCAGAGGTAATACACACGCCGAAAGGGAGGCAGGTAATAAAGAACTTCGTGGTTAACGTAGCTAGCTGCCGCCAGAGCTGGAGAATGGAGAACATAGTCGATAGGCTGATCGACGAGATCCGCAGCCGCGTTGCAGAAGGTGAAAAAGTGCTGTGCGCAGTTAGCGGAGGCGTTGACTCCACGGTTACAGCAGTACTCGTTAGAAAGGCTGTTGGAGATAGGCTCGTAGCCGTGTTCGTAAACCACGGACTACTTCGCGAGGGCGAAGCCGAGGAGATACTCAGCAACCTCAGATCCGCAGGCATAGATCCTCTCTACATAGACGCCTCCGAAAGATTTCTATCCAAACTAAGAGGAGTTTCAGACCCAGAGGAGAAGAGAAGGATCATCGGCACCGAGTTCGCAAGGATATTCGAGGAGGTAGCTAGAAGCGACCCCACGATTAAGTGGCTAGCGCAGGGAACTACCTACCCCGACGTCATCGAGAGCGGCGCTGTTCCAGGAGCTGACAGAATAAAGAGTCATCACAACGTTGGTGCGCTACCCAAGGACCTAGGTCTAAAGGTTCTGGAGCCCATAAGGTACCTCTACAAGGATGAGGTTAGAGCTCTCGGAAAGGCGCTAGGCCTACCAGACTCCATAGTTAAAAGACACCCCTTCCC
The DNA here is from genome assembly GCA_013154235.1 of Thermoproteota archaeon. GTDB lineage: Archaea > Thermoproteota > Thermoprotei_A > Sulfolobales > Ignisphaeraceae > JAADCV01. The sequence goes on along the minus strand of JAADCV010000077.1, from coordinate 3,243 downwards.
CGGCCCTGGCCTAGCTGTTAGGATAATAGGTGAGGTAACCGATGAAAAGCTACGGATCGTTAGGAGAGCATCGAAGATAGTTGAAGAGGAGATCAGACGAGCAGGGCTATACGATAAGGTATGGCAAGCCTTCGCAGTTGTAGGAAACGATAAGTGGATCGGGGTTAAGGGAGATGCTCGAGCCGAAGGATACATAGTCATAGTTAGGATAGTAGAGAGCGAGGACGGTATGACCGCTGACTGGAGCAAAGTACCTTACGAAGTCCTAGACAGAATCTCTAGGAGAATCACTGCAGAGGTACCCGAGGTGACAATGGTTACCTACGCCATAACAACCAAGCCACCATCAACTATAGAACCTTGCTAACCTCTGCACAGCTCGATTTCTTTAGTCCTCCCAATACTTTCCATCACTCTATAGATAGCTGCTCTCTTAGACACGTAAACTACTGGAAATAGCACTATGGAAGCTAGAGAAAATAGCGAGATCTTTATTGCGTTTCGCAGCGCTAAAGGATGCTTACGCACCTTGCGAAACTCCTTGTATACTAGCCCCACTAGCTCAGCTATCGAAAGCATTGCCAAGCCCAAACAAGCGATCATGAGATGCGCTAAGGCTAGCGTTATCGAAAGCACGATGCCTGGAATCCACGATGCTGCCGCTAGGTATTTAGCTACTAGCCTAATGCAACTACCTCTCCTTCCCCGCGCACTAGCAGCTGAGCATCTATATACATCGCTTAGAACTTTCTTCCCTATGGAGCTCAGGTACTCGCTTACACCTAGCCTAGTATAGACGTCTAGCTCTCTACCTATGGATACATCTATAGCGGTAAAGCACTTTCCATCAGCTTTTAGCATGTAGATAGGGACCCCCTTTAGCCACGTGACAAACCCAAATATCGTATCGTCACGGAAATTCATTCTCTCTACAAACCTGACTCTCGCGAGGATCTCCCTAGGAATTATCATCAATCCCGTTACAGTCCAGGGAACAGGTACGAGCTTAATGCATCTAGAGCTACACCTACTACGATCAATGTAATTAAGCGCCTCAGCAATACTCCCAAAGCTTTTGAACCCATAGGGAACCGCTATAATACCGTTACCGAGCATACGTAGCGTGTCGAGCGCTAGCTCTATAGCGGAGGCGTCTAGAACGATAACATCGTGATCGATCATTATCAGCGCGTCGCAGTTCTCCTTCTCAGAAATCTCTAAGCACTTATTCCTAGCTTGCGAAACATTGAATCTCCCTTTGATAAGAATAGGTTTATATCCTCGTCTAACATATTCCTCTATAGCTATATGCGGTGAGCCGTCCACCGAGCCGCTATCTACCACTATTGGTTTCACACTGTACCTATCCCCTAGAGCATCTAGTATGCTCCTAACAACATACCTAACTACTTCTCCAGCATTGTACACAGCAGTGCATATGCAAAGCTTCAAGAACTTCACCTAGCGAGCCTAGCGACGATATCGATCATCCTCCTTCTAAAGGACTCTGGGCTTAGATGCTCTATCCTGTCTACTGGAACAGGTCTAGGATCTTTAATAGCTTGTTCTAGGAGCTCGGATACCTCGTCAGCTCTAGGCTCAGTATAGCCGTAGCAGTACGACCCCTCAAAGCATATGTCTGTCCAAGCCCCGCTCTGCTTGTGGACTATTAGGGTAAGGCCTGCTACCGCAGCCTCAGCAGGAGCGATTCCGAAGTGTTCGCCAGGCATTGTGTGAAGATATATGCTTGACGACGCTAGTACCTCGAGCTTCTCGCGTTCGCTTGCATCGGGCAGTAGCTTGAGATTCGGAGGAGCAATGCTCTTGATCTTGCTGAAGTACTCGCGGTATATCTTAGACTTGCCCACGCTTCCCACTATAACGAACTCTATATCTCTATGCCTACGAGCTAGCTCCACAACAAGCTCGTAGTTCTTATCGGGAGTGAACCTACCTATAGTCACAACTCTCTTCCTTACTCGCGCAGCGCTTCGAAGTTTAGCATAGCGCTCGAAATGCGGTACCGGAGGATTCACAACAGCTAGCTTGCTATCCACGCTCACCCCCAGCTCGCTGCAAACCCGCTTGGTTACACCTAGGGTAAACCTAGAGTTCACTATAACGACACTTGCCTTCAGAAGGTTTCTAGGGAAGAGGAACTTGTTTAGCAGCCGATAGGGCTCGAAGTAGATCCTCCACCCTATGCTAGATAGAAACCCCCTAAGACCAGCCTCTCTCGGGCTCCTAAGCTTGTATTTGAGCGAGGGGTTGTATTCTAGGAGCGCAAGGGAAGGAAAGTGCAGGTAGAGTACGTAGGGCTTCGATCCTATGTTAAACAGCGCTAGGGAGTCTCCATGGGTATTTACAACCACATCGTACTCAACATTCTTCAAGTAGAAAGATGGTAGAAGCCTCTGATAAATCCCGAAGTACCCTATCTTCTTCTTAAGTATCGAAACGTTTCTAGCGTTACCTGGCTTAGGTTCCTCGACTATCTCTTCGTATATACCCCAATCTATCGGCTCTACGGATAGAACCGTGACCTCCTCAGCGACACGAGATAGCGCACTGATAGTGAAGTACATAACTACCTCTCCACCACCGTACCCCCCTCTATGGTGAACGACCACCGCCTTCATGGCGCTCTACCTACTCGCTAAGCCTACCACTCCTAGAGCTGCTAGCTGTAAGAGCTTAATAGCGAGGTTCGCCCGCTAGCCTCGGCGATTCGTATGACGCTAGCGATAGCTGTGCACGGAGGAGCTGGAAGATGGAATGTTCCCGATGACATAAAGGAGCGTGCAATGCAAGTTCTAAGGAGGTCTATAGACGCTGGATACGATGTGCTAGCCAGAGGTGGTACAGCACTAGAAGCTGTTGTTGAGGCTGTCGCTGTTCTCGAGGATTCTGGTGTATTCAACGCTGGTGTTGGAAGCGTGCTTAATGCGCTAGGCGAGATAGAGATGGATGCTGGCTTAGCGACTAGCAGTGGGCTTGTCGCTGCTGTGTGCTGCGTTAAGTACCCTAGGAATCCGATTAGGCTAGCTAAGCTAGTTATGGAGAGGACGGACCACGTTCTTCTGTGTGGCGAGGGTGCTGATAGGCTTGCTAGAGCTCTAGGCTTAGAGAGGCACCCCGGGCCAACGGAGTTCATAAGGAGGAGGTTCGACGAGCTTAGAGCTAAGCTAGACTCCGTTAGCTACTGGAAGAAGCTTCGCGAGATACTACCTATTTTGGAGAGGG
>JAADCV010000076.1 GCA_013154235.1 Thermoproteota archaeon | reverse complement strand
TCTTAACCGTGACAATCCTCATCCTGCCACCGCTTACCCACCTTCGCAACGATAATAATTTATAAGAGTGAAACCCTATTTGCCTCGACTCTGGAACGATAGTTCAGGTGGTGCTGAATGGGTACGAAGGGTGGTAAGCCGATATCAGCGCTCGAGAAGAGGCAGCGTAGGGCGCTAAGGGAGGAGCTTCGCAGGAGGAGGGAGGAGGAGAAGAAGGAGCGGAGGCCAGCACTAGACCTAGTGGATCCATCGATAATCGATAAGGTAGCTAGAGAGGTTAGGCACCTAGGCGTGATAACTCCATACGCGCTAACCCAGAGATACGGGATGAAGTACAGCACCGCTAAGAAGATCATTAGGGAGCTTGCTGCTAGGGGGCAGCTAGAGATCGTGCTAAAGTCTCGCAGGGTAATCGTTGCTCTGCCAAAGAGGTAGCGCACCATGCCAAGCACTGAGAAGAGCGGTGGAGGCAAGCCCCCTAACCTAGCTCCCGTAGTCGCCATAAAGCTCTCCTCCGTTAAGGACCTGGTTAGGATGGCTAGCAGCGTCGCCATGACTATGCAGTCCACGTACATAATAAGGTTTAGGAGGAATGGAAGAACGGTTCTAGGATTCCTAGCGGTGTTTAGAGACTACTACAACTACTACGGTGTACCCATGTTCTACTACGCCTTCGACGACGATGGAGCCTTCTCGGAGGCTAGCTACGTGCTCGTAAAGCTGGATGAGAGAGGAGAGAGAATCGAGCCCTCAGCGTCTTCCAAGCCAGGCTACGTCACGATACCCATCATAAACATCGAGAAGCTACCGCCGTTCCTCGAGACAGTTGATCTAGATTGAGAGCGCGCATCTAGCTATGGGTTCTCGTACCCTATCTCGTGCTCGATGCTAGTTTTCTAAGGCTCTTAATGATCTTAAGCCTCCTGGAATTGATCCTCTTCCTACACCCCTTCTTTATAGTCACGAGCAGAACCATCTCGTGCATCCCCTTAACCTCCTTGTCTATCCCGCCCTCCTCGTTCACGACTATTGTAGGAACCTCGTACAGATCCTCTCCAGACTTACAGACAATACCTCCAACCACAAGTGTTGTGCATCGGCACTCCATGGCTCTCGTAACTAGAGCTAGCTTCTGCTTCAATCCCTCTGGGCCAAGTGTTGGAAACGCGAATATCGCGTCAACGCCCTTCAGTATCATGTAGAGGGATAGCTCTGGAAGCATAGAGTCCTCCTCAGCGAGGATCCCGAAGCTCATACCCATCTCTATAACAGCCTCGTTTATGGGCGAGGCACCCTCCTCGGTTATCAGCTTGCGAGCCCTGTAAACAACGCCTCGCAGTGGCTCTACCAGAAGAACTGTTCGATAGGTCTTCGAACCAACCCTCTCGTATATGGGTCCAGCAACGATCATTATTCCTAGGGATGAAGAGACCTCGCGCAGCAAGCCAGCTGTCTGCTCCGCGCAGCTCTCAACAATCTTCCTCCGGCTTATCCTAACCCTAAACAACGGGTTGTCAGCAGGACCAACGTTGAACATGGATGGAAGGAGAAGGATCTGGGCACCCATCTCCTTCGCTACACGGGCAACACGACGAACTCTCTCAAAGTTCCTCTTCTTCGACCCGAGCTCCACGCGCATGTGGGGCACGGCTACATTGACCTCGGAATTGGCGACCGACATGGAGTGGACACCGAGGAGCGTCCTGTGAGCAGATCCGGGGTAGAGACGAGGTCGAGGGAGGGAGCATGAGCGCTACGCATAGGCATAGGGAGAGCTAGGGCTGCAACTAGAGCTGCTATCCATATGCACAAGTAGAGAGCTAGCGATAGCAATAGCCCCTCCCCACGACTCCTCGAAAAAGTGGTTTCAGCCCAATATTAATACCTAGAACCACCATAGATACGCTACAAGGAATAGAAAATCAGCGAAGAGAAGTCTCATCACAGCTCAGGAGACCGTCGTGTCATCACTGTATATAGCCAGAGTCACACACCCTTATCACAGATGATGAATCACCCCCAATGAGCAACGCGATGATTAAACCTGTCTCAGCTGACTTCGAATTACAGATGCGCCAATCTAGGAACCCTAAACTGGACTTCACGTTATTGACTGCAGACCTATCAAGGTGCTGATACAGCCAGTTTGGCGGCTATGTAGATTCTGCGATCAATGGCCTACGAACCTACATAGCAGTCGTTAAACTGCGCAAGAGACGGTTAACTCTATTATTAGTGGTTAACTAGCTACCTTCTGGTGCAACTATATGAGGCTCGTACTGAGGGTCAGAAGGAAGGGCATTGTTATCCTACCGAAGGATCTTCGCGAGAAGTTGGGTATATCTGAGGGCGATGAGCTTCTCGTTGAGGCTGAAAAAGGCAAGATAGTTATGTATGTTCTGAAGCCTAAGGTTATTGATGTGGATCCTAAGGTTGTTGATGAGATACTTAGAGAGAGTCGTAGAATCGATGAGAAGCGCTTAGAGGCTTATTAACATGGAGAAGTACGTTCTGGATACTGGAGTCATTGTAGAGTACATTGTGGAGAAATCTCCTCGAAGAGCTAAGGTTGTCAACCTCTTTAATGCGGCGGCACGTGGCGAAGTCCAGCTATTCGTAACTCCTATCACTCTAAGCGAGGTCATATACGTAGCTTCGAGATTGTACCAGGTAGCTGGAATTGAGGATCCTAATCGCGAAGCTCTAAACTTCGTTACGTGGGTCACAGGTAGAGTCACCTTAGTTGAGCTAGATGAGCGTATCGCAGTGAGAGCTGGCGAGCTTAAGAAGACGCTGCGTATAGCTCTACCAGACTGCTACGTTATTGCCTCTGCTGAGGTTCTGGGAGCTATGCCCTTGTTTAGGGCCGTTGAGCGCGAGATGGAGTCCGTGCTAAACGTTTTGAAAAGATTGAGCGTGGTATTCCTCGACGAGCTAAATATATGAGGTGCGGGCTAGCGTGCTGCAGCGTGTTTACAGGTCGACGATTCTCTCTATCCTATCGAAGTCTATATATCCTTCGAGCTCTCGATAGATGCGATCAACTGCTTCCACGAGCTTCTCGATCTTGTCGAGACCCCTTCTACACGAAGCTCTCTTACCCCTTATGCGCCTAAGCGCCCTCTCGAAGATGAAGCATCTAAAGCTATCGTTCCAAAGTACGTCGTGTAGAAATGTCGTGTAGATCCCCCTTGTCTCGTCTACGGATCCATCTAGGTCGCGGTTCGCACGCGTGTTTCTCTCTACCACTATCCCAAAGGGTGTAACTCTGCCATAGATAGTCCTACCCCGGTGTATTTCGTAGCCCCTAACTCTACCGATACCCTCGATAACGCTCTCGATAATCGTGTGAGCAACTACCTTATCCTTCTCTATAACGATCTCGTAGTCCATCATGTTCAGCCCCTCGACATGCGTTGGCGATCCGCACTCGAAGCCATGGGGATCCGAGATGCGTTTTCCTAGGATTTCATGACCTCCGCAAATACCTAGGACCAGACTTGAGCCCACTACCTTCTCGAGAGCCTTGTCTAGACCCGTCTTTCTGAGGAACTCGATTGCGCTTACTACTGACCGAGCACCGGGCAGTATAACTATGTCGGGATCGCCTAGGGACTTCGGAGATCTGACTATCCTCAGCGTCACGTCCTCGTACCTAAGGGGCTCTAGATCGTTTAGGTTAGCTGCTGTTGGGTAAGCGATTAGAGCTACATCAATGCTGCCCTCGCCGAAGGGCTCTAGATTCATCGAGTCCTCCGGCCATAGCCTAGCGCTCTCTACGTAGGGAGCCACGCCTAGCACTGGCAGCCCCGTTCTGCTCTCTAGCCATCTAAGCGCTGGCTCGAGAATCTCGATGGATCCGCGGAACCTGTTGATTACGAAGCCCTTTATCCTCTCCCTCATCGATGGAGGCAGTATCTCTAGGCACCCTACGATCGATGCGAATGCTCCACCCCGCTCGATATCTGCTACTAGGATGGCTGGCAGGTTCTTCTCAACAGCTATCCTAAGGTTAGCTATGTCGCTCTCAACGAAGTTAGGCTCCGCAACGCAGCCAGCTCCCTCAACCACAACGATGTCGTATCTAGAGCTAAGCTCGTCGAAGCACTCGAGAGCTGCTCTCCAAGCTAGAGGCTTGAGGCTTCTCCAGTACTCGCCGAACCTAAGGATCCCGATGGGCTTGCCACGAACTATAACCTCCGTGTATCTACCCACGGGCTTTAGAAGCACCGGGTTTATGCACGAGGATAGCTCTGCGCCAGCTACGTACGCCTGCATAGCTTGAGCGAGAGCTATCTCGCCACCGTCCAGAGCCGGGTAGCTGTTGAGCGACATGTTCTGGACCTTGAAAGGGGTAGCGCGGTACCCCCTCCTTCTGAAGTGGTAGAGAAGAATAGCTGTGAGGAACGTCTTGCCGACGCTGCTAGCAGTACCGACGACAGCTAGCCCTCTACTCTTCAATTCACCCCACCAACCACCTACCGACCCGATGAGGCTCCCAAGCTAATGAAGGTTGCTTTATATACTTCAGCCTCAGCGATCCTCGCTACCGGGTAGCGCATGAACATCGAGCTCAGCCCCGAGCTCGAGAGAAAGCTTCTTGACAAGAACACGTGTCTGGAGTGCTTTAACCACTCTAGGCTATCGATCGCGCCGCAGAGCATCAAGCCCAAGCTACTAGAGCTTCTAAAGAGATGCAGGTTTAGAACCGAGCTATTCGTTGAGTCCTACGCTCTAATCTATGGAGATAGCGATCCCTACCGAGACCTAAAGAGTAGACTTAACGAGCTAGCGCTTGGCATACTCAGCGAGGTTCTAGAACCAAGCATAGAGTCCATGCTCATGCTCAGCGCCGCTGGAAACGCTGTAGACGTGTCGATGCCGTGGTACAAGGGCTTTGACCTAGCGAGCGAGCTGCGTAGAGCTAAGCTCGAAATCCATAGCAACGTGGATGCAGCGTCCAGAGCTCTTGAAGATGCAAAGACTGTAGCTGTGCTTCTGGATAACGCTGGCGAAGTTGTTATCGATATAGCTCTAGCACAGCTGCTCGCAAGTAGGGGTAAGAGCACCTATCTAATCGCTAGGAGCCTACCCTACGAAACCGACGCTACGTGCAGCGAGGTTCTAGAGCTCGTGGATAGAGTTAGCGATGTGCTAGGGTTCGGAGCCCGTGAAGCGGTTAGAATTGTATGCACCGGTAGCAGGTACCCAGCTCCAGCAACGGGATTCGTTGATGCTCGTGTCACCAACCTGCTTAGAGACGCAGACGTAGTGATATCGAAAGGTATAGCTAACCTAGAGGCGCTACTCGAGTTCGGATTCGACGAACCGCAGAAAGTAGTCACCATACTCAAGGCTAAGTGCCTTCCCATAGCCAATCTCTTCCGCACGAACCTAGGATCCGTGATTGTAGCGACACTAAGCAATGTGCACGAGAACGCCTTAAGCTAGAGCGTTGATCATAGATGCCGCTAACGAAGATCCTGCCCGAGACCATGCTTAAAGACTCGACCGTGAGAGGGATACTCATAGAGGAATTCGCTAGCGAAAATGCTGTTTGCTTCGACACGGTGAAACCTTGGAAACCGCTGCTACAGGGAGGCAGTGAGCTAAAGACCGTTAGCAATTTCGCTGCCCACGAACCTTAGACACATTACTATGGATAGGTTCTTACGATTAGGTATAGGATTACTATAGGGTGGCGAGAGACGTAGTGAGGAGAAGGGATAGCCCTATACCTTACCGAGAACTTTAAGGCCTCGCAATCAGTATAACCCCTCACTAGCTTAGGATTATGCTAATTGTGTTGTCAAACTTTTTGAGCTTGGCACATTACTTACTATTGGATAGTAGAGAGATGCAAGCGTTGTCTAAGGTCGTAAGGGTGCGATACGAGAACGGTGTGCTAAAACCGTTAGAACCTCTAGATATGCAGGAAGGTGAGGAGGTCGTTGCTGTGTTGAAGAGAGATGAGAGCTTCATAGCGCAGAAATTCTATGGGGTAGCGAAGAGGCGCAGACCCCAGTTATCGGGGGAGTTTCTCAAGGTGCTTGAGAAGATAGAGAATGAGGATATTCTTTGACTCCAGCATTATCCTAGCGTTTCTGTCCGGCAAGACGAACGTGCATATCGGATAGTGAGTGAAATTGAGAGAGGTGCTCTAGCTGGTTTCATCAATGCGATTGTAGTGGACTAGACCATTCATGGGTACCTAAGGCTAGCGACAGGGCTTAGCTCGAAGAGAATAAGGCAGTTACTCGCGAAGCGCAGTGATAGGATTATCAAGCTGATTAAGGAAGATGCGATGCCCGTACTTAGCATATTCATAACGCTCCCAATAGTCGTAGAGCCTAGAGAGCTCATCGATGCAATTGTAGAGTACGGCCTCATGCCTTCCGACTCGATAATCGCATTAACATGTAGACAGCACGGCATAGAGGTCATCGCCACCTTAGATGAAGACTTTAAGAGGGTACCTTGGTTAAAGGTAATTCCTTAGCAAGATCGCGATGTGAGCACATTAAGCACTACGCGGGTTCAACACCGCAGAGGTTCGTGCTGCAGTACGGCTTTCTGAAGTCAAGTACTGTGTTGCTATCGTGTCTATGTGAATAGCTATTATGTAAAGATCGTGAATGACTTGTCGGTGAGACTTATTGCGAAGGGTTTACTGCTATGAGCTTCGTAGGTATCTAGAGGTTCCGGAGCGTGTTGAGAGAGTTGTGTCGCTCACTCCTTCTGTAACTGCTGTGATGGCGGATCTAGGGTTTAGGGAGAGCATTGTTGGGGTCTCGCCATGGTGCAGATTACTAAGGGAGTACGGCGTTGATGTTCCTGACGCCCCGATTGTTGGTAGCTACGCCTCGATAAGCGTTGAGGTGCTGAAGAGGCTAGAGCCCGATCTCGTTCTTCTTGCTGGTGGGTATCAGCTGAGGATTGTTGAGGATTTGGAGAGAGCTGGTGTTCGCTACTTTGTTACGAGGCTTCCTCGGGGACTGGAAGTGCTCGAGTTTCCTATAGAGGTTAGCTACGCTGTTGGTAGAGTTGAGAGGGGGTTCGAGCTAGCTAGGAGGGGGCTAGAGGGTCTTTGGAGAGCTCGGGAGGTAGTGGAGTCCCTAGGCTTGAGGGGTGCTAGAGTTCTAGTCGCTATGATGATAGGGAGCGACTTCGTTCTGCCCGGTATTGCTAGCCACGTTGTTCAGTGTCTGGGGGCTGCAGGGCTTAGGGTGCTAAACGATAGAGTTGAGGCTAGCTACGTGTGGGGTGAGCAGGCGGAGGGCTGTGCAGCAGAGCTCTGCGCGGATGCGGATCTAATCCTCTACCAGCTACCTACGCTCCACCCTAGAGAGGGTGGAGCGAAGCTTCCTAGCGCTTGCGTAGGCAAGCCTATCTTGGTTCTGCCAGTGCTCGCGCTAAGCGATTACTCGCACCTGTTCCTAGCTAGGCTCTCGAAGATCGTTCGTTGCGCGGCAAACGCGCTAGAGCGTAGAGGTGGTTATGTAGCGCTAAGCGCTTCCGATCTTCGCATAGGTTAGGGTATGCGTACGTAGAGCTCCGCACTCACTACTCTGCATCCGTGTCCGAGAGCCTCGACGCACACCTGTGTAGTTGCCTTAACCTTTCCCGCGAACGGTACTGTAGCTATGTAGTAAAAGGTCGTGCTCACGCTCTTACCAGGATCAACTCTAACGTATGCTAGGACTAGGCACGTCGTCCAGTAGGGCGATACTGCGTAGCCTAGCTCCGGGCTGATCGATATGGACGCATCTGGGTAGCTAACTACGGCTAGCCCTCTAGGTAGCCCGAGCTTCTCGATTCGCGCAGCACTTGCTGGAGCCTCTAGACATGCATCGGTAACGTAGTAAACAGCTTCGCTACCTCTATTCCTAATGGTAACCACGATCCTCAGCAGAGCTAGCTTCTCCCTAAGGAGCTTGGCTATGCAATCTGCAAGAGCTCTACTGCTCTTAGATAGAATCTCTGTTACTGCTGGAATCATGAATTTCTCCAGGAAGGCCTTTATCGAGCGCTGAATCTCTGGGCTGAACTCGTAGCTGTAGCTCACGCTCAGGGTTAGAGTCCCCTACCGAGTCTCGTTGAATCGCGGAACCCGCAGGGCCTCGATGGACAGTTGCGCGGAGAACGATGCCGGTGCTGCACCCCTACCATAGGTTGCTAGGGGCAGCGCTGCTGAGGTAGTTACGATAGCGAGGAGTAGGCTATTAGGGTTACACGCATCTTCGCAACCAGTGTACCTATAGTGCTACGAGTGTAGAAGAGTCTAGCCCCTTAGACAGCGATATTCAGAGGTTTTAGACTAGGTTTCGAAGGCTTCACTCCCTTATCTAGGCGCGTTGCGGAGCTACGAGGCTCTCACCCCCTAAATCTTATTTGATAGCGAGGAGTGATCCCCGAGGGTGCTTAGTTATTGCCTCCGAGCGACCGGAGGATCTGGGAGCACCCGATACTCACGTTCAAGCGCGGACGCAAGATCAGGTTCCTCTTCGAGGGTAGGGAGGTTGAGGCTTACGAGGGAGAGAGTGTTGCAGCTGCCCTCTACGCTATAGGTATAGATGTGTTTTCGTATAGCGCGAAGCTTGGTAGGCCCAGAGGCCCCTTCTGCATGATTGGCAAGTGCAGCAGCTGCTTCATGATCGTGGACGGCATTCCAAACACTAGAACGTGTATTGAGCCAGTGAGGGAGGGTATGAGGGTCGAGAGGCAGCGGGGTCTTCCTCCCGTTCCCAACGTACCTCCTCCCGGAGCTGAAGAGGAGGAGGTGCTAGAGGCTGATGTAGCTATAGTTGGGGGTGGGCCTGCTGGGCTAGCTGCAGCTCTCGAGCTCGCTAAGCGCGGGATCAGCGTGGCTCTGATTCAGGATCACTTCAAGCTTGGGGGGCAGCTAGTTAAGCAGACGCACAAGTTCTTTGGATCCAAGGATCTGTTCGGGGGTCTGAGAGGTTTTCAGATAGCTGAGGAGATGGCTTCTAAGCTAGCGAGCTTTCCTAACGCTAGGGTGCTTCTCCAGAGCTTTGCCTACGGCGTGTTTAGGGGTGGGTGGCTAGGCGTAGCATCGAGAAGCAAGCTTTATCGTGTTAAGCCGAGAGCCCTAATCGTTGCCTCTGGAGCTAGCGAGCAGTACCTAGCGTTTCCGGGAAACGATCTCCCCGGGGTTATGGGTGCTGGCGGTGCGCAGACCCTAATGAACGAGTACGGGATTAAACCTGGTGAACGCGCTCTAGTAGTTGGATCGGGGAACGTTGGGCTCATAGTGTCTTACCAGCTTCTGCAGGCTGGGGTTGAGGTAAGGGCTGTCCTCGAGATAATGCCTCAGATCGGTGGATGGTTCGTTCACGCTGCTAAGGTGCGTAGGTACGGGATACCTATACTTACTAGGCACACGATCAAGGCTGTGTGGGGTAGCGAGAGGGTTGAGGGCGCGACGATTACGGAGGTCGATGAGAGGTTCAACCCTATTCCAGGGAGCGAGCGCGACGTTGATTGCGATCTCGTGCTAATCGCTATAGGGCTTCAGCCGGATACGAGGCTCTTCGCGCAGGCTAGAGCTGTCATGAGGTGGATTCCCGAGGTTGGGGGCCCGGTTCCTCTAAGAACTCGGTACCTGGAAACCACCGTGCCCAACATGTTCGTGGCTGGGGACTCCTCGGGAATTGAGGAGGCTACGACAGCGATAATCGAGGGTAGGATAGCGGCTCTCTCAGTAGCGTCTAGGCTCCTAGAGGGGTCTAGGGCTGCTAGAGCTGAGGAGGAGGCTGAGAAGCTACTTAGGTTCCTATGGGATGAGTACCGCGCGTCACCGCTGCTCTCGAGGGCTAGGAGAGGTAAGGAGCTAGCTACTGTTAGCGTAGAGGAGCTGGAGGAGCTCCGTAGGAGGTTCCCGCCCGAGGTCTCTTTCGGGTGATGACCATGGTTAGCGAGATCCCCTCGTATAGGCGTAGCGGTGTCATAAGCGTCGAGGAGCTGAGGAGGCTAGGCCTCCTACCTCCCGAGGATCGGCTCCGAAAAGGCCCTGTTGCTATACTCGAGTGTCCGGAGATGATACCCTGCAACATATGTGTCTCGGCGTGCCCCAGCGGAGCGATAAGGATGGATAGAATAATAGATGTTCCTAGAGTTGACTGGGATAAGTGCGTGGGATGCGGCAACTGCGTAGCTATATGCCCTGGCCTAGCCGCGTTCGTCGTGGATCTATCGAAGCCTGGTAAGGCATACGTTACCCTACCGCACGAGCTCCTGCCGAGGCCTAGGGAGGGTGAGGAGGTTACGCTGCTCTCGAGAGACGGTAGAGAGGTTGGAAAGGGGCGTGTGGTTAGGGTATGGGAGAGGAACCGAACCCTAGTCGTAACCGTCGAGGTTCCTGAAGAGCTGGCTATGGAGGTGAGGGCGATATGGGTAAGGAGGTGAGGAAGGAGCATCCAGCTATCGTGTGCAGGTGCAACGACGTTACAGTAGAGGATGTTGAGAGAGCAATCGAGGAGGGGTGCAGGGATATCGAGTGCCTTCGGAAGGTGCTTAGGGTGGGTATGGGGCCGTGCCAGGGTAGGACGTGCATACCTATACTTGCGAGGATCCTAGCTAGGAAGCTGGGTAAGAAGGTTAGCGAGATAGAGATCCCGGTCGTTAGGGCGCCGATAATACCTTTGCCAGCTCACCTAGCTCTAAAGTCGATTGACGCTGATGAGGGTGGCAATGATTGAGGGTTGTGATCGTAGGTGCTGGGGTAAGCGGGCTCTTCATAGCGTACGAGCTTGCTCGCGAGGGCATTGATAGGATAGTTGTTCTCGAGCGGAGCTACGTGGGTGCTGGCTCTACGGGTAGGTGTGCAACCGGGATCAGAGCCTCCTTCACCTCCGAGGAGCATGTTGTGCTGATGAGGGAGAGCATAAGGTTGTGGGAGGAGCATAGCAGGGGTGAGCTAGGTGACTACGGACTTACGTTCGTTAGAGGCGGCTACCTGTGGGTAGCTAGGAGGGAGGAGACCCTAGACTACTTCAGGAAGCTCGTGTCTCTGCACAACAGGTTGGGGGTGCCTACAAGGGTTATCGGCGCGGATGAAGCTAAGGAGCTTGTTCCGCAGCTGAGGACAGATATCATCGCTGGAGCAATGCATGATCCCACGGCCGGCAAGTCCTACGTGTTCACAACGCTTAGAGCCCTCATGAAGGCGTGTAGCGAGAGAGGCGTTGAGATAAGGACGCGTAGCGCTGTAACGAAGTTAGCTGCTGAAGGCGGGGTCGTTAAGGCAGCTGTTCTAGAGAGCGGTGAGAGGATCAAGGGAGATGTGTTTGTGATTGCGGCAGGCTCAGGCAGTAGGGAGCTTCTCAAAACCCTTGGGATAGAGCTCCCTACAAAGAACATGCCTAGGCACATAATGGTTACAGAGGCGTTCGCTAGAGCGTTCGATCCTCTAGTTGTTGACTGGGATACTCCGGGAGCGCCATACACTGTGCAGAGCACGGAGGGCAACTTCTTCATAGCGAGGGAGCTTGAGGAGGAGCCAGAGCTCTCCATATATTCCCAGAGGATAGACTTCATTCCAAAGGCTCTGAAGCCCATAGCTGAGCTCCTACCGTTCCTAAGGGCTGTTCGAGTGCTTAGGTACTGGATAGGGTACTACGTGACTACACCTGATAACCACCCGGTGTACGGCCCCGTAAAGAGCTACAGCAACCTGTTCCTAGCCACAGGGTTCAGCGGGCACGGCTACATGATGGGGCCCGTAACCGGCAAGGTTATAGCTAGCTGGGTGCTTAGGGGCAAGCCATGTATCGAGCATGCGGCGCGGCTAACGCTAGAGCGCTTCGAGAAGGGAGCGCTGATAAAAGAGCTTGCAGTGGTTGGCTAGAGCCTTAGCACCGCGGCTACTCTATCAGCTACATCTCTACCTAGCTCCAAACCTAGCTTAAGGGCCTCGATATTCTTCTCGAACCCCCTCTTCCTCGATAGGACCCTCTCAACAACGCTAGGATCGAGCACGCCTGAAGCAGCGATAACCCCTATCGCAACCACGTTCTCCCTACCAAGAACCCCTTTCTCAACGCATACGCGAGATATCGGAAGCTTTACAGCGTTCCTCAGCTCAGCGCTAACAAGCTCGTCTAGAATCACTAGATCGCTGCCTTCGAGGTGCTTCATCCATCTCCGCATCCCAGCCTCGTGAAGAACGATAGCGAGGCTGAAGCTCTCGATGAACGGGTTCTCGACCCTATCCCTGTCGAACACCACGTATGATAGCACGGACCCACCCCTAACCTCAGCACCGTAGCTCTGCAGCTGAGCAACGTAGAGCCCTTGCTCGAAGAGCGTCTCGGCAATCACCTCGCCGGCGAACACAATACCTTGCCCACCGCGGCCGAGGAACGCGATCGATCTCATTAGTGCCACCTCCCTACACTAGCTACCCATTTAGATAAGTCATTTCTGCGAAGCCTCCCTTGCTCTAGACGCGTAGCTCTCGTAGAGCTCTACATACCCCGGCTTCAGCTCCTTCTTGAACACCCCTACGGCTATCTTGCCTCTCCTCTCCACATCATCGATCTCGCTAATGCTCTTCACTTCTACGCAAGCCTCCCGCAGCTCCTTGATCTTCTGCCCCGGCGTCTTGCCCTCGTACCTAACGACGTACGTTATGCATGGAGCGACCACCTCTATGAACCTAAACCCTTTGCTAACCTCGCTAAGCGCCTCCTTGAAGCTCTGCTTCAGCTTGTGGAAGTTCGATACGCACCAGCGAGCTACGTAGTTAGCGTTGGTGTTTATCAGCAGCTTCGCAACGTTTATTGGCGGCTCGAAGTTTCCGTAGGGCGTGGTCGCTGTTCTGAACCCTAGAGGCGTTGTTGGGGCTAGCTGCCCTCGAGTCATCGCGTAGACCATGTTGTTCACCATGACGACGAGCAGATCCATGTTTCTGCGAGCTGCGTGCAGAAGGTGGTTACCCCCTATAGCTACAAGATCCCCGTCACCGCCTATCACAACCACGTTCAGCCTTGGATTAGCTAGCTTGACGCCTGTTGCCACCGCTACAGCCCTTCCATGTAGAGTGTGGAGGGAGTCAGCCCTTATCAAGGGGTTGGGGATCCACGATGAGCACCCTATGCCGCTGACGAACACGAAGTTTCTGAGGTCCTCGATACCCAGCTCCTCCATAGCCTTGAACATCGCGTTCATCACTACGCCGTTGAAGCATCCGGGGCAGAATGGTGTTGGCAGCACCTCCTCTCGGAGGTACTTCCTCGAGAAGTGCTTAGCCACGCTCATCTCGATCCACCTAGGGCAGCTTCAACAATCTCGGATGGGTATATCGGTATGCCGCCCCCAACCTTGTTCACAGCCACTATCCTCGAGTCCTCTCTAGCGAGCCTCTGAACATCGTAGATCAGCTGCCCTAGATTCATCTCGGGCACAACGATCGTCTTCGCGCTCCTAAGCTCCCTCCTAACAACCTCGTCGTTCATGGGCCACAGCGTCACTAGCCTAAGGAGCTTAGCTCTAACGCCCCTAGACCTAAGCATACGAAGGGCTTGCTTAGCGCTTCTAGACACGGAACCGAAGCACACTATAGCGACCTCAGCATCATCGTCGCCGAGAACCTCGTACCTGAAGAGCTTATCCACGTTGAGCCTAATCTTATCGACTAGCCTCTTAACGAGCCTAAAGTGAGTCTCGAAGCTATGCACATCCCTATACCCGTACTCGTTGTGCGTCGACCCAGTAACTATGACGTAGTACCCCTCGCCTAGCGGTGGCATGGGAGGCGCGATCCTTGGGTCGGGCGAGCCGAACGGGGGCTCGCTAGGGTCTCTAGGCTTTCTACGGCTCGGGATCTCAACCTTTTCACGGAGCTCCACAACCTCCCTACCATGGGCTATGAACTCATCGCTTAGAACCACTACCGGGGTCCTAAGCTCCTCAGCTATCGCGAACGCCTCTATAGTTAGGTCGTACGCCTCTTGGGGGCTCGAAGGAGCTAGAACTGGAATCATCTGATCCCCGTGCCTACCCCACCTAGCCTGCATCAAGTCTCCCTGCGCAGCCTTCGTGGCTTGACCCGTAGCTGGCCCAGCCCTCATAACATTGACTATGACTAGCGGCGTCTCAGTCATAATTGCGTAGCCGAGGCCCTCCTGCATGAGCGAGAAGCCGGGTCCGCTCGTAGCCGTCATAGCCCTTGCGCCAGCCCACGAAGCCCCTATGACCATGTTTATTGCCGCTAGCTCATCCTCAGCCTGTATGAACGAGCCTCCGCGCTTAGGTAGCTCGCGAGCCATGTAATGCATTATCTCGCTGCTGGGCGTTATCGGGTAGCCAGCGAAGAAGTTGCAGCCTGCTGCTAGAGCTCCTTCGGCAACGGCCTCGTTTCCGCTAAGCAGAGCCCTTACCATTGCACACCACCGCTATCGCGAAGTCTGGGCAGAACATCTCGCACGTTCTGCACCCAACGCACTTACCGGTTTGAACGGGGTTCCGGTAGCCGCTAGGGCTAAGCTCCTTGCTTAGCTCGAGAGCTCTAGCTGGGCAGAGCTCAACGCATATCCCGCAGCCCTTACAAAGCCTGCTGTCAACCACGATGCTGCAGCCCAAGCTACCACCGCTGTTCAGCGGCGCGTAGCCTAGTATTAAGTGCCTAGAGCTAGGGCTCTAGCGAGCTCTATGCAAAACGCTGATTAGTATGCAGAGTAACGTGTGATTCGCGTATAGGCTTGCGTGGGTGAGCATCCATGACCGAGAAGCTGTTTGGCTGGAGCAAGAGGATCCTCGTGTTCGATCTAGAGAGGAAGGAGGCTAAGGAGTGGCGCTACCCCGGAGAGATGGCTAGGGACTTCATAGGTGGTAGGGGCTTCGCCGTAAAGATACTGTGGGATCAGCTAGAGCCCGGTACAGACCCCCTATCTCCTAGCAACCTGCTGATCCTAGCCGTAGGCCCGCTCACCGGGCTCATGGGCCCATGCATGGGCAAGATGGTTATAGCCTCCAAGAGCCCGCTCACCGGAGGCTATGGAGATGGCAACATAGGGACCAAGGCTGCTGTAGCTCTTAGAATGGCTGGATGGGACGCTATCGTGATAAAGGGGAAGGCTGAGAAGCCCTCCATCCTAGTTGTAGAGGACGATAAGGCTAGGCTGGAGCCCGCTGAGGATCTATGGGGTCTAGACACCTTCACCGCCTACGACAAGCTCGAAGAGAGGTTCGGGAAGAACGCTGGAATACTCCTCATCGGCCCCGGCGGAGAGAACCTCGTTAGGTACGCAACCGTAGTCTCGCAAAAGGGTAGGAGCGGCGGCAGGCCGGGTATGGGCGCTGTTATGGGCAGCAAGAAGCTGAAGGCTATCGTTATCAAGGGCACTAAGAAGCCCGAGCTGAGCGACCCGGATACGTACATGAAGATCGCTAGAGAGGCTATCGAGTCGGTTAGGAAGAGCGATGGGTACAGCGCTTGGCTAAGGCAGGGAACCATGGCTACAGTAGCGTGGGCGCAGAAGAACAGCGTTCTACCAACCTTCAACTACCGCGAGGGCGTTTTCGACGGATGGGAAACGATCAGCGGCGACTACATGGAGAAGATAAGGGTTAGGACGAGGAGCTGCCCCCTGTGCGTAATGCCGTGCGGCCACGTTGTTAGGGATGAGGAGGGTAAGGAGTCTGAGGTCGACTATGAGAACATAGCTATGCTTGGAAGCAACATAGGTGTATCCAGGCTTGAGGAGGCCGCCATGCTCAACAGGATGGCTGACGAGCTCGGGATAGATACGATAAGCCTAGGCAACGTGCTTGGCTACGCTACGGAGGCAGCCGAGAGGAAGAAGCTAGATATAGACATCTCGTGGGGAGAGACCAAGAAGTACGTTGAGCTGGTCAAGTCCATAGCTAGGAGGGAGGGTATTGGAGATCTCCTAGCGGAGGGCGTCAAGAGGATCTCGGAGAGGATTGGAGAGACGAGCTACGCTATGCACGTGAAGGGGCTAGAGATAAGCGCTTACGACTGCCACGCGGCCCCCGGAATGGCGCTAGCCTACGCAACAAGCCCCATAGGAGCGCATCACAAGGATGCGTGGGTGATCAGCTGGGAGGTAGCGCACGGAAGGTTTAGCTACGGTAGGGAGAAGGCTGAGAAAGTTATCGAGATGCAGAGGTGGAGAGGAGGCCTCTTCGAGTCGATCGTTGCTTGCAGGCTCCCCGTAATCGAGCTCGGCCTAAGCCTAGAGTACTACGCAAAGCTGTTCAATGCTGCCACGGGCCTCAGCTACACGCTAAACGATATCTACACGGTTGCCGATAGGATCTACGCGCTCATAAGAATGTTCTGGATCAGGGAGATGAATGGATGGAGCATAGAGATGGATATGCCCCCCGAGAGGTGGTTCAAGGAGCCGCTGACTAGGGGGCCGCTCAAGGGAGCTAAGCTAGACAAGGACAAGTTCCTGCAGCTCCTAAGGGCGTACTACGAGATTAGGGGATGGTCTAGCAACGGTGTGCCGAAGCCGGAGACCCTAGAGAGGCTAGGGCTCAGCGATGCTATTCCTCTAGCTAAGAAGTTCGCTGAGTAGCCTCCTCACAAAGCTTTTTGATAAAGCTTCTAGCTCCAGCATCGTTCTCAGCTAGGTACTTCACAGCTCTATCCACAGACGGTATGGGGCTTGAGGCAGAGGGGTTCTCGCCGCACGCAACCTCTATAGGTATATGGATCTCGCCGCTGAACTCCCCGCTTCTGATAAGAGCGATAGCCTTCTCGAGTATGGCTATCGCAAGCATGGAATTGCTGCTAACACCGATCTTCCTCCCTAGGAACGGCACGATTAGATGCAGCTTAGACTTCCTAAACCCCTTAACGCTGCTCCTAATCATAGACCCCCTAACCCTATCGAGAGCCTCCGAGAGAAGCGAGAGAACCGAGCTAGGCTCTACGCAAGCTCTAGCAACCCTACCACAGATCCAGCTGGAGCGATGCAGCTCACCAGCATTGAATAGCAGAAGAGCTGCGTTCTCGGGCCGCTCTAAGCTGCATATCATGGACGCCTCAACGGCTATCGATGCCCCTCCAGATCTAAATACGTAGGCGCGGAGGCACAGCCTCTGAGCCCCGTGCTGGCGCAAGCCCTCTCTACCTCCTGTAGCTCAGCGCTTAGTAGGCTATTACTACCGATGGGCATCTACATTCAACGGAAATAAAATGCTCTGTACATGGTCTTCTAATTCAATGTCTGTGCATAATTGAACTAAGCTGCTGCTACATGTAATCGCTCATTGGAACACTTTCATAATGACTTTAAGTTTATAAACGAGTTAGATCATGACCACTCAAAGGCTTTTTAAACCACATAAAGTTGTTGCTACCACGAGGTGATGCCTGGGTGAGTTTACGA
>JAADCV010000097.1 GCA_013154235.1 Thermoproteota archaeon | reverse complement strand
GGATACCATCTATAGTAGCTCCTCAGCCCCCTCCTAGCGAGATCGGAGACGTTGAGAGCTACCTGAAGCTCTTGAGGAAGTGGAGAGCTCTAGCCATGAACACTGCTCTCGATTTAGAGCCTAGCGAGCTAGAGGTGGTTGCTAGGGAGGCTGGGAGGGTAGGGGCCTACGTCCAGGTGCATGTCTCTGAGACGCGTAGGCTATACGAGTCTAGAGACTTCGAGCTCGTTAGGAAGCCGATGATCTCGGTGCACCTAACGCACCTCGCAAAGGACGAGCTTCTTAACCACGCTACTCGCGTGAGGGGAATCATCGCATGCCCGAGATCCAACGCGCTCCTAGTCTCTAAGCAGCCTAGCTACAAAGCTCTCGAGGAGCTAGCCTCTAGAGGCTACCCAGCTGGTCTAGGAACCGATAACGCGGCTTGGCAAGACCCCGATACGCTCAGCGAGGCTTCTCACCTAGCTAGGCACGGAATGAACCCGTGGAGAGCCCTCTACCTAGCCACGGTTGGTAGCGCTAGAGCCATGGGTATCAGCTACGTAGGTATCGAGATGGGATCCATACCCCTAGCCCTCGTTATCGAGGCTCCTCTAGCCCAGAACCCCATAGCTGCTGCACTCCTTCGCCTAGGGCCTAGGTCTCTAGTCGCTGGGACGAGGATCGTTGATATCCAGCGCTGCGGGAGGGAGGAAGCTGAGGATGTTGCTAGGCTCGCTGGAGCGCTGCTCTACAAGTAACTTACTTACATCGTTGGTAGCTCTAGATCGCTAGACCTATAGAAGCGGGGGCTATAGCCTAGCGCGAGGCCCCGTGGCCTAGCCCGCGCGAAGGATCTAGCTGCAGGTGTATATAAGTTACTTACCTGTATCCAGAGCTCCAAAACTTCTAGTACTGTCGAAGGCCGACGAATAGATATACCTCTTGTTTAGGTATTGCTCAGAAATCCTTATTACTAGGTATACATGTTACGTGTCATGGGGCGCTGTGCTCAGTCGAGGAGTATCTCCCTACGTATCCACAATCATACTCACGATCCTGGTTCTCGGCTTCGGCAGCTACCTCATAGCCTACGCTGTCTCCCAGTTCGGGGCTGAGGAGCAGGCGCTTAGGGAACAGGTTCAGCGGATGGAGATGAATGCTAGGCAGAGCCTAGACGTTCTAGCGAGCTTCATCAACGGCACCCAGCTAGTTGTGTACCTAGCTACGGGGAGCTGGCCCGTGTCCATAGACGGTATATACGTGAACGGGACGCTAGCAGCTAGCATGTGCACGTGCAGCGTCGTCGGCTCGAACGCGTCCTGCAGCGAGGCGCCTCCCTACTCCGTCATCTACATCTCGTGCAACCTATCGCCCCTATCCCCCTCGCCTAGGTCAGCTACGATCGAAGTTGTTTACGGAGGTGGGGAGGTGGAGACCCATGCCTCGAGCATCTAGAGGGATAGCCTCCGTAGTCGGAATGGTTCTGATGATACTGCTATTCATAGCTATGGTAGCGACGCTCATGGTCTACATGAGGATCGTTGCCTCGTCGTACCAGAGCCTAGCGTCAGTGCTTCAGCAGAGAATATACTCTGCATCGCTATCGAGCTGCATCAAGGCTATTTGGCTAAACGATAGCTACGGAGACATAGTTATCAACGTCTCGAACTCCTGCTCTAGATCCGCCCTTCTAACAGGGATGGTTCTAGTGTTCCAGCACCAGAGCCTAGTCCTAACTAGGTTCAATAGATCTAGCGGCGTGTCGATAAGGGTCTACTCTCCTAGCGGGAGGATCCTCTATTCAAACCCATCGCTACCCCTAGCGCTGTGCCCAAGCTGCGTAGCGGTGATAAACATCACGTTGACTAGGGGCATTCACGAGGGCGAGCTCCTCACCGCTAGCCTATCGATATCGTCTGCAGCTAGCGTAGCCCCCGTACCCATAGTAAGCGCATCCAAGATACCTCGATACGGAGCGTGGCTATGGAGGGGCTCCAAGCTCTACGCGAACCCTAGGTTCAAGTACGTAGGCATCGGAACAACCAATCCCCAAGCCACGCTGCACGTCAACGGCTCAGTCATCTTCCAGAACCTCCCGACCGGTAGAGGAAGCTACGTTCTTATGGTTGGGCCTAGCGGGGAGCTCTACGCAGCTCCACCGATATACGGTGGGCAGGACAACGACTGGCTGTGGAACGGTAACAAGCTCTACGCGAACCCCTCAGCGGTAGGGGTAGGGATAGGGACAGTCAACCCCGAGGCTCCTCTCGAGGTCGTTTCCTCAAAGCTCGTGAGGTACGACCTAGTGATAACAAATCCGAACAGCGTCAGCCTAACGAACTTCCAGGTAAGGGTAGACATATCATCCATAGGGTACAGGTACTTCGAGATAGTTACCCCTAGCGGAGTCGTGGTGCCATACTGCTTCGAGCAGCCTAACGGGGAGTGCAACACTAGTAGGAGCAGCGTGATATGGGTCAAGGTACCCTTCATACCGGCTAACGGAGAGACCGTGCTCTACATAATCAACTCCAGCACGAACTACGCGGTTAGCGGAAGCCAGGTGTTCGACTTCTACGACAGCTTCACCACGCTCAACACCAGCAGGTGGTACGTGTACAGCGATAGCGGAACCGTAACCATAGCCAGCGTTAACGGGTCTAGCGTTCTAGAGATAGCGAGGCCAAGCGCTTCCGGGAGCCCCATAGGCGTGATGAGCGTAGCCACGATGAGCTTCGTCAACGAGACCATCGAGTGCAGGGTGGAGGCTCCCACTAGCGGAGACCTAGATGCCCAGATAGGCATCGACACCAGCTGGGAGAACCACACGCAGTACCCAAGATGGCTCGCTACCACGAACATACTCCACCTACTGGGAGACGCTGGAGCAGGTGGAGACACGCATACGCTCTTCATAAACACATCGTTTATCAGGGGATCAGCCTACCTAGAGCCCGGAGTGTGGTACATAGCTAGAACAACGGTGGTTGCTCTACCCAACGGTTCAGTAGAGCTCATCGGCACGCTAGGCAGCGAGACCCTTAGGCTCGCTGGAACACCATACACGACTGTTGGGCACCTGATAATAGCTGCAGACCCAGACTCAGGATTCTTTCAGCAATCCTCGGCACTCTACGTTGATTGGGTGAGGGTTAGGAAGTACGCGCCGCAGCAGCCAACAGCAGTAATCAAGCCAGTCTTCGTTAAGCAGGTCAACAAGGTTGCTCTACTTGTTGAGGGTGTGACCAACACGACAAATCTAATCATCTCGGGGGTCAAGGAGGATAACTCCCTAGGCCGCATCCTAGTGATGAACTCTAGCGGCTACGTGTTCTGGAGAGACGTCTCGACGATTAGAGACAACGACTGGTTCTGGAACGGCAACTACCTCTACGCGAACCTATCCGCAGCTGCCGTAGGTATAGGAACTACGAGCCCTCGCGCTAAGCTAGAGGTTGTTGGGAGCCTAATGGTTTCAAACCCGTCGAACCCCAGAAGGTTCTTCCTCATGTACTTCGGCTCGCTAAACGACTTCGCGTTCAACGGCTCCCCGATGATCATACACCCAGCGTGGAGCAGCGGCTACAACCCCTCGGGACTCATATACATATCCAACAGCTCGGCGTACATCAAGGTGGGTATAGGAACCGATAGCCCTCAGTACAGGCTCGATGTAAACGGGCCTATTAGAGCGATAGCATCGACTGTTCTAGCCGACTACTTCAGGTTTACCGAGGGTGGAAAGCCAACGAACTTCCTCTGGGACTACTTCCCCGGAACACCGGTAGGCAACGCGATAGGGGTGTCGCACTTCAACGGAACCGTTTGGCACGGAGTGTTCTTCATAAACGGCAGCGGCTACGTCTTCGCACCGAGGTACTACATAACTGAGGAGGGTGACGAGGCTACACCTAGGTGGTACCTAGACTACATGCCCAGCGGCAACAAGCTATCGCTATTCTACGACTACAAGGTTTCGTCGCCGGTAGAGGTAGCTCACGTATTCCCGAATGGAAGCGTGTGGATCCTAGGCAACATAGGTACCCATGGCTACAGCCCAGACAAAGGCCTGCCACCCGGCTGGGGAGGAGGTGTGCACACGTGGGATGTCTATGCGGAGGGGTCCGTGGGGCTAGGAAGGAATGGCAACCTAGTGGTTTGGATAAGCGGAACGTCTGATGGTCAAGGATTCGTGTTCCTCAACAACACTAACAACGGTGCGTGGGCGAGGCTGAGCAGGTGGACAGATCGGTTCGAGATAGCGTCTAGCAATGAGATAAGGTTCAAGATCGGCGGGTGGGGCAACAGCGGCACGGACATCGCCAAGATAAATGCTAGCGGCCTAGATATGCTTGGGCATAACGTTAGCGGGATAGACTCGATATTCATCTCCGGGGGATCCAACGGGATAGGAGCTATCTACGGGCCTACCAACCTCCCCTACATAGTGTTCGACGCTACGGGCATGAAAATTACGAGCATACCAGACATGACGCTATCAACGAACCTGAGGATACTCGTTGAGAACCCGAGCGGCTACGTGGGGTGGATGCAGAGCCCATGGTACTGGTCCGGCTCAAACATCTACACCTATGCCTTGGTCGGCATAGGTACGGATACACCCCAGTACGCTCTAGACGTAAACGGAGACGTGAGGATAAGCGGTAACCTAAGCACGAACGGGCTCAACCCAGACTTCTACCCGAGCGGGTGGAGCGGAGGAGGGATACACACGAAGAACCTGTTCGCTGAGGGCAACGTGGGGCTAGGGAATAGCTATGGCACTGTCATAGCTATGCTAGGGGGCTACAGCGACGGTCAGGGCTACCTCTACCTATACAACACGAACGATGGGGCATGGGCTAGGATAACGAGATGGACCGATAGGCTGGAGATAGCCTCTAGCGACGAGATAAGGCTGAAGATAGGTGGGTGGGGAAGTAGTGGAACAGATATTGTTACGGTTAGCGGAACCGGAGTGAACCTCAACAATCACGAGCTGACGGGAGTTAGCAACCTGTACGCAACAAACATCTACGCTACATCAGCATCGGTAAGCGGGTCTCTCTCCGCGGGAAGCGCATACATAGGAGGGCTCTCCATAAGCCTAGGAGCTATATCAGGCAACTCCGTTAGCATACAGGCAACTTCTGTAGCTGGATCAATCTCACTGAGCTCAGCTGGAGACGTGAGGATAAGCGCATCTGGAGACCTAAGCCTAGAGGGAACAGAAGGTCTCTACATCTACGGACTCACCGAGAGCACGACAGCGGGAAACGTTCTTGTCTGGGATAGCTACACCGGCAGAGTATACTACATGCCTATATCGAGCCTCGCCACCGGATCCACCTACTGGACCTTCTACAACGGCTACCTAGAGCCTGTCTCCACAGTCAACGGGCAGACCGTCTATGGAGTGAACATGAATGGAAAGAGTATTATCGGCGTTAACCTGCTGAGCGGCTCAATACTAGAGATACAGTCCAGCAATGGAGGCATGAGCTTCTGGAGCTACGACGGTACGTACCTATTCAACGGATCCACACCGGTATACCTAGAGATCTACCAGCCACCTGGATATAATCCTCAGTACAACCCAGCTGGACTCTATCCAGCGTACTTCGTATGCTTGTCGGGCGGAACCTGCTACCTAATGGTAAACAGCTGGTCGTCGCTAAGGTACAAGACCGACATAAGGCCACTAGCCTCGGTCATAAACACTAGCAAGATCTACGAGCTTGAGCCAGTGGTATTCAAGTGGAGGAAGTTCAACACTACCAGCATAGGGCTAATAGCTGAGCAGGTCGCTAAGGTGCTACCCATCCTAGTAACCTTCGACTCGAAGGGCAGGCCGGAGGGCATTAGGTACGATCTGCTTCCGGTGCTCATGCTTCCCGAGCTGAAGAAGCACGAGATGAGCATTAGGTACCTCAACAAGACTGTTGAGGAGATGAAGAGCGAGATCGAGCATCTTGAGCGCGCTGTTAGCGCGAGCAGCTCTAGCTCTATCGATGAGCTGCTGTGGAGAGCTCTGTCGATATCGTCTCTAGCAATAGCTCTAGCGTCGCTGATCATCGTTGTTAGGCTCGCTAGAGCTAAGAGTGGATAGATCTATTTATTCAATACAAACGCCGAGGTATTGTGGAGCTGGGTGGCTAGAGTTGCGAAACGAGGCTAAGATGTGGTTTAGCGAAGCTCTGTGGAGGCTACGAGACATTTGGTTCGGGAGCTCGTAGCGAGAGAATTCTCCGCCCTATAGCTTGAGCTAGGTCTTGGAGTTTCTCGGGGAAGTTGCTAGCGCTACTCGCGTCTCAACACTTTCTTTACCGCTACTGTGGCTATGGAGAACCCTATGAATGCTCCCACGCACACCCCTACTATTGCTATGGTTGCTGCTTGGAGGGGTGTTAGCTCCTTGACTATGAGTCTCGTCGCTGTTTTCGTGAGGGTTAGCGTGATTGTCTTGGTTCTCGGGGCTATGGCTAGGGCGCTCCATATTCCGCGTATAGCCTCTACTGGGTTAGGTGTTGAGGCGTAGCTAGATGCTATCTTCAGAGACTCTTCTCTAGGTATTCCACGCGCTACGATTAGCAGGAGGTTGCTCACTACAGACCTATTCTGATCTATTGTTAGCCCGAGCCAGAGCCTCCACGCTCGTATGCCCGGGATGTACTCGATGAGCGCCCCTCCTAGGAATAGGGTTGTGTTTCCACTCGATATTATGAGGAGGGGCGTCTCAACAAACCTACCTCTAGCTAGCTCAGCTAGGGTAGAGGTATTGACTATTCTTCCTCGGAGGGCTGCGTACATCTCTACGTGTCTAGGCACTAGGCTAGCTAGGGGTATCAGCACGCTGCGCTCGAGGAGCTCGTTGAGAGCCTCTGAAGCTGTTGCGTAGACCTGCATCGACCCCCATAGCCTTACGAGAGCGCAGCACCTCGTTGCGCTGAGAACGTTTCCGCCTCCTCTCCACGTGATTGTGGCTACGGAGCGGCCTAGGTGTATAGGGCTAGAGCTCCACTCAACGTAGGTGATCCCCCTAGAGCTCTCTAGGCCGTAGCTCTCTACAAGCCTAGGATCGAATACTGCTCCCCCAACCTCGGTAGGCTTAGCGAAGACAGGTGATATCCCTAGGAGCCTACCGCTCGCATTGATTATGGCTGAGCCCCACGCAACGAAGATAGGCTCGCCCTCAGCGAAGACAGCGATCGAGTTCCCAACACCTGTCGTCACAACAACCCTACCCTGGTAAAACACCGCGCTTGGAAACGCTACGTATACCTGCAGCGCGTGTAGAGCTAGCGGAGATAGCGCTGCGAGGAGAAGCGCTATCGCTAGAGCGCACCTCAAGGCTCGTGCCCAGCGCCAGTGAAACTATCTAAGGCTAATATCCGTGTTGCTCCGCCTCCTCTCAGCAGCTATCCAAAGCTTCCTAGCAGTCTCTCTATACCAATGCCTTCTATATACCCGGGTAGCAAGCTCGTTATCCTCGCGAACCCGTGAAGCAACGGGCTTTGCACCAGCGCTAAGCGCTGCAGAGGTTATCAGCGACGTGACGATCTTCGCGAGGCTCCTAGCCCTAAACCTAGAGATCGTGAACGCGTCCGCAACGATTCAAGCGACCTAAGCCTAGCTATGACGCTCGCGAGGGTAGCTAGCTCTCCTCTCCTGCGGAAAGAATTTATAGGGTGGTTCCTCCAGATCATAGCTCAGACCACGAGGTATGTAGACAATGCGTAGCTCTCCAGAGCTTGCTACCAGCGCTAGCCTTAGGTACGTAGATGTGTGGAAGTACTACAGCGGTAAGCCCGTGCTGAAGGGAGTATCCACAGAGTTTAGTCCAGGGAGGGTCGCGGTTCTCCTAGGCCCTAACGGCTCGGGGAAGTCCACGCTAATGAAGATGAGTATCGCTCTGGTTAGGCCCGATAGGGGATACGTGTCGATAGGGGATAGAAGGGTTGACGAGGACCCTATCTGGGCTCGGAAGGTAGTTGGTTACGTACCTGAGGACCCGGTTCTCTACGAGTCCCTAGAGATCGTCGAGTACCTAAGCTTCGTATCCTCTATCTACGGAATCGACGTTCCTCAGTCGCGCGTAGACGCGGTCATAAGGGCGCTTAGGCTAGAGGAGCACCTAGGCAAGTTCATAGGGGAGCTGAGCCACGGAACCAAGAAGAAGGTTGCTATAGCCTCCGTAATGCTTCGAGACCCTCCCGTGCTAGTGCTAGACGAGGTGTTTTCTGGGCTAGACGTTGAGAGCGCTAGGGTCGTGAAGCTATGGATAAGGGAGAAGGCCTCGAGGGGAGGCGTGGTAGTTGTCTCTACCCACATACTTCCTCTAGCTGAGGCTGTAGCCGATAGAGTAGTCATAATCCACGAGGGCAGCATCAAGGCCGATGCTCCTCCGACGAAGCTTAGGGAGCTTGGGGAGGAGCTCGAGGAGGTGTACCTCAAGCTAACTGGCTACAGCGCTGAGATCGAGGAGCTTGTTAGAGCTCTGAGAGGCTAGGGGAGTTGGCTAAGCCTAGCCCTCTGGAGATAGGTAGGTACCTAGCTAGGGAGGTTGCGTACAGGGGGTTTAGGAGCGGGAGGGTAGCGCCATCGTGGGCTAGGGGTAGCGCTAGAGCCTACGGCTTTAGGCCTCCGTCTGCTCTAAGGGCAAACGTTCTCGGAGCCGTGTTCTACGGTATAATGTCAGTGTTTCTAGGGCTCCCCGTAGCCATAGGGGCTCCCTACGTAGAGCCCATGGCCGCGTTCGAGGTAGGGGCCTCGCTGCTCCTAGGGCTCTGCGTCGTGTTCACGCTCATGCAGGTAGCGCCCTTCACAGCCACCTTCGTTAGCGAGGGCGTTGTGGATCTCGTTAGGATCCTGCCTATAGATACGTACGTAGCCCTCCTGTCGTACCTATCGGCGCTCTTCCTCTACTGGGGAGCGCTATCGATACTAGCCCTCTTCGTCCCGTTCCTAGCCCTCTCGTTCGCTGCTGCAGCGCGGGGGAGCATACCCGTAGCGGCTGCTCTAGCTGGAGTCTTCTCCTCCCTCAGCACCCTAGCCCTATCCGTCTTCCTAGGGCTAGCGCTAGGCATAGCTAGCTACTCAGCTAGGAGAAGGGTCTCGCTAAGGATAGCTTCTACCCTCGGATGGCTAGCTGCCTTCACGGCGATGTACGCAGTGATATCGTTTCACGAGAGCATAGTTAGGCACCTAGCTAGCTACATACCTAGAGCATCCTCGTGGCTAGGATACGTACCGTTCCTAGGCCCCATCTACGCTTTCAGCTCCCCCATCCCCCTAGCGGCATCGTGCGCTACAACCATAGCGGTAATCTACGGCGTGTACAGAGCCTCTATCTCTAGGCTCGAGGCGCTTCTATCTGGAGCCGAGCTAGCAGCCGAGAGGCCTCGCCCAGCACCAAGGAGGGCTGCAGAGGCTAGGATAAGGGTCTCGCACCCGCTCGCAGCGCTAGTTAGGAAGGATCTAAAGCTTCTGAGTAGGGAGCCTAGGAGGCTAGCTAGCCTCCTCTACCTCGTTGTCTTCCCCATAATCTTCGCGATAGCCTTCTCGTGGGGAAGCGCATCTAGGCTCAGCGGCGCGATCCTAGCAGCGCCATGCTTCATCGGCGCGCTAAGCGGGTTGGGGAGCGACAACCTGTTCTTCGTTGAGGGTAGCGGGGCTAAGGTTCTCTACCACCTGCCCATAGATAGGAGGACGCTAGCGCTATCAAAGGCTCTCGCAACGAGCCTCGTAACAGCCCCTATAGCGTGCGCTGCTAGCGCTACGCTCGTTCTCCTAGCCACGGGCTCCCCAACGCTAGCCCTAGGATCCGCAGCTCTCGCCGTAGCTCTAAACGTAGGCACGTCTATGCTCAACTCTGCCGTGAGCACGAAGCTCCTTCCTCGGGAGCCCTCTAGCTGGAGCGAGCTCAGCGTCTCTACAACTATAGGTAGGCGCTTCACGAGATCAGCTATCAAGATAGGTGTTAGCATTGCTAGCACAGCTGTACCGCTAGCGATAGCTATAGGAGCGTCTAGCGCTGGCCTAGGGCTATGGATAGTCGCTACCGCGGTCTCTAGCTACGCTGCAGCCATCTTGATAGCTGGAGCGATCCTCGTGGCTAGGCTGAGGGGAGACCTAACTAGCTAGCTCCTCACCTAAACCGGTCTATGGCTCTGTGAAGAGCTCATATACTTGCTTTTTCCTTGTAGGCGGGGAGGTGGTGAGCCTCGATATCGATTGATCTCGACGCTGTTTCGAGAGTAGCTAGCTTGCTTAGGGATAGGATAGCTAGGGTTGAGCCGAACAGGTTCGTTGATCCAGAGCTCTACCCCTCTAAGGGAGATCCACCTCACCTAGTAGCCATGTTCTTCCTAGCCCTCGTAGCTATAGACCACAGGCTCTACCCGTGGGGAGGGGCTGTGTCAGCTGTCGTCAACGGGAAGGTTAGAAGGGGCTCAGAGATACTCTACGCTAGAGCAATCGAGGCCTATAGGAGGGATCCAAGCATCTTCGACCCAACTAGGCTAGCATCGATGAGGAGAGAGACCTTCGAGATGGTTTGGGGAGGAGACGTTTGGAACGCTGAGCAGAGGATAGCTCTGCTAAGGGATCTCGGGAGGAAGATGGTTAGCGTCTACGGGAGCTCCGTGGAGAACCTCTTCGGCTTCTCCGGAAGCGTTAGGCTTAGGAGTACCGACGCTGAGAGACCAGGGCTCCTAGACAAGCTAAGGGTGTTTCTAGCCTACAGCGACCCTGTCGAGAAGAAGAGCATGCTGCTCGTGAAGATACTGTCGAGGAGGGGGCTCATAGACATCGAGGACTCTGAGTCCCTTAGGGTTGCCGTAGATAATCACTTGGCTAGGGTAGCGCTTAGGCTAGGGATAGTGAAGCCCGATAGAGAGCTCAGAGACGCGATCATTAGGGGCGAGGAGGTTAGCGCGGAGACAGACGTGCTGATAAGAACATGCGTTAGGGAGGCGTGGCACAGAGTATGCGTTGAGGGAGGGATAGATCCTCTAGACCTAGACGACGCTATATGGAGCTTCGGGAGGGAGGTATGCACGTTCTCAACCCCTAGGTGCAGGGAGTGCAGCCACCCGCTATGCGCAAACGGTAAGTGCCCCTTCGAGGAGGTGTGCCTCTTTAGAAAGGGGCTAGCTTTGAGAGAGCACAGGTTTGAGAACACGTGGTGGTACTGATGAGCACTGAGTACCCTCCCTACGCCATAGCTGCTGTAGGGGCTGTGCTTCTTAAGGAGGGTAGGGTGCTCCTCGTCAAGAGGGGGTATCCCCCTGGAAAGGGGCTCTGGGCAATACCAGGCGGAGTTATAGAGGCGGGGGAGGGCATCTACGAGGCTGCAGCTAGGGAGCTAGAGGAGGAGACTGGGCTTAGAGCTAGGCCACTAGGAGTCGTGTGGGTAGCTAACGTTGTTGATAGGGATGAGAGGGGTAAGCCAAGGTTTCACTACGTGGTCATAGACGTGCTCTTCGATCCTAGCACGATCGAGGGCGAGCCTAGGCCTGGCGGCGACGCTGTTGACGTTGCGTGGGTCCCCATAGGCGAGGCTATGGCTAGGGACGACGTGACTAGGACGACGAAGGCTCTGCTCGAGCACCTATCCTCTAGACCTAAGCCGCCCGTGGTTCCGGTCTACACATAGCGCTTTTCGCTAAGCTTCT
The DNA here is from genome assembly GCA_013154235.1 of Thermoproteota archaeon. Lineage (GTDB taxonomy): Archaea > Thermoproteota > Thermoprotei_A > Sulfolobales > Ignisphaeraceae > JAADCV01. The sequence continues at coordinate 5,755 of JAADCV010000097.1, read as the reverse complement.
AGAGCCCCGTGGTGTCTAGCGTAAAAACCCCTTCCGCACTTCGATTCTTGGGGGTGCTTAGATGAGGGAGCCTAGGCTCTACGTTCTAGACCCTGATAGCATTGCTAGGGGGCTCGCCACCGACATCTACTTCGCTAGGTGTAGGGAGATCCTTGAGAGGAAGGGGCTCTGCAGCACGAGGGTTAGGTACGAGATCCACTGCTACGGCCTTCCCAAGGGGTATCGCTGGGGGGTTTTCGCTGGTCTCGAGGAGGCTCTCTACATACTCAAGGGCAAGAACGTCGACGTCTACGCTATTCCCGAGGGAACGCTGTTTCGAGAGTACTACCCGCTGATGGTTATCGAGGGGGAGGTGTGCGAGGTCATCCAGCTCGAGACAGCTATCCTCGGGGTGCTTAGGTTCTACACCTCCGTAGCTACGAAGGCTGCTAGGATTAGGAAGGTTGCTGGAGACAAGCTCGTGCTGTTCTTCGGGCTTAGGGCTCAGCACCCAGCTATCGCTCCAGCCCTAGATAGAGCTGCTTACATAGGTGGGGTAGACGCTGTTAGCGGGGTTCCAGCTAGGGAGCTCCTAGGTCTCGAGCCCAAGGGCACCATGCCCCACGTCTACATAATCGTGTTCGGAGACCCTGTGGAGGCGTGGAAGGCTTTCGACGAGGTGGTTCCTCCAGACGTTCCAAGGATAGCCCTAGTAGACACTTTCTTCGACGAGAGGCACGAGGCGCTGATGGCTGCGAGAGCCCTAGGTCCAAGGCTCTGGGGAGTTAGGCTGGACACCCCCAAGAGCAGGCGCGGAGACATGAGGATGATAGTCGAGGAGGTTAGGTGGGCCCTAAGGATCCACGGCTACGACAACGTGAAGATAGTGGTGAGCGGGGGCATCAACGAGGAGCAGCTAGCTAGGCTGAGAGACGTTGCTGACGCCTTCGGTGTTGGAACCTCTATAGCGTGCCCACCCCCGATAGACCTCAGCATGGATGTCGTCGAGATATACCGCGACGGAAAGTGGGTTCCGATGGCCAAGAGGGGCAAGTGGCCGGGGATGAAGCAGGTTTACAGGTGTAGACCGATAGTCGAGGACTACTTGGACTCTCCGGGGAAGAGGATCGTGTGCAGCGATGGCTCTGAGGCTAGGCCTCTCCTAGAGAAGGTTATCGAGGGCGGTAAGCTTGTTAAGGATCTACCTAGCCTCGAGGAGATAAGGTCCTACGTTCTAGAGCAGCTCAAGCAAGTAGAGCTCTAGAGGTGGCTGCGATGAGGCTAGCGGTCCTAGTCATAGACATGCTTCGGGACTTCGTCGATGGGCCGCTCTCGAGCCCTAGGTTCAGGAGGGTGGTTCCATGCATAGCTAGGCTTCTCGAGGCTGCTAGGTCTAGAGGAATCCCCGTTATCTACGTCAACGACTCGCACCTACCCAAGGTGGATAGGGAGCTCGAGCTCTGGGGCCCCCACGCTATTAGGGGTAGCGAGGGTGCTAGGGTTGTTGAAGAGCTCGAGCCTAGGGAGGGGGACTTCATAGTTTTGAAGAGGAGGTACAGCGGGTTCTACGGCACTGATCTAGATACGCTGCTTAGGGAGCTAGGCGTGGATACGCTTATGCTCACGGGGATCTCAACGGATGTCTGCGTGCTTCACACAGCTGCAGACGCCTTCTTCAGAGGCTATCAGCTCATCATTGTCGAGGACTGCGTCGAGGCCTTCACTGAGGAGGGCCATAGGTGGGCGCTGGAGTACATGAAGAGGGTCTACGGCGCTAAGCTAGCTCGCTTAGAGGAGGCTATCCGAGAGATAGAGAGGGCTAGCAGGTGATCAGCCGAGAACCGCCTCAACATCCCTCGGTTCAGCACCCGGACTAGAGATCATCATCTAGCTAGCCTAGGCACCAGCGTCTCTAGCCCAAACTCTCTAGCAACCCTCCTCAGCTCCATCCACAGCTCGACGCAGTTCCTATACCTAGCTCCGAGATCAACCTCTAGCCCCCTCGAGATAACCTCTCCTAGCGCACCTAGCTCCCTAACCACATCCCTCCTAATCCTATCGAGGACGGGCCTCAGGATCTCGTGAAGAACCTTAGCCCTATCCTCGCGCCTAGGCAGCGTTGCTACCCTAGCGCACTCCCTACAGAGCTTCTCCAAATCGCGCGAATCGCCGATTATCGCGGTCACGTCTATGGGGACCCCGTAGAGAGCTCTTAGAAGCGTTGCCGATGCAGCTACCAGGGGCTTGGGAACCTCTCCCCTAAGCGAGAAGAGCATAGTCATAGACATCGAGTAGACGTCGTACCTAGGGTCTAGCCTCTCCATAGCTACGAGAATCGGGTCAGCGTAGGCTGGAGTAGCTCTAACCAGCCTAAAGCCCCCTAGACCCCTTCCGCACCCCGCGTAGTCAGAGAGCAGCGGTCTAAAGCCTCTCGACTCGCTGGAGTCGCTAACTATCAGTATGTTCCTAGGCTTCACGTCAGCGTGGATAACCCCAACAGCGTGTGTTAGGGCTAGCGCACCGCAGATTCTCAGAGATACGAACAGCGCGTCCTCCACCGAGAGCTTCCCCGCGCTCTTAACCATGGTTTCGAGGTCTCCCCTATCCGCAAAGTCCTCGATGACGGCTGGCGGGTACTCTAGGTAGTAGCCGTAGTCAAACCTATCCGCTACAGCTATGAGCGCTCTCGGCGTAGCTAGGTACCTCTTATACATGCATAGCTCCCTAGCTAGCGACCTATCGACCCCTAGAGCCTCTAGGCCTCTAGCAACATCATCCTCGTCGGAAGCAAAGACCTCGAGAGCCTCGATAGCTCCCCTCAGAACCCTTAGGGCGTCGCCTATGCTCATCTCCTCCCGCTCCCCACCCTTAACAACCTTGAGCGCGTAGACCCTACCTATCGAGTCCCTAGCGCTAAGAACGTAGCTGTACCCCCCAGAAGCACTAACTATACCCTCAACCCTAAACCTGAAGAGCTCCCTACCAACCCACGCCTGGGGAACAGCCCCCTTCCTCTTAACGCACTTCTCAACTCCTTGGCGAAGACCTGGGTGAACCTCCTCGAGCCTTATGGAGGTCGCTACCATCCTAGCGCTCTCGTTCTTAGCATAGGCTTCGCCGAGCGCTGCGAAAGCCTCTAGACCGATCCTCGTCGTAGAGCCGCTCTCGAGCATTATCGCCGCGATCACGTCCTCGAACACCACTAGCCTAAAGCTCCACCCGCTACCGCTGAACCTAGCGTAGACGAGCTCCCGCTCCTTGGCACGCTCCTTAGCGAACTCGCTCAGCGCCTTGATGAGGCTCTGGAGCTTACCGCTCCTAACAAGGGTAGCGCCACCGCGCTTGAGCAAGAGGGAGGCAAGTACTATCGGATCCTGCAAAACCCTGCTCACAGCATCTATATCTAGGCATGCACTAAGCTCCCTCACGTCCCTAACCCTTCGCTCAGCTCGCTACCACAGCGTTTTTCACGAGAGGTAAATGAACCTAGCTCTGCTCCTTAGCCTCTTCCCCTCTCTCACCACCCTCCTTCTCCTCGCCTACCTCGAGAACCCTTATCGTGGTGAGCCCGAGGACAATATCCATGCCCTTCCTAAGCTCGACAGGCTCCTTACCCCTAAGATCCTCTCCGTTGATGAACGTGCCGTTCTTGCTCCCCATGTCAACGACGTACCACTTACCATCCCTGTAGAATATCCTCATGTGCTTCCTAGACACGTAGGGATCCGGTATAACGATATCGCAGCTAGGATCCCTACCAACAACGTAGTCCCCGGGCTTCAGAGCCTTGGTGCTAGGCCCGGGAAGGAAGTAGCTACGGATCTCTATCCTGAGCACAGCCATGGCTAACCACCCTTCGCCTCAGCTAGCCTACCGCTCAGAATCCTGGATATTAGGGACATTAGCTCCTTGTAGGCCTCTGGCGAAAGACCCTCCCTACGCAGCCTCTCCTGAAGATCGATAGTCTTCTGATAGAGATCCTCCCTACCTAGGCTCAGCGTCGTGTTGAGGATCTCCTCGACCTTCTTCTTAAGCTCCTCGCTAGCAGCTCTAGCTCCCCCGCTCGAGGTAGCTAGAGCCTTGCTGAGGGACTCAGCTAGCTTAACCGCGCTAACCTCAACGAGAACCCTCTCGTCAACAGCAACGCTGCTAACCTGCTCGGGTGGAAGCGCAACGACCCTCACGGGCTCAGCAGAGACCTCAGCCTCCCTACCGGTCTTAGGGTCTACGAACCTAGCCCTAACCTGCGCTAGAACCCTAGCTCCGCTAGGCTGAGGCGCTAGGAGGAACTCTCCAGCTACGGAAACCTTCTCACCGTAGTGAACATCCCCTATGGGGATCTCAAGCCCCTCCTTCGTGAGGTAGGACTCCCTACCGAAGACATTCACATCCACGCCCGGAACGCTCTTTATAACGACCCTAACGCTCTTCGCGCTCACATCCCTGTACTCAGCAACGAACCTAGGTATGAGGCTAGAGAGCTGGTCGGGGTGGGAGACGTGCTCGAAGAAACCGTTGAGGTTCCTAGCGACCTCAGCTAGGAGCTTCTCGTTGTAGTCCTCGCCAACGCCCACTATCAGCGCCGCGGACACGTGCTTACCTAGATCCCTAGCTGCTGCAGCTATGGACTCAACGCTCTTGGGGCCAGCCGTGGGGTTTCCATCGGTTACTATCAGAACCTTCACGCTACCTACAGACCCCCCGCGGAGGGCGGCTGCAGCATCCTTCTCGAGCTCTCTAAGCACCGCATGTATGTTAGTTCCTCCCCCGAGCCTCAGCCCCACTATAGCCTTCTCGAGCTCCTCCCTCCTAGACGCTGGGACTAGCTTAGCTGCCCTCTCGACACGGCTGTTGAAGCCGTAGACCGATACTAGGTCGGATGGCCGGAGGCTGTCCAGGATCCTCAGTGCAGCCTCCTTAGCCCTAAATATCTTGGATCCATCCATCGAGAGGCTCGTGTCTATAGCTATGAGGTAGGCGGAGGGAAGTCCGCTGGGCTTAACCCCCTCTACGCTAACCACGAACGGAACCACGTCGGGGGTGTCGGCAGCCACCTCTATCTTAGCTAGCCTCACCTTCAGCTCGATGCTCATGCTGCTCACCCTAAGCGCTAGAGACTGTACTAGACCACCTCATATATCTCTTAGGCGCTACCTTCGAATAGCCCTGTGGATCAGTAGGCCTATCCCAATGCCTAGGCCTAGGATAGCTGCGAGGAGGGCGACGAGCTCGGGCAGCGGGGGTAGGGAGGTGGTGTAGACCGTCCTGGTTCTGATGCTGGTGACCGTAACCGTGCTAACGCTGGTAATCGTCGTTCTCTGCGCTAGGGGTACAGTCGCTGTGACCGTCCTAACGCTAGTGCTGTAGACAGTGCTCGTAACAGTCGAGGCGCTTGTCGCTGGGGTAGAGGGAGAAACCTCGACCCCGCCTATGGACACGCTGCTAGTTGCGGTCCTGCTGCGCTCCAGGATGGCTCGCTCGGTAGCGTTGTAGGGAGCGTAGAGCTTCTCCACGAACTGGTGGAGGTTCGGAGCTACCAGCTGGTACTGGAGGGGGTTGAAGACGTAGAAGATCTGGGTCGCGTTGATCTGCTTGCTAACGTTCTTGAACTCCTTCACAGCCGTCTCGTTAACTATTATCTGCGTCGTGTAGCCCTCGAAGATGAAGGGGTTGACCGTTAGGGACCCCGCTAGGAAGTCTATCGGTATCCAGCCGTACCTAGGGACGTAGGCTAGGACGAAGGCGTGGGGCCCCGAGTTGTAGAAGACGTAGAGCG